>NZ_BBWL01000054.1:0-271784 GCF_001463785.1 Aureimonas sp. AU40
GGCGCGCGACCGCCAGTCCGCCGCCGACTGGTCGGTGATCGCGCCGACCGTCACGACGCACGAGCGGATCGAGGCCGTCTACACCTATCCCGCCGCCCGCCCGCTCACCGAGCGCACGGAAGCAAAGGCCGCCCCGCAGCCGGTGGCGGCCCCGTCCTCCACGCTGACCGGCACCCTCGTTCCGGGCTCGGACAGCTTCTGACATCGAGGCTCGCCCGCGACGTGAAAGCGGGCGAGCCGCCCCGGAGCCCCTGACAAGCTCTTCGGCGAAGGCTGGCGGGGGACGAGACGCGAAGACCCGAGCGGTGCAGACGGCATGGCTCGGCCTTCGCGGCCCATCCCCACACGGCGATCCGGCCAGCCCTGCCGCCGAGCGCCCCGCTCAAAACTTAAAGTCCCTTCGACGCAACGCCAGACGAGGAACCCGTCATGTCCCTGATCTCTCAGCGCCCCTCGCTCCGCAACGCCGCGCCCGAAACCTCCACGCCCACCCGCTCGCTTCCCGGCACTCTCGCCGCCCGGCTTCGCGGCTGGTTCACCCGCCTTTCCGCTCCGGCCGAGGCGAAGGACATGCTGCCCGCGCCGCACCGCCGCGCACCCGCGCGCCGGCCAATCCCCGAGGGCGAGGTCAACAGCCTGCTTCTCTAGCGCCTGCCCCTCAACGCCCGCTGGCCGGAGGGGTCCTCCCGTGTTCCCGGCCCCACGCACCCGGCGAAGCCAACTCGCCTCGCAGGGTGCGCGGGCAATGCCCCCTCCCCGCCGTCCCGAAGGAAGTCCTCCCGTGTCGAAGCTCCCCATCCTCCTCAACAGGGTCGCCGCCTTCATGGCCAGCACGGCGGCCGCCGCCCTCGCCGTCTCCTTTCTCGGCCTCGGCGTCCTGACTCAGGAACCGAGGCCCGCGACCGGCGCGGAAACCGCCGAGGCCCAGCCGCCCGCAACTCCCCCCGCCATTCCCGCATCCGTCGCCCGCGTCGAGCGGCGGCCGGTGGACCTCTGGTCGCGCCATTCCGGGCGTCTCGAAGCCGTCGAGCGCGTCGAGATCCGCTCGCGCGTCGCGGGCGCCATCGAGGCCGCCCATTTCCATGAGGGCGCGCTGGTGGAAAAGGGCGCGCTGCTCGTCACCATCGACCCCGCCCCCTATCGCGCCACCATGGAGCGCGCCCTGTCCGACCGGCAGGCGGCCGAGGCGCGCCTCGCCTTCGCGATCGGCGAGCGCGATCGCGGCTCGCAGCTTCAGGGAAACCGCACGATCGCCGCCTCGGAATTCGACCGCCGCGTCCAGGCGGCGGCGGAAGCGCAGGCCGGGCTCGCCTCCGCGGAGGCCGCGCTGCGCAGCGCCGAACTCGATCTCTCCTATACCGAAATCCGCGCGCCGGTTTCGGGCCGCATCGGGCGGCTGGAGGTGACGGGCGGCAATCTCGTCTCGGCCGGGGCGACCTCGCCCGTGCTCGCCCGCATGGTGTCGGTGGACCCGATCTACGCCGCGTTCGATGCCGACGAGGAAACCGTGCAGCGCCTCGTGCGCGCGGCGGGCGGCATGGCCGAGATCACCCGCATTCCCGCCCGGCTCGACCTCGCCGATCGCGAAAGCGTGGAAGGCCGCGTCCAGTTCGTGGACCCCAGCGTCGACCCGGCCAACGGGACGGTGGGCCTGCGCGTCGCCTTCCCCAACCCGGACGGGACGCTGATGCCCGGCCAGTTCGCGCGGCTGCGCCTCGGCCAGCCCGATGCGGGCACCGCCCTTCTCGTGTCCGAGCGCGCGGTCGGCACCGATCAGGACAAGCGCTATGTCCTGGTGGTCGACGACAAGGACACCGTGCAGTACCGCGAAGTCCATCTCGGCCCCGCCTCCGGCGACATGCGCGTCGTGGAAAGCGGCCTCTCCGCCGACGAGCGCGTGGTGGTCAACGGTCTCCAGCGCCTTCGCCCCGGCGCGCGCGTCGCCCCGCAGATGGTCTCCATGGAGACCGGACGCGGCCTCGACAGGCAAGCCAGCGCGCGCTGACGCGCCGGCGGCGGAGCGCCCTCCCCCTCCCTCTCGCTCCGCCGCGCGGCCCGTCTCTTTTTTCTTTCCCGAAAGTCCGCTCCGATGACCATTTCCCGGTTCTTCGTGGATCGCCCCGTCTTCGCGGGCGTTCTCTCCGTCCTGATCTTTCTGGGCGGCCTCCTGTCGATCTTCGCGCTGCCGATCTCGGAATACCCGGAAGTCGTGCCCCCCTCCGTCGTGGTGCGCGCGGCCTATCCCGGCGCCAACCCGGCGGTGATCGCCGAAACGGTGGCGACGCCGCTGGAGGAGCAGATCAACGGCGTCGAAGGCATGCTCTACATGTCGAGCCAGGCGACCACCGACGGCACGATGCAGCTGACCGTCACCTTCCGCATCGGCACCGACCCCGATCAGGCGCAGCAGCTGGTGCAGAACCGCGTCGCGCAGGCCGAGCCGCGCCTGCCCGAGGAGGTGCGCCGCCTCGGCGTTTCGGTGGTGAAGTCCTCGCCCGACCTGATGCTGGTGGTGCACCTCACCTCGCCGGGCGGGCGCTACGACCTGACTTATCTCCGGAACTACGCGCTTTTGAACGTGCGCGACCGGCTGGCGCGCATCGACGGGATGGGGCAGGTCCAGCTCTTCGGCTCGGGCGACTATTCCATGCGCATCTGGCTCGACCCTGAGAAGACCGCCGCGCGCGCGCTTTCGGCGGGCGATGTCGTCTCCGCCATCCGCGAGCAGAACGTCCAGGCCGCCGCCGGCGTCATCGGCGCTTCGCCGAGCGTGCCGGGCGTGGAGTTCCAACTCTCCGTCAACGCGCAGGGGCGCCTCAAGGACGTGGACGAGTTTGCCGACATCATCGTGCGAACCGACGCCGAGACCGGCGCGATCACGCGCATCCGCGACATCGGCCGCGTCGAGCTCGGCGCCTCGGAATATGCGCTGCGCTCGCTCCTGTCGAACGAGGCGGCCGTCGCGATCCCCGTGTTCCAGGCGCCCGGTTCCAACGCCATCGCGATCGCCGACGAGGTGCGCGCCGTCATGGAGGAGATCAAGCAGACGATGCCGGAGGGCGTCGACTACGAGATCGTCTACGACACCACGCAGTTCGTGCGCGCCTCGATCGACGCCGTGGTCCACACGCTGCTCGAAGCCGTGGTGCTGGTGGTGATCGTCGTCGTGGTCTTCCTCCAGACCTGGCGCGCGTCCATCATCCCGCTTCTGGCCGTGCCCGTTTCCATCGTCGGCACGTTCGCGGTGATGCATTTCCTCGGCTTCTCGATCAACGCGCTCAGCCTGTTCGGCCTCGTGCTCGCCATCGGCATCGTGGTGGACGACGCGATCGTCGTGGTGGAAAATGTCGAGCGCAACATCGAGAAGGGTCTCAACCCCCGCGAGGCGACCTATCAGGCCATGCGCGAGGTGTCGGGGCCGATCGTCGCCATCGCCCTGGTGCTGGTCGCCGTGTTCGTGCCGCTCGCCTTCATCTCGGGGTTGACGGGGCAGTTCTACCGCCAGTTCGCGCTGACGCTCGCGATCTCCACCGTGATCTCGGCCTTCAACTCGCTCACCCTCTCGCCCGCTCTGGCCGCCCTTCTCCTGCGCGGCCACGACGCGCCGAAGGACCGACTGACGCGCATTCTCGACGCCTCGCTCGGCTGGCTCTTCCGGGGCTTCAACCGCTTCTTCGGCGCCTCGTCGCGGCGCTACGGCTCGGGGCTCGGCCGCGTCATCACCCGCAAGGGGCTGACGCTCGGCTTCTATGTCCTTCTGGTCGCGCTGACGGCGGTGCTCTTCCGCTCGGTTCCCGGCGGCTTCGTGCCGGCGCAGGACAAGCAGTATCTCGTCGGCTTCGCCCAGCTTCCCGACGGCGCCTCGCTGGATCGGACCGACGCCGTGGTGCGGCGCATGGGCGAGATCGCGCTGAAGACGCCGGGCGTGGAAAGCACGATCGCCTTTCCCGGCCTGTCGATCAACGGCTTCACCAACTCCTCCAATGCCGGCGTCGTGTTTCTGACGCTCGACCCGTTCGAGGAGCGCACCGACCCCAGCCTCTCCGCCGGCGCCATCGCGCAGCGGCTGAACGGGGCCTTCGGCGGGATCGAGGAGGCCTTCACCGCCATCTTCCCCCCGCCCCCGGTGCAGGGCCTCGGCACGATCGGCGGCTTCAAGCTGCAGATCGAGGACCGGGCGGGCGGCGGCTACAAGGCGCTGGACGAGGTGGTGAAGGGGTTCCTCGCGAAAGCCTACCAGACGCCGGAGCTGACCGGCATGTTCACCGGCTATGGCATCGACGTGCCCCAGCTCTTCACCGATGTCGACCGCGCGCGGGCGCGCCAGCTCGGCGTGCCGATCACCGAGATCTTCAACACGTTGCAGATCTATCTCGGCTCGCTCTATGTCAACGATTTCAACCAGTTCGGCCGCACCTACTCCGTGCGCGTCCAGGCCGACGCGCCCTATCGCGCCCGGCCGGAAGACATCGGCAATCTGAAGGTTCGCTCCAATTCGGGGCAGATGATCCCGCTTTCGGCGCTTCTCACCGTCGATACGGTCGCAGGGCCGGAGCGGGCGCTGCGCTACAACGGCTTCCTGTCCGCCGACGTCAACGGCAACGCCGCGCCCGGCTTCTCCTCGGGCCAGGCGCGCGAGGCGGTGGAGCGGATCGCGGCCGAGACGCTGCCGCCCGGCTTCAGCTTCGAATGGACGGAACTCACCTATCAGGAGATCATCGCCGGCAATTCGGGCGTGGTGATCTTCCCGCTGGCGATCCTTCTCGTGTTCCTGGTGCTGGCGGCGCAATACGAGAGCCTGACGCTGCCCGTCGCGATCCTTCTGATCGTGCCGGCGGGCTTGTTCTCGGCGCTCGCGGGAATCTGGCTGACGGGGGGCGACAACAACATCTTCACCCAGATCGGCCTGATCGTGCTGGTCGGCCTCTCGGCCAAGAACGCCATCCTCATCGTCGAGTTCGCGCGCGAACTGGAGGCCGAGGGCCGCACCCCGCGCGAGGCGGCGGTGGAGGCGGCGCGCCTGCGGCTGCGGCCGATCCTGATGACCTCGCTCGCCTTCGTCATGGGCGTCCTGCCGCTGGTGCTTTCCACCGGGGCGGGCGCGGAGATGCGCTCGGCCATGGGCGTCGCGGTGTTCTCCGGCATGATCGGCGTCACGCTGTTCGGCCTGTTCCTGACGCCGCTCTTCTATGTCCTCGTCCGCTCCCTCGCCGGGCGAAAGGCGCGGGCGGGCGAGGCGGCGCGGGGCGCAGTGTCGGCTCAGGAGGTGCCTGCGGAATAAGGGGCTAGCGGAGTAAGGGGCTGGCGCTTGTCGCGGAGGGGCGGTGGCCCCTCCCCTTTCCCGATCCGAAACCGCGTTTCGAAAAGCAGGCCGCCCGCCTTTCAGCAAGGCGGGCGGCCGATGCGTTCAGGCCGGGGCCTCGGCGACCCCGGCCTTTTTACGTTTGGATCAGGCGCCGAAACCGCCGTCGATCGTGTGCATGGCGCCGGTGACGAAACTGGCTTCGGGCCCGGCCAACCACGCGACCAGTCCCGCCACGTCCTCCGGCCGCCCGTGGCGCTTCAGCGCCATGACGCCATGCATGACGTCCTTCATGGGGCCGTCGGCGGGGTTCATGTCGGTGTCGATCGGGCCGGGCTGCACGACATTGACCGTGATGCCGCGCGGCCCGAAATCGCGCGCGAGGCCCCGCGCCATGCCCTGCAGGGCCGATTTACTCATCGCGTAGGCGGACAGACCCGGAAACGGAATCCGGTCCCCGTTCACCGAGCCGATCACCACGATGCGCCCGCCCTCCGGCATCCGCCGCGCCGCCTCCACCGAAGCGTGGTAGGGCGCGGTGACGTTGATGCGGATCAGCCGGTCCACCTCGTCCGGGTCCTGCTCCAGCGGATCGCCGAAGGCGCCGACGCCGGCATTCACCACCAGAACGTCGAGCGGCCCGCTTTCGCGCACCCGCGCGATCACCGCGTCCCGGTCCGCGCTGTCGGTCATCACCGCCGTCGCGCCGGTTTCGCCCGCCAGCCGCTCCGCCGCCTCGCGCGAACCGGCATAGGTGAAGGTCACCTTCGCGCCGTCAGCGCGCAAGCGCCGGACGATCGCGGCGCCGATCCCCCGGCTGCCGCCGAGCACGAGCACGGATTGTCCCTCGAAATTGGTCATGGACTTGCCCCTCCAGATTAACGTATCGGTCGCTACATAAAGGAAGGCGGAACCCCGTCAAGGATTATTGTAGCGATGATTACAGAAAAGCCGCGCGCGCGCGGACGCCCCCGCCGCTTCGATCCCGAGGCCAGCGTCGCCTCGGCCCAGCGTCTGTTCCACGCGCGCGGCTACGACGCGGTGAGCGTCGCCGATCTGACGCAGGCGCTGGGCATCAACCCGCCGAGCTTCTATGCCGCCTTCGGCAGCAAGGCGGGGCTCTTCGCCCGCAGCCTGGAGCGCTACACCGCGACGCAAGGCGTGCCGCTCGGCGCGATCCTGCGGCCCGGCCGACCCGTGGCCGAAGCGCTCGCTGCCGTCCTGGAGGAAGCCGCCCGGCGCTACGCGGCGGACCCATGCGCTGCCGGCTGCCTCGCCATCGAGGGCGCCCGCTGCGACGACCCCGACGCGCGCGCCGCCGCGCGTGTCTTGACGCAGGGTGCCGCCGAAACGCTCCGCGGCTTCATCTCCGGCACCCGGCCCGACCTCGCCGCGCCCTTGGCCGACTATGTCGTCACGGTGATGATCGGCCTCTCCACCCTGGCGCGCGAGGGCCACGGGCTCGACCGCCTGCTCGCCACGGCCTCACTCGCCGGCACGGTTTTCGAGCGCGCGTTGGGCGACTGATCCGCCGTCTTCTATCGCGGCGTGTCGGCGCGGTGCCGGGGCGTCGTCAGTTCACGGTGGAGGTCTGGCTCACGCCGTCGGGCTGTACGGCGATCACGCCGCGAATATGCTCGATCGAGGCCGCGAAACGCTTCGCGCTGCCTCGCCTGGGCGCCGCGACGGCGAGCCCGTGAATCTCGCTGTAGATATAGAGCACCTTGCCGCCGCGCTTGCGCACCTCCGCCGCAATGCGCTCTCTCTGCGCCGGCGTCTTGCAGTCGCAGGTGACGATGAAGGATTTCGCCTCGGGCGAAGACGCGCCTTGCGCCCTCGCGGCGTCGCCAAACGCCCCTGAGAACCCGGCGTAAAGTAGAGCCGCCCGGAGGAGCCACCCTCCCCATCCGTTCCCAGCCATGAATGCCCACCCCTCGCGACACGTTTGCCTCGGATCGGGCTTTGGTGCTCCGGTCTGGTCGAATGATGTCGGCCTCAGCCCTCCGCCTTCTCGCGGCGCCGAGGAGAGCCAGGCCGGGGGGCGATCGCGTAGGGGCGGATCAGGACGGCGGCGGGAATCTGGAGCTCGTCATGGAGGCGGTGGGCGGCGGCCAGCGTCAGGCCCCGCTTGCGGCTCAGGAACTCCGAGACGCGCGACTTCGAGCCGAACACGGCGGTCAGCCTCTCGCGCGGGATGCGCCGGTCCGCCATCACCGATTTCACCGCCTCCACCGCGTCCGGCGCCTCGATCGGCCAGACCTTGGCCTCGTAGGCTTCGATCAGGGCGGACAGAACGTCGAAGCGGTCGGCCGCCTCGCTGCCGGGCGCGGGCTCGTCGAGGAAATAGCGCTCCACCTCAGCCAAGGCCCAGTCGTAATCGGCTTCGGTGCGGATCGGGCGAATGTCCATCAGACGGTCTCCGGGTTGATGCGGTCGTACTCGGCATGGGTTCCCACGAACTTCACCAGCACGCGGCGGAACGTGTAGGAGACATGAACGATCAGGCGGAACTTGTTGCCGCCGATGTCGAAGATCACCCTGTTGTCTCCGACGAAATCGACATTGGCCCCGAACTGGGACTTGATGTCGTTGGGCGTCGCCCACTCCGCCTTTTCCACCAGCGCATGCCAGGTGCGAAGCGGGGACTCGGCTTGGGGGTGAACCTCCCAGAACTGCCGCAATGTTCGCTTCGACAGGATTTGCATGGCGGCACCCTAGCCTGTTCCCGATTTGGGAACAAGAGCGTTGGAGTGCAAGCAGCCCCACGACGGTGCCACGGGGATGAGGTAAGGCACGGTTCTGAAACGCAGGCGAACCGGCGGAGACTTCAGACGAAAATGCCAGACCTATCGTCTCTCGGTGCCGCGATCGCTCTTTATCTCGCAGCGATCAATCTTCTCGCCTTCGCGGCCATCGCGCTCGACAAGGCCAAGGCGCGAGCCAGCCGGCGCCGCATCCCCGAAGCCACGCTTCTTCGCCTCGCGCTCATCGGCGGCAGCCTCGGCGCACTCGTCGCGCAGCAGGTCCTGCGCCATAAGACCCGCAAGGAGCCGTTCCGCAGCCGGCTTCTCGCTATCCTCGCGTTTCACTTGTTGGTCTTGGTCGCTCTGGCGCTGGCCTTGCGTCTTGGCTCGGCATGACTGGGTTCGGCCGCTTGTCCTTTCTAGCAAATTCCAGACATAGCTTTCCCGCAGGCTCGCCAGCATAAGCTGCGTCCCGTCCAGTTTTCCGATCGATCGAAGCGTACTTCGTCTTAGTTTCTTGGCGCAGCCTCTCCCATTGTTCTTCTCAAGAGCGTTTCATCCCTCGCCAAACCTGCCAGTCCTGCGATTTTGCTGGAGAGGTCAGAGAGATTGATTTGGGATTGGTTTCTGCATGACAGGACTGTCACCCCCGAAACCCTCGATGCCGTGCGCGATGGGTCGATCATCCCGCCGAAAGGCTGGAACAGGGCCTTGGGCGTTTCCGCCAGCCAGCGCGCCAGACCCCTCGCCTCCTCGAAGAACGGTAGGACGCGTTCGGTGAGCGTGACGGTGAGGCCGAGATGGAGGCCGCGCGCGTTGCAGCGGATCTTGAGATCGATATAGCCGAAGCGCACGAGGTCCACGAGATAGCGGCGGATGGTGCGGGGCGAGCGCGACATGATGTTGCCCGCCGTGCCTTTGGTGATGGTGGTTTCGCGCGTCTTGCCACAGCGCGCGCGAAGGACCTGGAGAAAGGCCTTGGCGTGCGGCGTCAGCCGGTCGTCGCGCGCGGCGGTGGTGGCCATGGGCTGCGCGTACTGACGGCTCTCCTGCGGCGCGGGGCGGCTGTGGCGCGGACGCGGGGCAGAGGCTTGGCGCGGCGCTCTGGAGCGAGGCGCGCGCGCGGCCTCACCCGCCGGCTTGCGCCCGATGGCGGCCGAGCGCAGGCGCGCCTCGGTGAGCGACAGGAGGCCCGCCGCCTGGTCGCGCCAGATCGCGGCGCGGGCCAGGAAGTCGGGATGCAGCCCCTCCCCCTCCCCTTCCACGAGGTCAAGCAGTATCGTTCCGGCGCTCGGCCCTCTTGTCGAGGCGCGCGCAGGCACGGGCACGCTCATAGGCGTGCGGGAATGTTCCTCAGGCATGGTCTCTCTCCTTGCGCGAGGCAAAGCGAGGCCGTGGCGGGAAGCCGCATTTTCATTTGACGATGAAGGCGAAGGAGGCTAAACCTGCGAGCAACCACGCATCACAGATGAAGGCTCCGGCGGCTCCCGCTTCGGGGCCTTTTTCTTTGCCTATGGCGTCTCCCTGTTGAGGATAAGGTTCGGCATCAGACGGCCTCGCTCTTCACGAGTTCGGCGTCGGCCCGGGTCAGTTCGTCCAGATCCACCTTGGCGATGAGGACGCGGATCACGTCGGAGCGCGAGGGCACGCCCAAGCGCTCTTTCGCCTCGTCCAGCGCGGCGATCTCGCTCTCGTGGAGAACGGTCTCGGTGGACCGAAGACCCAACGCGCGACGACGCGCGCGGATCGCGGCAACGGCCTCTGTGGTGCTTCTTCGGGACATCGGACAGACTCGGCAGACTCGGGTTACTAGGAAGGGTTACGTGACACGAAAGGTGAACGCCACCCCTCGGGACCGGCCGCACGATGGCCCCAATCGTCCATCGGGGCATAAATCGGGGAGAAAAAGTGGAGAAACCGGACGCGAACGGCGCCGCAAAACGGGGCGAAAATCTCGTTAACCCGTTGATAAAAAACAACCTGTCGCCAAGCTGGCGCGGCGCGTCTTTCCCAGCCTGTCCGGACCTTACGTCTCGACGGCTTATGCTATAAAAACTGGGTACGATCCGTCAGAAGGACCTTTTACCGCCCATGACCGTGCCTGCCGTCCCGATTCTCGACGAAGATCCCGCCGACAAGGTTGTCCGGCATGGGGCGATTCTCTCCGCCGAGCTGCAGGCCCGGCGCCAGCAGATGTATCCGCCCGATGCGCGCAAGAGCCTCCGGTTCTTCATGACGCATGAAGTGTCGAAACTGACCTCGATCCCGGAATCGACGCTGCGCACCCTGTCGATCGAGGGCAAGGGGCCGACCCCGGCCCGGCTTGAGAACAATCACCGCGCTTATACGCTTTCGCAGGTGAACGAGCTTCGCGAACTCTTCGCCCAGCAGAAGCCGGCGGAGGCCCTGCGCTTTCAGCCGCGCCGTCGCGAGGGCGAGGCGATCCAGATCCTCTCGATCGCCAATTTCAAGGGCGGCAGCGCCAAGACGACCACCAGCGCCCATCTCGCTCATTATCTCGCGCTGGCCGGTTACCGCGTGCTGGCGATCGATCTCGATCCGCAGGCCTCGCTCTCGGCCATGTTCGGCTTTCAGCCGGAGATGGATGTCGGCCACAACGAGACGATCTACGCCACGCTGCGCTACGACGAGGCGCGTCGGCCCATGCGCGAGATCATTCGGCCGACTTACTTTACCGGCATCGACCTTGTGCCCGGCAATATCGAAGTGATGGAATACGAGCACGAGACACCGCGGTCGCTATCGGGTGGCGCGGGCGCCGCGCAGACCGTCTTTTTCGAGCGGCTGCGACTTGCAATCGGCGAGGTCGAAAACGATTACGACATCGTGCTTCTCGACACCCCGCCTTCCCTCGGCTTCCTGACCCTCGGCGCCATCTACGCCTCGACCGGCCTGCTCGTCACCGTTCACCCCGCCATGCTGGACGTCATGTCCATGAGCCAGTTCCTTCTGATGATGGGCGATCTCATCGGCGTGGTGCGCGATGCCGGCGCCAGTCTCAGCCAGAATTTCCTGCGCTATCTCATCACCCGTCACGATCCCAACGACCAGTCGCAGGTTCATGTCGTCGCCATGCTGCGCAGCCTGTTCGGCGAGGACGTGCTGTTGCCGACCGCCGTGGAGAGCGCGGCAATCGAGACGGCTGGCCTTGCCAAACGTACGCTCTACGAACTGGAGCCCGGCAATATCGGCGCGAGCACGGTGAAACGCGCGCGGGAATCCATGGACGCCGTCAATCAGCGCATTCTCGAACTCATCACGCAGTCCTGGGGCCGGGCATGACCAAGCCACCGCGCAAATCCATCATCGCCAATTTCGCCTCCTTCGGCACGGAGCCGAAATCGCCCGAGGTCACAGCGCCCGCGATCGGGACTGCCGGCGACGAGCGCGGGGAATCGGTTCAGGGGCCAGCGCCATCTGCTCCCGCGCCTGCCGTCGCGACGGCTTCACCGCCCTCCCCGCCCGCCCCCACGACGCCTCCCGTTAGTGGTCTTGCCCAGCGCGTCGGCGCTTCGGTGATCGGCGCAACGCAGCGCTCCATCGCCGAACTGCGGGAGGAGCGCGATCGGCTTCAGGCGCTGGTCGAGGCGGGGGGCGCGCGCGAGATCGACACCGCCCTGATCAACCCCTCGCCTTTCCAGGATCGCATGCCCGAGGACGACGAGGCCGACTTCGTCCGCTTTCGTGCGCGCTTTGCCGAGGAGGGGCAGAAGGTCCCGGCCGAAGTCCGCCCGCATCCGAGCGAGCCCGGCCGCTTCCAGCTCGTCTATGGACACCGCCGCTGGCGCGCCGCTTCCGATCTCGGCCGTCCGCTGCGCGCCATCGTGGTGGAAAAGACCGACGCCGAGGTCGCGGTCTCTCAAGGCATCGAGAATGCCGAACGGCAGGATTTGACCTGGATCGAGCGCGCGAGCTTCGCCGCAACCCTGGACACGGCGGGGCTAAAGGCACGCGATATCCGCGCCGCACTCGGCATCGACGACCCGGAACTTGCACGCTTCCGCGCGGTGCTGCGCGCCCTGCCGCCCGAGACCATTCGCCTGATCGGCCGCGCGCCCAAGGCCGGGCGCCCGCGCTGGGTGGAACTTGCCAAACTGGCGGCCGAGCGCCCTGCTCGTCTCGCCCGACTTCCCGAAACCTTGGCAGCTGCCAAGGTTTCCACCTCCGACGGCCGTCTCCAGACGGCGCTCACGCTGCTCCGCGACGCAGATGCGACTCCTGACAAGTCTGTCGATCTGCGCGACGCGAAAGGCCGGCTCCTTGCCAGGGCGCAGTTCGGCCGAGGCAATTTTCAGCTGACCGCTGAAAAGGCGATGGCCGACGACTGGGACCGCTTCCTGCGCGACGAGCTGCCCGATCTCACCCGTCGGTTCGAGGCTTGGCAGACGCGGCGCGGCGATCGCTGAAACGGTAGAACCTTGGCAGCTGCCAAGGTTTTGGTCTGGCCTGAGCCAGTAGGTCCGTTGAAGTCTTGCGCTAAGAGCTGGTTTCGTTGGAAGCGTGGACCAGTCCCAAGACCCCCGAAGCGGACCAGCCTTATGCGGAGCTGGGTTCAGTTGGCGACAGTGCCAGTTGGGTGCCGATGCCGGGTCACATAGCCGGAAAATATCTGAGGCGCTCCGGGCATCTTTCGAGGCGATCGCGCTGCTCGAATGTGGTTGCCGGTCTGGAAGTCGTAGAGTTCACGGCCTGCTCCGATGTTGCGACTGGCACATCACTCATATGTTCTAGTACGGCCGGCGGTGCCTTACTTCCAAACTCCAAGATTGGGGCGGCACCACCGCCATATTTCTACGGCGAAGCCGAGGTTTGGAGCATTGTCGGCTTTTCTATCGGCGATGATGAACTACTGCGTTTGATTTTCGGCATATGTCGCGCGCATGAAAGAGAGTGGCCACGTCTGTTCTGAGAGTGCTCCAGCGCCTGATCGCACTTCTCCTTTTCCTGGCCACTGCCTGCCCATGTTCTTCAACGGTGATTGTCGGCCACCGGACCCGACATGAAAGACATGATCCGCAGTCGCTGCCAATGGCGCAAGTCGCATCTCCTCCAATCGTCCAAGTCCAGTCTAGGGCCTGAGGTTAGGCAATAAAGTTATACTCTTTGGGAAACCTAAAGGGCGCTGCACGCCAGCTCTCCGCCCATGCTCGGGCGGGTGGCTCGAGAGACTATCTCGTGGAAGGCTCGATGCGGCTTCGCCTATGATCTGGCGCAGGTGCAGTTTATCTCTGCGACGTAGAAGTGTCTTCCTGAGAGTTCGAGCGATGCTGGGGGAGGTTGAGCTATGATCTTTCGGGGGGTAGGGCGGCTGCGATGGTGCGTCGGTTTGGTCGAGCGAAGTGCTGTCCCACCATGGCTGATCCGCCACCCCGCGAAAGGCCAGATACACCCGGGCCATTCGTTGGTGGAAAGGGGTCGGATGCGTCTTCGTCGTATCCGGCAGGATCGCCAGCGAGATGTGGAAGCGCGCTACCAGAATTCAGCATGATATTCGAGTAAGCCGGTGGGCAGGGCAGTGGGGGCTTGGTTCGCGCCGCAAATGTGAGACTTCGATCCGAGCCTGCAGAATCTGCTGAGTCTGTCGAACTCCGCGTCTGCGCTCCAACTTGCATCACTATCCCATTGTCTAACCCTCGGCGTGTGGGTGATCCCCACCTCTGCCGAAGCGGTAGAGTCCTCTTCGCTCCAAGCGAGATGGTTCGCGCTGATTTGAGAGGACATGCGTTTTGAAGTTCACTGGTCGTATCTTCGCTTCGGTCTGTCCGTTAAGGACCTACTTGCATCAGCTGTTGCCGCTGCCGACTTTCGGAATGCCTCGATGTCTCCAGCTTGTACGGCTCACAATCCGGGGTGATCGATTTCCAGTTGGCAGATGTCGGGATCGAACTCGACCAATCGTCGTAGACTCCAGTGCAGCATGCTGACGCTGACGCTGTCGGTCACGTGTGATCTCGTCTCGTGGGCGAAGTGCCTGCCTTGCAAAGCGCGTCAGGGCAAACGTGTTCGAATGAGGCTCTTGGCTATAGTCAGACGAGAGGCAGGTTGCTGAGCTACTTCGGTGACATAAGGTCGTCAGGCGCTCGTTGAGGTGTGAAAAGCAGTTCGGCCCTTCCAATAATAAATATGTAAAAACCAGTAAATACTTTTGTTATTGAGAATAAAAATCAGCCATTCTCGGGAAATAACCGATTGGCGTGGTCGGGTTATATTAAAACGCCGGAGGCCTATTTCAATTGATAAAGTGCGGTGCAATTGAACGGTGCCGTTGGTTCGGCGCGACGCATGAGCCTTCAAGTCTGAGTCGGCAACCCTGGCTCAGCCACTTCGGTGTCCTATGCTCAATATCGACCCAGAGCATTGCCTCGGCTTCTTTCGCGTTCGTCATCTGTATACTCCTGCCTTTCGCACGCGGACTGGATACGCAGAACTTTTCCATGGCCTGAGCCGCTGCCCTCTCAAGCCGGCTGGCTTTTGGAGCCGAAGGTGTCGGAAGCCCAGCAGGTCCGGCGAGGGGACATGCTTCATGCTCTGCGCATCGACCGCAGTATCTCGCTCGCCGGCACGCGGGATGCGGTGGACCGATTGGTGGAGATCGATCGCTTCGAGACGCAAGGTCTTCTGAACCCGTTCGGTCCCACCGGAGGGCCTCGCCCGGCGAATGGCGAGCGTCTGAGTGGGACGGGACACAGGTTAGCTGTGACCGAAATATTAAGCTCGCTCGGCTACCTGAAGTGGAAATCGTCAGGAGTTATGCGCATCGATGTCAGCTGCTGCCGGCTCGTCCTTGATCACGACTTCGCAGGCCGAGGATTCGGCTGTCGATCGCAAAGAACTCGCGAACGGCTTGAGCGTCGAGGCCGCGCTTCGGCGCATCGCGGCCGAAGGGCTCTGGAGCGAGTTCGAGCGAAAAAGCCAGGAAGGCGGGAGGATCTCCAGGCTGTCGGCGCCGCTCGCCGCGATCTGCCGATTGGTCGCCTGGCGGGACAACCGCCAGGATGCCACACATCTCTTCTGGTGCGTGACCGTGATCATGTGGCTGTCGATCCCGTTCGACTACAGTCTCGCCCCTTATGCCGTCACGGCCATCGTCGCCGGGCATGGGGTTCTGACCACGTTGGCGCTGGCCTTGGCGCTGCGGGCCTGGCGCCATCCCCGGTTGGAGTGGATGCAGAACGCGTCCGCCTCCCTGTTCGCCTTCGTGGTGATGATCGCGGCCATCATGACAGGGCACCGGGTCGGCGGCCCGAACTTCGAACGCTTCGTTCTCGTCGGCTTCTTCGGCATGACCACCGGTCTCGTTCTCCTGCCGTTGACCACGCCCTGGATGGCCCTGGTCACATTCGTCCTCAACGTCTGCTTCGTCGTCAGCCAGTCCATCAACCCCGCCGTGGACGGCGCGTCGGGCTTCCTGTTCACGCTCTATTGCAGCGCGATCAGCGTCGTCGTCATCTGGGCGCGATATCAGATCAACCGCCGGCAGATCCGGGCGACCCTGTCGAGGCTGAGAGAGGCGCACAGCAAGCGGTTGATGAGAGAAATGGCGCATACCGACGCGCTGACCGGCCTGCGCAACCGCAAGGCCATAACCGACGAATTCGCCCGGCTGATCGGGGAAGCGCGCTCGGGCACGGTGCTGTCGGTCGCCATGATCGACATCGACGACTTCAAGAAGCTCAACGACACGCTGGGCCATGCCTCCGGCGACGAGGCGCTGCGATCGGTCGGCTCGCTGTTTTCGGACTTCGCCCGAACGAGCGGCGCCGTCTGCGGGCGGATCGGCGGCGAGGAGTTCCTGGCTCTCCTGCCCGGCGCGGGGGCGGAAGCGGCCACGCGCGCGGTCGAGAGCCTGATGCGGGATCTCGACCGGATGAACCTGTCGAACCCCGGCTCGCGTGTCGCCGACCGGGTCACGCTGAGCGTCGGCCTCGTGACGGCAAGTCTCGGTGAGGGGAGGGGGCACCACCAGGAAAGCCTGATGCGTGACGCCGACCTTGCTCTCTACGAGGCCAAGAACGCCGGGCGAAACCGGATCGTCGCCGTGGCGGCCTCTTCTCTCAAGCATGACGCGGCCTGACCCTTCCGCTCAAGGGCCGGCGCGACCTTCACCCCTGCGCGACGCCGAGGAAGCGCTGCAGTTCCGGCGTGCGCGGCTGGCCGAACAATTCCTCCGGCGGGCCGATCTCGTGGACGCGGCCTTCGTGCATGAAGACGACGCGCGAGGCGACCTCGCGGGCGAACTTCATCTCGTGCGTCACCATCATCAGCGTCATGCCCTCGGCCGCCAGCTCGCGCACCACGGCCAGGACCTCGGCTACGAGTTCTGGGTCGAGCGCCGAGGTGATCTCGTCGCACAGGAGCGCGATGGGCTGCATGGCGAGCGCGCGGGCGATGGCGACGCGCTGCTGCTGGCCGCCGGAAAGCTCGTCGGGATAGGCGTCGAACTTGTGGGCGAGGCCCACCCGCTCCAGCTGCCGCCGGGCCATCGCCTCGGCCTCCGCCCTGGGTGTCTTCTTCACCACGCTCTGGCTCAGCATGACGTTGCGCCCGGCCGAGAGGTGAGGGAACAGGTTGAACTGCTGGAAGATCATGCCGACCTTCAGCCGCAAGGCCTTGAGATGCACCTCGTCCGGCAGGAGCTGCGCGCCGGCCACCAGGATCGAGCCCTCGTCGATCGTCTCCAGCCCGTTGACGCAGCGAAGCAGGGTGGACTTGCCCGAGCCGCTCTTGCCGATGATGGCGATGACCTCGCCGGGCTGGACGTCGAGATTGATGCCTTTCAGGACCTCGTTCGATCCGAAGCGCTTTTTGACCTCAGTGACCGCGATGAGCGACATTGAGCTTCCTTTCGAGGATCTGCGAGGATTTCGACAGCGGCCAGCACAGCGCGAAGTAGATGAGCGCGACGAGCCCGTAGACGGTGAAGGGCTGGAACGTGGCGTTGGTGACGACCGTCCCGGCCTTGGAGAGTTCGGTGAAGCCGATGATGGAGGTGAGCGCCGTGCCCTTCACCACCTGCACGGAGAAGCCGACCGTCGGCGGCACGGCGACGCGCAGCGCCTGGGGCAGGATGACGTGTCGCATCTGCTGAAGACGGCCCATGCCAAGGCTGGCCGAAGCCTCCCACTGGCCCTTGGCGACCGCTTCCACGCAGCCGCGCCAGATCTCGGCAAGGAAGGCCGCGCTCCAGAGCGTCAGCGCCGAGCCGGCGGCGAGCCAGGCCGGCACGTCCACCCCGAACATTCCGAGGCCGAAGAAGATCAGGAACAGCTGCATCAGGAGCGGCGTGCCCTGGAACAGCTCGATATAGGCCAGGGACGCGCGGCGCACCGCGCGCGCCGGCGAGATGCGTCCGAACAGGACGAGAAGCCCGACCAGCCCGCCGCCCGCGAAGGAGACAAGCGAGAGCACGACGGTCCAGCGCGCAGCGAGCAGGAGATTGCGCAGGATGTCCCAGGTGGAAAACTCGATCATGCGGGCCTCCGCTTGGGAAATAGCGCCGTGCCGAGCAGACCCATGGCGCGGCGCGCCAGGATGGCGAGCGCGAGATAGACGAGGGTGGAGACGAGATAGGTCTCGAAGGCCCGGAAGTTGCGCGACTGGATGAAGTTGGCGGCGAAGGTCAGATCCTCGGCGGCGATCTGCGAGACCACGGCCGAGCCCAGCATGACGATCACGACCTGCGAGGAGAGCGCCGGCCAGATGCGCTGGAGCGAGGGCACGAGCACGACATGGCGGAAGGTCTGCCAGCGCGTCATGGCCAAGCTCCCACCCGCCTCGAACTGGCCCTTGGGTGTCGCCTCGATGCCGGCGCGGATGATCTCGCAGGCGTAGGCGCCGAGATTGATCGTCATGGCGAGATAGGCCGCGCTCATCTCGCTCATCTGCAGCCCCAGGCCCGGCAGGCCGAAGAAGACGAAGAAGAGCTGGATCAGGAAGGGCGTGTTGCGGATCAGCTCGACATAGGCCGAGACCGGCCAGCGCAGCGCCTTGGGGCCGAGCGCGCGCGCCCAGGCGCAGGCGATGCCGACCGAAATGCCGAGCGCGCCGCCGACCAGGATGAGCTGGAGCGTGACGCGCACGCCGTGAAGAAGCACCGGCCAGTATTCGGCCAGCCAGGAGAAGTCGAACTGATAGGGCATGAGGCGGGGCCTCTGGGCTCGAACGAAGACGGGAGAGGCCGACCCGCGCCGGGCGGGCGCGGATCGGCGAGAGAAGGGCGGCGCGCGGTTACAGGTCCGCCGGCAGGTCGGTCTTCAGCCACTTCTGGGCGATGGCGTTCAGCGAGCCGTCGGCCTTGGCCCCGGCGACGATCTCGTCCACCTTGGCCTTCAGCGCGTCCGCGCCCTTGGCGAGGCCGATATAGCAGGGCGAGTTCTTGATCAGGAACTTCATCTCCGGGCGCTTGGGCGGGTTGCGCTCGATGATCGCGGCGGCCACCACATTGCCGGTGGCGACCAGCTGCACCTGGCCCGACAGGAAGGCCGAGATCGTGCCGTTGTTGTCCTCGTAGCGCTTCAGCACCGCGTCGGCCGGGGCGATCTTGGTCAGCTCCAGATCCTCCACCGCGCCGCGCGTGACGCCGATCACCTTGCCCGACAGGGCGGCCGCGTCGGGCGCGGCAAGGTCGGCCGGGCCGAACACGCCGTTGTAGAAGGGGGCATAGGCGGTGGAGAAGTCGATCACCTTCTCGCGGTCCGGGTTCTTGCCGAGCGAGGAGATCACGAGATCCACCTTGCCGGTCTGGAGGAAGGGCACGCGGTTGGCCGAGGTGACGGGCGTCAGTTCGAGCTTCACGCCCATCTTGTCGGCGATCAGCTTGGCGGTGTCGATGTCGTAGCCCTGCGGGCTCATGTCGAGGCCGACCGAGCCGAAGGGCGGGAAATCCTGGGGCACGGCCACGCGCAGCGTGCCCCGGGTCTGGATGTCGGAAAGGGCGTCGGCCGAGGCCGGCAGGGCGAAGGCGGCAAGGCCGGCGAGCGCGAGGCCGGCGGCGAGAAGCGAGCGGCGGTGGATCATGAAAGGTGCCTTTCTAGCGGAGAAGGGAGGAAGGGGAGGGGGCGGCGAGGCTGCCGCCGGGGTCGAGCGAGCGGCGGAGGTCGGCGAGCGGATCGGCCGAGAGGTCGAGGTCGAGGCCGGCTTCCACCTCGTCGAGATGGCGCAGGGCGAGGTTCGAGGCGCCTTCGCGGTCGCCGCGCTCCAGCGCCTCGACGATGCGGCAGTGTCCGAGATGCGACTGCTCGGCATGGGTTCGCGACTGGTAGAGCATGGAGATCAGGATCGTGCGGGCGGTGAGGTCGCGCAGGATCTCGCTGAGCACCGGGTTGCCGGTGATCTCCACGAGGCGGATGTGGAAGTCGCCCATCAGGCAGACGAGGCGGGGATGGTCGCCCGCCTCCATGGCGGCGCGCTCCTCGCTGAGATGCGAGTGCAGCCGCGCGCGGTGCGCGGGCCCGAGCGGAGGCATGATGCGCATCAGCCCGGCCTCCACGGCGCGGCGCGCCTCGAACACGCGCTTGGCCTCCTCGGCCGAGGGCTCGCACACGAACCAGCCGCGCCGGGGGCGCACCTCCACGATATGGCGCGCCTCCAGCCGCATCATCGCCTCGCGCACCAGGGTGCGCGACACGCTGAACAGCGCCGCCATCTCGCCTTCGCCGAGGCGGGAGCCGGGGCGCAGACGGCGCGCCAGGATCGAGCCCAGAATCGTGGCGTCGATCGAAAGCGGCGAGAGGGTGGAGGACGAGGCGTCTTGCATACAACGGTGGAGTGCAAGCACCGTGCCAAGAGAGCGAGGCAGCTTTCACGGGGCCTCGCCCGCGCTCGACTGTCCGTTAGCTGCCTATTTCATCATCTGATTGTGCAGTGCGTCATCACATGGCCACCGGCTTCGCCCGTTCGCGCCGATATCTATTCCACCAGCCCAAGAATGGGACCGTATCCGCCGTGCCAGGAGGCGTCGTTGCGCCCGAGCGTCGGGGAATAGAGCCCGGCGCCGTTGCCGCCGTCGAGAAACAGCGCGTTGGGGCAGGCCAGATGATCGCGGAAGAGCCGCGCGAAATCGTGGAAGTTCACGCCCGTCTCGCTGATCGCGAAGCGGACATGCCCGCCGTCGCAAACGCCCACGCCGCTGCGCCGCGTCCGGTCGGTGGAGCCGGGAATGAGGGCGGGGTGCAGCGCGCCCCCGATGACGAGCATGGGGCCGGACTGGGTCGCGAAGCGCGCGCTCGGCAGCTTTCGCGTGAACTCGGCCGTGGGAAGAATGCCCGCGCCCTTCTCGCCGAGGAAGAAGACGCCATTGGGCTGCTTGTAGAAATTCGGGACCTCGCGCGCCGGCCGGTCCATCGTCGTGGTGTCCGCCGGCCGCAGCTCCTCGCCGTTCTCGACATAGAGGCCGACGGGCGTGAAGTCGGTCCCGTACATGCCGGCATTGATAGCGAAGGTGAGCTTCCTTCCCTCGGCCTCCACCGATCGCGCCAGATTGCCGAAGCTGCGATAGGGTGCGCCGTCGCGGTCCCGCCAGAACAGGCGCAGGTCCGACACGGCCGGGTCGATCGTGCAGACGACATAGTCGGCGTCCTCGAAACGATCCGGCGCGCAGGCGTCGGCCTTCGCCGATGGAGCGGCGAGACCGATCATCGCCAGGGCCAGCCATCCAACTCGCCAGATCATCCGCACCGCCCCTGTTCGCCTCGCTGATTTGTAACGCCGGCCTCCGGGTTGGGCTAGCGGGCGAGGACGGCATCACGCTCGTCCCGGGACCCGCAGGTCCGTCGGGCGCATTTTTGCAAACGCCTATATAGCGGGCGCCACCGTCCTGTAGGTCGCCCGCGCGGTGGAGCGGACCTTCCAGCTCCACCCCGCCGGCGGCGAGGAGGCGGAGGAGCGCGCCATCGCCATCGCCGAACTCGACGTGTCCCAGGCGCTGACGGTGTTGTTCGGACTGGTGCCCGACGTTTCCAAGATCGTCTTCGACGCACGCGACGCCTCGACCACGCGCAAGCCCGCCGCGCTGGAGCGGCACTGGCAAAACGCCCGCACGCTCTCGTCCCGAAAACCGCGCCTCTCCAAGGACCGGATCGTCGGCCGCTTCGCGGTCAAGGAAACGCCGCCCTCGACCAATGGCGCATCGGCCTCGCCGGGGGATGAGAGGCCTCGCTCCCGTTCGGCACCTAGTCGCACGCGCTGTCATGCCGCGCGGGAATGGTTTGTCCGGCGAGGCTTGCGATCGGATCGCGGCCGGGCGTGCCTCGTGAGGCGGCCCGGTTCAGGCGATGGCGGGCTGACGCGGTTGCAGCAGACCGATCAGGCGCTCAGCTTCTCGAAGCCGTCATCGTCCAGCGCCAGGGCGAAACCGGCGGGGGAGGGAGCCGGCTCGCGGATGGCCGGCGCGGGGCGCTTGGCGACTTGGGGCTCGCGGACATGGGTTTCGCGGACATGGGTTTCGCGAAAAGCCTGGACCTTGGCCTGAAGCGCCTGGACGGAGGCCTGCCGATCGGTGCGGCTCATGGGCTTGGCGTCGCGCCGCGCCAGCTTGAAGAAGGCCGCGCTCTGCTCCAGCCCGTTCGCCTCGGCGGAAAGCTGCATGGCGGCCTGCGACATCTCGGTGGCGGCGCCCGCGTTGGTCTGCGTCACCTGATCCAACTGCTGGATCGCCTGGTTGATCTGGTCGATGCCGATCGACTGCTCGCGGCAGGCGGCCGAAATCTCGGTCACGAGTTCGGCCGTGCGCTGGATCTCGGGAACCAGATGCTCCAGCATCCGCCCCGCGTCCTCGGACGAGGCGAGGGTTTCCACGGACAGACGCCCGATCTCCTGCGCGGCGGATTGCGAGCGCTCGGCGAGCTTGCGAACCTCCGAGGCCACCACGGCGAAGCCCTTGCCGTGGCTACCGGCGCGGGCGGCCTCGATCGCGGCGTTGAGGGCCAGAAGGTCGGTCTGCCGGGCGATCTCCTGCACCACGGCGATCTTCTCGGCGATCGTGCGCATGGCGCCCACCGAGCCGGCCACCGCCTCGCCGCTGGCCGCCGCGCTGAGCGCGGCCTTGGCCGCCATCTTCTCGGTCTCGGCGGCATTGTCGGCGTTCTGGCGGATATTGGCCGTCATCTCTTCCACGGCGGCCGAAGCCTGCTCGGAGGCCGCCGCCTGTTCGGTCGAGCCGGAGGACAGCTGCTCGGACGTGGTGGCCGAGCGCGCCGCCCCGGCCGAAACCTCGGCGGCCGACGCCGTGACGTTGCCGATCACATCCCGCAGCCGGTCGGTCATCGTACCGAGCGAGCGCTGAAGATTGCCGATCTCGTCCTTCGAGCGAACGTCGAAGCTCTGGGTCAGATCGCCCGCGCCGATGGCCTCCACCAGTTGCAGCGACCGCGCGACAGGCCGCCGGACGATGCGATCCAGAAGCAGCCAGAGAAGCGCCAGCGTCACCACGAGGATGACGAGGCCGCTGACGATCAGGGCGTCGATCTGGGTCCGCACCGGGGCATTCAGCGTGGCGTTCGGCACGTCGAGAACCACCACCCAGCGATCCGCGACGTTGGGAAGGGCGATCGGCAGGAAGGTGCGCCGGGCCGGCCCCAGCCCCGGCATGTCGATCCCCTCGGCGAATGTCGGCTTCGATGCGGAAAGCGCTTCGGCCAGCTCGGCCGAGCCGGGCTCGGACCCGTAGAGCTTGGTCAGGCGGGCGGGGTCGGGATGAGCGATCCACTGCCCCTTGTCGGACAGGAGCATGACCCGGCCCGAGCCGAGCGGCGTCATATGCGCGAGCGTCTCGCTCAGCGCCTTGAGGCCGAGATCGATGCCCGTCACGCCGATCTGCCGGTCCCCGGACATGACCGGAAACATGGCGCTGGTCAGGAAGATCGGGTCCGGCATGCTGGGGTCCATGATCGGCTCCAGCATGGCCGGCTTGCCGCCGGCATAGGTGATGTCCCAGGCGGGGCTGGCATAGTCGATGGGGTAGGGGGCTTGAACGGACTTGCCGTCCGGGCCGCGTGTCCAGTTCGGCGTGAACGCGCCGGTGGGGCTGGAGCCGAGATCGGGCCGATCCGTGATGGACTGTCCGTCGAACGCATTGTTCGGCAGTTCCATGAACCAGCTTCCGACCGAAAGCGGGAAGCTTTCAAGGCCGATCCTGACCTGGTTGATGAGTTCGGCGCGGTCGCGGTTCCCGGCGGCATGGCGCTCGCCCAGCACCTTGGCCATGGTGCGCGCGCTGGCGGAAACGGGCGAAAGCTCGGAGATCACGGCCTGGGCGGCGAGCTGAAGACCGGTGTCGACCTGCGTCTGCATGGCGACCCGGGTTTCCGTGAGGCTTCGCCAGGCAAGACAGCCGGTGACTGCTCCGACGGTCAGCGCGATCACGGCACTGGCGGCCAGGAGAACCTTGGCGGTAACCGTGAGACGCATGCCCGCACTCCGTGTTTGGATGGCTCACCTATAGTTTGGAAACGATTGAAATTGACTGAACATACCCTTGGGTTTTGGCTTAAGCTGAAAGAGGCTGTGGAAAGACTGCCGGGCGGATCGAAGGGGCGGAAGCTGAAAGGGCGGTTCTGCGCCATCTCCGCCCGGCAGCAGCCGGTCGCTGATCCGCCCTTTTCGGATGGTGCTTTGCCTTAAGCGGTCAGACGATGGAAATCGTCGCGGTCGTCCGGCGTCGTGTCGAGCGCGCCAGCCGACCTGAAAGGGGCGTTGCGCGAAGGCGCCTCGTTCGGTGCGGCGGAGCCGACGCCCAAAATCTGCCCGGCTTGGCGCAACTCGATGACGTTGGCGGTCCGGCCGGTCTTCGCGATCCGCGCCGCCGCGGTCTCCTCCAGCTTGAACGTGCCTGCGCTGTCCTCCAGGCGCCCTGCCTCGGCGGACAACTGGCTCGCCGTCGCCGCCATCTCGTTGGCCGCCCCGGCGTTGGACTGCGTCACCTGATCGAGCTGCCCGATCGCCTGGTTGATCTGGTCGATGCCGATCGACTGCTCCCGGCAGGCTGCCGAAATCTCCGTCACCAGTTCCGCCGTGCGACGGATGTCGGGCACCAGCGCGTCCAGCATCTGCCCCGCCTCTTCCGAGGTCAGCAGCGTCTGCGTCGACAATTGCCCGATTTCCTGGGCGGCGATCTGGCTGCGCTCGGCGAGCTTTCGCACCTCCGAGGCGACCACCGCGAAGCCCTTGCCATGGCTGCCGGCGCGGGCCGCCTCAATGGCGGCGTTCAGCGCCAGAAGGTCGGTCTGGCGGGCGATCTCCTGGATCACGGTGATCTTCTCGGCGATGGTGCGCATGGCGACCACCGAGGCGCCGACGGCCGCGCCCGACTTCTCGGCGTTCACCGAGGCCTGGGCTGCGATCTTCTCCGTGGTGCCGGCATTGTCGGCGTTCTGGCGCACATTGGCCGACATCTGTTCGATCGCGGCCGAGGCCTGCTCGGAGGCGGCGGCCTGCTCGGTGGCGCCGGAGGAAAGCTGCTCGGCGGTGGCGGCGGACTGGGCCGAGCCGGACGAGACCTGGGCGGAGGATTCGCGGATCGCGACGATGGTCTCGTTCAGCTTGCCGCGCATCTGGCACATGGTGGTGAGGAGATCGCCGATCTCGTCGTCGTGCTTGACCTCGATCTTCTCGGAAATGTCGCCGTCGCCGATCTTGCGAGCGTGATGCTTGGCGAGGTTGAGGCCGCCCGAGATCGATCGGATGATCCAGATGGCGGCGCCCACGCCCATCAGGAGGGCGAGCGCCACCAACACGATCATGGTATGGCGCGTGGCGGTGAACTCGTTCTGCGTGCCGTCGGCCAGGCTCTGAGCGAACTTGGTTTCCGAGGCGATCATCTCGTCCATCTGCTTGTCGATACCGAGAAGGAAGGGACGCGCCTTGGCGGCATTATAAGCGTTCGCCTTGGCCTCCTCGTTGGCCTTCCCGTAGGCGGCGATCTTCTCGATCACTGGCTGGAGACGGCGCCAATTCGCCGCCTGCGCGCTCGCCGCGCTTTCAATCGGCGTTCCCTTGGCCGCTGCGACATAAGCGGTGATGGAGAGGTCGAGGCTCTTGAGGCTGTTTTCGAAACTCTGCGTCGCCACGGCGAGACGCGTCTCGTTTGTCTCCGCGATCGTGGCCAGGAGGCGATACATGGTCTGCGGCAGGGACAGGCGAGCCGCGACCAGCGAGCTTCGCAGATCGGGGGGAACCGACAGGCCGCCGTCGATCTTCTCCAGCGTTTCGGAGAAGTCGGTGGCGAGCGCATCGATCAAAGGCACGGCGTCGCCGGCGTAAAGCTCGTTGGCCCGTGTCGTCGGGTTCCTCTGCATCATGTCCATCATCGTGTTGGCCATGCCCTGCCAGGTGTGCATGTCCGTGATCACGCTGTCGGCGATCTGGATCGCGCCGGGCGTCTCGGCCCCGAGGCTGGCGCGGTAGTCCGCCATCACCTTGAGCCCGTGGACGACGCCCTCGTCGATTTGCGCCCGGATTTCCGCCATCTCCGCGTCATCCCTGGACGCGAGCATCCGGTTGATGCTGCGCCCGAGGCTCTGCATGTTGCGCGCGGCGTCCTCGGCGCGCTTGGTCTGTACATAGGGCCGAGACACGAAGGTCTGCATATTTTCGTTGGAAGACTGAAGACTAAGGACGCCATAATATCCGCTCGCCCCCATCATTCCCAAGACGCCCGCGAATGCAGCGATCATTTTCGATCTGATAGTTAGGCGCACTTACATTACTCCGAGAATAAGTTACTTGTACATGCGCAGGAACGAATTGACGGAAACATAAAATAAGAGGCCGATCCCATCATGTTTTCTCTATCCGAGCATGGGGATCGGTGGTCCAGTTCGGTCGGGCACGGGTCCAAGTGGGAATTTCCGATGAGGGAGCGATGCGGCGCGGGAGGGCCGTGACGAATGCAACGGAGGGACCGCCTATGGCTCGTCGGCGATCGTGCCGCGTGTTTGCGCTCTTAGCGCTTCATCCTGCATGCCAGGGGATGTCGGGAATGGCCCGTGACAGAACGACGCGAAACATGTCAGCCTCATCACACCGATCCCTTGGAGGCCGACATGCGCTCGCGGAACCATGCCACCGGACTGCTCGCGATCCTCTCAGGCCTCGCAACGGCGCCGCAGCTCGTCGGCGTGGGGCCGGCCTGGGCCGACGAGACGCCGGCGGCCTGCACCGATATCGACGGCGCAAGGTGCTTCGTCGATCTGCCGACCGGCATCCGCATGGCCTATATCGAAGTCGGCCCTTCCGGCGGGCGCACGGTCCTTCTCCTCCACGGCCTGACGGACAGCGCCCGCTCCTGGTCGCAGACCATGGCCGCGCTTCACGCCAAGGACCCGGCCCTGCGCATCGTCGCGCTCGACCTGAGAGGGCACGGGCAAAGCGCCATGCCAGCCGCCGAGACCTGCGCGCGGGAGCCCAAACTCTGCTTCACGCCAAGGCTGTTCGCGAACGATGTCCTGGCGTTCATGGACGGGAAGGGGATCGGCACGGCCAGCGTCGCCGGCCATTCCATGGGCTCGATGGTGGCGCAGGAAATCGCGCTGGAGCATCCCGAGCGGATCGAGGCCACGGTTCTCGTCGCGTCCAGCAACAGAACCGCCGGGAATGCCGTGTTGGCCGACTATGTCCTGAAAGAGCCCGTGCTCGGAAGCTGGAAGGCCGGCCTGGACGCCAAGGGCCTGACGGACCCGATGGCCGTGTGGAGCGTGACGCCGCTCGACGCCGACCCGAACGCCGAAACCTGGATCGCCGCCAACTGGGATGTCGATCCCGCCGCCGACCCCGCTCTCGTCCAGGCGATCACGAGGGAAACCGCGCATGTCCGCCTCGGCACCTGGCGCGGCGCGACGCAGGCCCTGCTGGACGTCGACAACACCGAGCGGCTGGGCGAGCTGCGCGTGCCGACCCTCGTGCTCTGGGGAACGCAGGACGCGATCTTCACCCGCGATCCCGATCAGTCCGGCCTCATGGACGCGCTGGGCAAGGCCGCCAAAGCGCATGGCACGCCCGTGGTCTGGAAGCAGTACGGCGTCGATCCCCTGCCGGCCTCCGGCGCCCAGACCAGCGACATCGGTCACAACGTGCAATGGGACGCGCCGGACCAAGTGGCCGACGACATCCTGTCCTTCCTTGCGACCGGCGCGCCGACGCCGGACGGCACCCGCGCCGTGATCGGGAAGGACGCGGCGAGGCTCGTCACCATGCCGGGGAAGGCCGAGATCGTTCGACCCTGAGGGCCGCGTTCCTTCGGCTGGCGGCCCCGACCGAGCGGGCCGCCACCGAAGCGGGGAGCGGCGCTACAGGGGAGAGATGACCCGGAGCACGGCTTGGGAAAGCCGCGCCCTCGATTTTCAAGCCGCTTCGTCGGTCAGAAGGCTGGGGCTGGGGTGGCGACGCTTGGCCTGTTCCACGGTGGGCGTGACGCGATCCGACACGGCTGCCGGGTCACGGCGAGCATCCGCTCCGGTTTCGGCGCCCGGCGCCTCGGCCTCGCCCCGCGTCAGGCGGAAGAAGGACGCCCCGACCTGGAGCTGCTGCGCCTCGTTCGACAATTGGCCGGCGGTGGCCGCCATCTCGTTGGCGGCGGCCGCGTTGGTCTGCGTGACCTGATCGAGCTGCCCGATCGCCTGGTTGATCTGCTCGATGCCCACCGACTGCTCGCGGCAGGCGGCCGAAATTTCCGAGACGAGTTCCGACGTGCGGCGGATATCGGGAACCAGCGTTTCCAGCATCTGGCCGGCGTCCTCGGAGACGACCAGCGTCTTGCCCGACAGATGCGCGATCTCCTGCGCCGCGACCTGGGAGCGCTCGGCAAGCTTGCGCACCTCGGAGGCCACCACGGCGAAGCCCTTGCCGTGCGACCCCGCGCGGGCGGCTTCGATCGCCGCGTTCAGCGCCAGAAGATCGGTCTGGCGGGCGATCTCCTGGATGACGCCGATCTTCTCGGTGATCGTGCGGATGGCGGTCACGGACGCGCCCACGGCTTCGCCGGTCTTCTCGGCGTTTCGCGAGGCCTGCGAGGCGATCTTCTCCGTCGTGGTGGCGTTGTCGGCGTTCTGCCGGACATTGGCGGTCATTTCCTCCACGGCGGCCGAGGCCTGCTCGGAGGCCGCGGCCTGTTCGCTCGCGCCCGACGACAGCTGCTCCGCCGTGACGGCCGACTGCGACGAACCCGAGGCGACCTGCTGGGAGGACTGGCGCACGCCGCCCATGATCTCGGCGAGGCGATGGCTCATCGTGTTCATGGTGCGCTCGAGTTGGCCGATCTCGTCGTTCGGCAGGGCGCGCGTGTCGGTCTGCCGCGACAGATCGCCCGCTTCGATCGAACGGGCGAGCCCGGCGACGCGGCGAAGGGGCCTCGTCAGCGCGTAGCGCGTCACCAGCATCGCGCCGAGCAGCACGAGCAGGAAGCTGGCGAGCGCGCTGCCGGCCAGAACCATCAGCTGATGGCGGGCGGGCGCCGTGATGACGGATTCGGGAACGTCCACCACCGCGACCCAGGTCGTGTTCAGATCCGGCAGGGGGAAGGGCGCAAAGAGACGATAGACGCTCTCGCCGTCTTCGCCGGGGAGCCCCGCGACCAGTCGCGGGGTGCCGGTCGTGACGGCCTGGTCGAACTCCGCGCGCCCCTCGCCGGTGCCGTAGGATTTGAGCAGCCGCTGGCGATCGGGATGGGCGGTCCAGAGCCCGTCGGACGAGAGAAGACGCACGCTGCCGACACCGTAGGGATGCATCTCGGAGAGAAAGCGCGTGAGTTCGTCCACCCCGAGATCGATGCCGGCGACGCCGATGAACCGGTCTCCCGAATGAACGGGATAGACGATGCTGGCCATCATCGGATTGGCCGGGCCTTCCGGGTAGAAATAGGGCGGCGTCAGCCCGCTCTTCTGGGTCTGCGCGGGCAGCGTCCACCACGAGGCCGTGTAGTCCTCGTCGATCGCCGCATATTGCGGAACGCCCTTTTCGTCGCGGCTCCAGTAGGCGGCGAAGGTGCCGTTCGCGTTGGCGCCTTCCTCGGCGTGGCCGGCCAGCTCCTCCTTGCGCCCGTCGAAGCCCCTGGGCGCTTCGAGGAACCACGAGCCGATGGCGAGATCGATCGGCTCGAACGCGGCCCTCAGATCGACGATCAGCTCCTTGCGCGACAGGCTGCCGCTGGCATGCGCGCTGCCCGCGATGCGCGCCATCGCGCCGGCGGCGGCCGACAGGCGGTTGATCGAGGCTTCGATGCTTTTCGTCGCCTTGCCCGCTTCGCCGAGCATCACGCGCTCCGCGCTCTCGTGCGACTGAACCTTGGTTTGATGCCCGAGGACCAAGGTCAAGGGAATCAGGGCGAGGCAAAGCGCGACGCCGATGCTGCCGATCAGCTTGTGCCTGAAAGAAACATTTGGGAACATTATGATCTCGTCAGGATGATCGCCGGACATGGCTTCAATCTTGGGGAGACTACGCACAACCTTCTAACGTACAGATAAAATTGTCTGTAAGAAGAACCTACGAGAAAGGCTGGAATCACTGTGCCGAAGAAGACCCTGGCGGCGACGATGCCGCGCGCTTCTTCGCTCGGACCCTAAAGACCTGGAATGGCGGCCCTCGACGGCGTGTTCTTTCTGCCGCTCGACCGGGCAGCGAATCCAGAAGTTGCCGGTGCTTACAGGCTCGACCCGGACGAGGCCGTGTGTGCAGCATCCGGTTCACCCCTGCCTGTCCCGCACGAGGCGCTTCAGATCGCGCGCGGCGGTGTCCAGCATCTGCTCGGACGCGGCGCGGGCGGCCTTGCCGTCGCGCATGCGCAGGGCCTCCACCAGCCGGCCATGCACCGCGACCGCTTCCAGATGCGACGCCACCGAACTGTTGGAACGGTCCAGCGCCCGGGTGAGCGCGGCGTCGATGACCCCAGACAATTGCGCGAAGACGAGATTGCCGCTGGCCCGCAGGAGGATGCGGTGGAACTCGGCGTCGGCCGCCGTGAAGGCGGCGTCATGGCCGCGCTCGGACGCGCGCATCGTCTCCCAGGCGGCGTTGAGCGCCGCGATGTCGGTCAGCGTCGCGCGCTCGGCGGCGAGTTCCGCCGCGAAGGGCTCGACCGCGCGCCGCGCCTCCAGCACCGCCGACAGAAAGGCCGCGTCCACCACCGTGTCTCCCATCCAGTCCAGGAGGTCGGCGTCGAGGAGGTTCCAGTCCGCGCGCGCGCGAACCAGCGTGCCGGCCCGCGCGCGGGAGCGCACGACGCCTTTCGACTCCAGCGTCTTCAAGGCTTCGCGAACCACGGTGCGGCTGATCGAGAACTCGGCGCAGAGATCCTGCTCCCTCGGCAGGGTCGAGCCTTCGGCGAAGCGCCCCTCGGCGATGGCCCGCGCCAGGGCGGCAACGAAATCGCGCCCGACCCTCGGCCTCGGCCCAGGCTTCGATCCGGGCTTCGACCTTGCGCGCGAAGCGGGCGCGACACTCTCTTCCTGCGCAACGGGCATGCTCGGTCTCCGCATTGAACTCCGCTTGTCATCCATTTCGGTGGGTCAGACAACCACGGATTTATGTCATACATTGCGATTGACCGGTCAGACAGAATCTCTCTAGGATGCGCTTGCGCTGTGGGAGCGGCGCCAGTCCACCGGGAGGCGAAGATGGCATTCACCAAACAGGCAATTCTGGCAGGCGCGGCGATGTTGCTGGCGCTGGGCGCCGCGGCCGCGCAGGACGTCAAGATCGGCTTCATCGTGAAGCAGCCCGAGGAGCCGTGGTTTCAGGACGAATGGAAGTTCGCCCAGGCCGCGGCCAAGGAGAAGGGCTTTACGCTGGTCGAGATCGGCGCCGAGGACGGCGAGAAGGTCCAGGCGGCGATCGACAATCTCGGCGCGCAGGGCGCGCAGGGCTTCGTCATCTGCACGCCGGACGTGAAGCTTGGCCCCGGCATCGTCGCCAAGGCGGCGGCCAACGATCTGAAGGTCATGACGGTGGACGACCGGCTGATGGACAATGCCGGCCAGCCGATCGAAACCGTGCCGCATATGGGCATTTCCGCCACCAAGATCGGCGAGACGGTGGGGCAGGGCATCGTCGACGAGATCAAGAAGCGCGGCTGGGACATGGCCAAGGTCGGCGCGATCAAGGTCTCCTACGACCAGCTGCCGACCGCCGTCGACCGCGTCGCCGGGGCGACCTCGGTTCTGGAAAAGAGCGGCTTTCCCGCCGCCAACATCTTCAACGCGCCGCAGGCCAAGACCGACACCGAAGCGGCGCTGAACGCGGCCACGACGGTGGTGAACGCCCATCCCGACATTCAGCATTGGGTCGCCGTCGGCCTCAACGACGAGGCGGTGCTGGGCGCCGTGCGCGCGACGGAGGGCGTCGGCATTCCGGCGGCCAACGTCATCGGCGTCGGCATCGGCGGCGCGGAATCGGCGATCAACGAGTTCAAGAAGCCGACCGACACCGGCTTCTTCGGCACGGTCATCATCTCGCCCAAGCGCCACGGCTACGAGACGGCCTCCAACATGTACGATTGGATCGCCAACGGCCGCGAGCCGGACAAGCTGATCCTGACCAGCGGCGAGCTGGCGACGCGCGCCGACTACGCCAAGGTGCGCAAGGATCTCGGCATCGAGTAAAGGCGCGGCCGGCGCCCGTCGAGCCGGCGGGCGTCCGGCCCGCCGGTCCGGTCTCCGTGCCGGATGGGCGAAGACCGGGCTGCCCGGGCCAAGGTTCGCCGTGTTCGCATCGCGCGGCTCGCCCGGCGATGGTGTCGCTCGTCCGACCCTTCCGGCGAGCGTGCCAAGCCTCTTCCCGGTCCACAACAGACTCCAACGCGGCGCGGCCATGGCCCTTCTCGAATTCTCCGACATCTCGAAATCCTATCCCGGCGTCAGGGCGCTGTCGGGCGTCGGCTTCTCGATCCCCGCCGGGCATGTCCACGGCCTGATGGGCGAGAACGGGGCGGGCAAATCGACGCTCATCCGAATCCTGTCGGGCGACGCGCGGGCGGATGAGGGCGCGATCCGCATCGAGGGCGCCGAGCAGCGCTTCGGCCGGGCGCGCGACGCCTTCGACGCCGGCGTCGTGGTGGTGCACCAGGAATTGCAGCTCGTGCCGAACCTCTCGGTCGCCGAGAACCTGAAGCTCGGCCGGTTTCCGAGCCGGGGCGGCGTCGTGTCCTTCCGCGCCCTGTTCGAGGAGGTGAGGGCGACGCTCGCCGAGATCGGCATCGACGTCGATCCGCGCGCCAAGGTCTCCAGCCTTTCCATCGGCGAGCGCCAGATGGTGGAGATCGCCAAGGCGGTGATGATCGACGCCCGGATCATCGCGCTCGACGAGCCGACCTCCTCCTTGTCCTCGCGCGAGAGCGAGATCCTGTTCCGGCTGATCGGCAGGCTGCGGGACGCCGGCAAGGTGATCCTCTACGTCTCGCACCGGCTGGACGAGATCTTCCGCCTTTGCGACGGGTGCACGGTGCTGCGCGACGGCAGGCTCGCCGCCCATCATGCCACGATGGAGGGCGTGACGCGCGAGCGCCTCGTGTCCGAGATGGTGGGGCGCGAGATCGCCGACATCTGGGGCTGGCGGCCGCGACCGATCGGGCCGACGCGCCTTGCCGTCGAGGGCCTTCGCGGCGCGCGCGTGCCGGAGCCCCAGAGCTTCGAGGCGCGGGCGGGCGAGATCACCGGCTTCTTCGGCCTCGTCGGCGCGGGCCGCTCCGAACTCATGCGGCTGGTCTACGGCGCCGATGTCGCGAGCGGCGGGCGTGTCGTCGTGGATGGCGAGGCCTTCGCGGCGCCGAGCCCGCGCCGCTCGATCCGCGCCGGGCTGGTGCTCTGCCCGGAGGACCGCAAGGCCGACGGCATCGTTCAGGGCCGCTCGGTGGCCGAGAACATCGCGATCTCCTCGCGCCGCCACCACTCGCCCTTCGGCATCGTGCGCCCGGCGCGCGAGGCCGGGACGGCCGACCGCTTCATCGAGACCCTGCGCATCCGCACGCCCTCGCGCCGGCAGGACATCGTGAACCTGTCGGGCGGCAACCAGCAGAAGGTGATCCTCGCGCGCTGGCTGTCGGAGCCCGACATCAAGGTGCTGATCGTGGACGAGCCGACGCGCGGCATCGATGTCGGCGCCAAGGCCGAGATCTACGAGATCCTCTATGCGTTGGCCGACAAGGGCATCGCCATCGTCGTCGTGTCCAGCGAACTGCCGGAGGTGATCGGCATCTCGGACCGGGTCCTGGTGATGTGCGAGGGGCGGATCGCGGCCGAGTTCCAGCGCCCCCAGTTTTCCGAGGCCGCGCTTCTCGCCGCCGCCCTGCCGGACCAGACCACGCCCCGCTTCGCCGAAAAGGCCTGATTCATGACCGCCACGATCAAACGCGTCCTGCTCGGCGAGCAGGGGCTCCTCGTCCTCTTCGCGCTCGCCTTCGCCCTCGTTTCCCTGACGGTTCCCAACTTCCTGACCGAGCGCAACATTCTGGGCCTGCTCCAGTCGGTGGTGACGATCGGCATCGTCGCCTGCACGATGATGTTCTGCCTTGCCTCGCGCGATTTCGACCTGTCGGTCGGCTCGATCGTCGCCTTTTCCGGCATGGTGGCGGTGATGGTGTCGAACGCCACGGGCTCGATCCCGCTCGGACTCCTCGCCGCCCTCCTGGCGGGAAGCTTCGTCGGCTTCGTCAACGGCATCGTCATCGCCAAGCTGCACATCAACGCGCTGATCACCACGCTCGCCACGATGCAGATCGTGCGGGGCCTCGCCCTCATCGCCTCCGACGGGCGCGCCGTCGGCATCAACGATCCCGCCTTCTACCAGCTGGCGCTCAGCCGCTTCTTCGGCGTGCCGACGCCGGTCTGGATCATGCTGGCGCTCTTTGCCGTCTTCGCCTTCGTGCTCAACCGAACCGTCTTCGGCCGCAACACGCTGGCGATCGGCGGCAACCCGGAGGCCTCGCGGCTCGCCGGCGTCGATGTCGATTGGGGCCGCATCGGCATTTTCGCGCTGCAGGGCCTCGTCTGCGCCGTTGCCGGCATTCTCCTCGCCTCGCGCATCACCAGCGGCCAGCCCAACGCCGCGACGGGGCTGGAGCTGTCCGTCATCTCGGCCTGCGTGCTCGGCGGCGTTTCGCTGGTCGGCGGCCGGGCGACGATGAGCGGCGTCATCGTCGGCGTCCTCATTCTCGGTATCGCCGAAAACGTCATGAACCTCCTCAACATCCAGGCCTTCTACCAATATGTCGTGCGCGGCCTGATCCTGCTTTTCGCCGTCCTGCTCGACAATCTGCGCTCGCGCGCGCTGGGAAGGCGCTGAGCCGGTGGGCACCCTCCATCTGGCGAGCGAGGGCCTCGAGGCGCGCGTCTCCACCAAGGGCGGGCGCATCCTCGGCCTCGATTGGCGCCGCGATGGGGCTGAGCGCACGCCGCTGCTCTGCCCGGCGGCGGAGGGCGCGAGGCCGGAGGCGCGCTCGGCCTTCGCGCTCCTGCCCTTCGGCAACCGCCTGCCCGGAAACGCCTTCCGCTTCCAGGGCCGGGAGCACCGGTTCCTCCCCAACACGCCCGATCCGTTCTATCTCCATGGCGACGGCTGGCTGGCGGACTGGCGCGCGGAGGAGGCGGGCCCGGACAGGGCGCATCTCGCCTTTCGCCACGAGGGCGAGGCCTATCGCTACGACGCGCGCCAGGAGATCGGCATCCGCGACGGCGGGCTCCGCATCGCCCTGTCGATCACCAATGCGGGCGAGGCGCCCATGCCCTTTGGCCTCGGCTGGCACCCCTTCCTGCCGCGCACGCCGCGAACGCGGCTTCAAACGGAGGCTAAGGGTTTCTGGACCGAAGCGCCCGGCCATCTGCCCGGCGCGCCCGCGCCGCTACCCGCCGATCTCGACTTCGCCGCCCCGGCGCCACTGCCGGCGCGCTGGGTCAACAACGCGCTGGAGGGCTGGAGCGGGCGGGCCGGGGTTGTCTGGCCGGAGCGTCGTGCCGGCCTCGCGCTATCAGTCGATCCCGTCTTCGCCCATGCCTTCCTGTTCCTGCCCGACCAAGCTTTCGCGCCTGCCCGAGACTGGTTCTGTTTCGAGCCGATGACGCATCTGCCGGGCGAGCAAGATCGGCCTGATCTCGGCGGTCTCGCCCCGCTGGCGCCCGGCGAAACGCTCGCCGGCACGATCCGCCTCACCCCTTTCTCGCCGCTCGCGGAGACCGATCGCCCATGAAGATCACCAAGCTTTCGACCTTCATCGTGCCGCCGCGCTGGCTCTTCCTGAAGATCGAGACGGACGAGGGCATCACCGGCTGGGGCGAGCCGGTGGTGGAAGGGCGCGCGCTGACCACAGAGGCGGCGGTGCACGAACTGGCCGACTATATCATCGGCAAGGACCCGCTGCTGATCGAGGACCATTGGAACGTGCTTTATCGCGGCGGCTTCTATCGCGGCGGGGCCATCCACATGAGCGCGCTGGCGGGCATCGATCAGGCCTTGTGGGACATCAAGGGCAAGGCCTTCGGCCAGCCGATCCACCAGCTGCTCGGCGGCCAATGCCGCGACCGGATCAAGGTCTATTCCTGGGTCGGGGGCGACCGGCCCTCGGATGTCGCGGCCAAGGCGCGCGAGGCGGTTGCGCAGGGGTTCAAGGCGGTCAAGATGAACGGCTGCGAGGAGCTTCAGATCGTCGACACGTTCGACAAGGTGGAGCGGGCGGTCGCGGCGGTGGCCGCCGTGCGCGAGGCGGTCGGCCCCCATATCGGCATCGGCGCGGACTTCCACGGCCGGGTTCACAAGCCCATGGCCAAGGTCCTGGCGCGCGAGCTCGAACCCTACAAGCTCATGTTCATCGAGGAGCCGGTCCTGTCGGAAAACCGCGAGGCGCTGGCCGAGTTCACCAAGCACTGCTCGGTGCCGGTGGCGCTGGGCGAGCGGCTCTACTCGCGCTGGGACTTCAAGGGCGTGCTGCAGGACGGCCATGTCGACATCATCCAGCCCGACCTCAGCCATGCCGGCGGCATCACGGAATGCCGCAAGATCGCGGCCATGGCGGAGGCCTACGACGTGGCTCTCGCGCCGCATTGTCCGCTCGGGCCGATCGCGCTGGCCGCCTGCCTGCAGATCGACGCGGTCAGCTACAACGCCTTCATCCAGGAACAGAGCCTCGGCATCCACTACAACCAGGGCAATGATATTCTCGACTATATCTCGAACCCGGAGGTCTTCCACTACGAGGACGGGTTCGTCGCCATCCCGCAAGGGCCGGGGCTCGGCATCGAGGTGAACGAGGACTACGTCATCCGACGCGCGGCAGAGGGGCACCGCTGGCGCAACCCCGTCTGGCGCCATGCCGACGGCAGCTTCGCGGAATGGTGACGGGTCGAAGGCGGGGAAAGGGAGGCGGGGCGATGGGCGAGCGGCTTCTGGGCAAGCGGATCATGGTGACGGGCGCGGCCCAGGGCATCGGCGCGGCGCTGGCGCGCGCGTTTGCCCGCGAGGGCGCCGCGCTCCTGCTTCTCGATCGGGACGAGGCGCTTCTGCGGGAAACCGGGGCAGCCTTGGCGGGCGAGGGCGCACGCCTCGTTCTGGTCGCCGCCGACATCTCGGACGCGCCCGCGATCAAAGCGGCGGTGGAGCGGGGCGGGTGCGAGCTCGGGCCGATCAACGCGCTCGTCAACAATGCCGGGATCAACGTCTTCGCCGAGCCGCTGGCCTCGAGCGACGCCGACTGGGACCGCTGCTTCGACGTGAATCTCAAGGGTGCGTGGAACTGCTGCCGGGCCGTTCTGCCGGGGCTGATCGAGGCGGGCGGCGGGGCAATCCTCAACATCGCCTCGACCCATGCCTTCACCATCATTCCGCACACCTTCCCCTATCCGCTCGCCAAGCACGCCCTTCTGGGGATGACCAAGGCGCTGGGCCTCGAATACGCCGCCAAGGGCGTGCGCGTGAACGCGCTGGCGCCGGGCTATGTCGCGACGCAGAAGGTGATCGACTACTGGAATTCCTTTCCCGACCCCGCGGCGGCCCAGGCGGACACGCTGCGCCTTCACCCCGGCGGGCGCATCGCGACGCCGGACGAGATCGCGCTTGCCGCCGTCTTCATGATTTCCGACGAATGCCCCTTCATGAACGCGACCTGCCTCACCGTGGACGGCGGCCTCAGCGTTCAACAGCATCCGGCCTGAGAGCTTGCGCGTCGCAGCGGCGGCAAGGTTTCCCACGAAGGGGAGGGGGCCACCCCCGGACGACCAGCGTCAGCTTGCCCTGCCGGATCTCGTCGTGGACAGGGATCAGGCCCGCCGCATGAACGCGGACGAGAACCCTCTCCTGAGGTGGCATCGCGTCAGAACGCCATGGCCGCGAGCGGGGGCGCCGACGGGTAGGTGCCGGCGTGGCCGGACGGGTGGCCGGAGCCTGCGGTCTGGCATCCCGCGAGGGAAAGGCAGGCGAACAGGATCATCATGGTGCGAGCCATCGGAGGTGTCCATCTGGGGCAAGGTCGCTGGAGCGACGCGGGGATGGCTCCGATTTCCGATGCGAGGTACGATTTCACAAGTAGGCAAGAAAATCGGACCTAGTTTGAAAATGGATACGATCGGCGTTTCCGGGCGCGAACCCGTCTGCATTCCCTCCGTCGAGGAGGTCGCGGAGTTCCGCCGGGTGGTCAACACGGTGATCGGCAAGTGGAAGATCGACATCCTGTTCGTCCTCCTCGCCGGGCCGAGACGGTTCGGCGAGCTGCGCCGCCTTTTGCCGGGCATCACGCAGACCATGCTGACCTCGCAGCTCCGGGCGCTGGAAGCGGACGGGCTCGTCGGTCGAACCGCCTTCGCCACGATCCCGCCTCGGGTGGACTACGAACTGACCGGGGCCGCCTACGCCCTGAAGCCGATCTTCGCCGACCTCGTGGGGTGGTCGAGGAACAGGAAGGGTCTGGCGCCAAGCGTTCAAGGAGTTTGCGCGACGGCCGAGGAAGGGTCGGAAGCCCAAGACACTTAGGACTGTCCGAGCGCGGCGTGTGCCGACAGCTGGCTCCGTCGATTTATGATATATCCTATTGTAAGGGCTTATGAAACTCGTAGTTCATAATATGCGTTATGGAACATAGATGGCGATGTGCCGGCAGGCTACTTGAGGCCGGCCGACTTATCCCTGGTTCACGCGCTCTGGCGCTCGAACTCGCCGTCCAGGTCGAGCGCGATGCCCTCGTTGGCGGGCGGGGCCGCGACGCGCGGCTTGGCGGCGTGCTTGGCGCCGAAGGCGCTGACGCGCTCCTGAAGCGCGCGAACCGCTTGGCTGCGTTCCTCGCTCGCCATGGCGGCGCGCGGACGCGCGGGGCCGGTGCGGAAGAAGCCGGCGCGCTCGGCCAGCCGGCCCGCCTCTTCCGACAGCTGCGAGGCGGTGACCGCCATCTCGTTGGCCGCGCCTGCGTTGGCCTGCGTCACCTGATCCAGCTGGACGATGGCGAGGTTGATCTGCTCCAGTCCCACGGACTGCTCGCGGCAGGCCGCCGAAATCTCCGACACGAGTTCGTCGGTGCGCTGAATGGTCGGCACCAGTTCGCTCATCTTCTGGCCGGCGGCGGAGCTCAGAACCAGCGTGCCCTCCGTCAGCTTCTCGATCTCGATCGCGGAACTCTGCACCCGCTCGGCGAGCTTGCGCACTTCGGAGGCGACGACCGCGAAGCCCTTGCCGTGCTGGCCCGCGCGCGCGGCCTCGATCGCCGCGTTCAGCGCCAAAAGGTCGGTCTGGCGGGCGATCTCGCGCACGTCGCGGACCTTCGCCGCCACCTGGCTCATGGCCGCCGCGGCTTCGGAGGCGTTGTGCTCGACATCCTCCGCCAGGACACGGGCATGCTTGGCCATCTTCTCGGTCTGGGCGGCGCTTTCGGCGTTCTGCCGGACGTTGGCCGTCATCTGCTCCACGGCCGCCGAGGCTTGCTCGCTGGCGGCGGCCTGCTCGGTGGAGCCGGAGGAGAGATGCTCGGCCGTGGCGGCGGACCGGGTTGAGCCGGAGGCGACCAGCTGCGCCGAACTCGTCACGTCCGACACGATCTCCCGCAGCTTGGCGGTCATCGCCGCCATGGCGCGCTGAAGCTCGGCGACTTCGTCCTTGCCCTTGGGAGAGACGACGCCGGACAGATCGCCGAGGCTGATCGCGTTCGCGGCCTCCACCGCGTTGCGCAAGGGGCGCGAGATCAGGCGGCGGCTGAGAAGAACGACGAGACCGACCACCACGACGAGGCTGAGGGCGATGCCCGCCAGCATGGTCAGCGCCTGGCGGTTCGCCGGCCCGAGGATCGCGGCTTGCGGCACGTCCACCACCATCACCCAGCTGGCGTTCAGGTTCGGCATGTCGAAAGGCAGGAACAGGCGCTGGAACACGGCGCCGTCCGCGCCCACCATGGACGCGGCTGTCACGGCGGCGCGGCTTGCGAGCGCCGCTTTCAGTTCCGCGCTGCCCTGGCCCTCGCCATAGGGCTTGGTGCGAAGGCTGGCGTCGGGGTTGGCGATCCAGTCTCCCTTGCCGGACAAGAGCGTCACGGCCCCCTCCCCGAAGGGCTTGAGGGTGAGAAGACGGGCGGACAAGCCGCCGAGATCGACGTCGAGCCCCAGCAGGCCGATCAGCTTGCCGGCGGAGGAAACCGGCGCGGAAAGCGAGGAAATCAGCACCCCTCGCCCTGTCGAGCTTTCCACATAGGGGGACGAGATCGCGAGCTTGCCGGTGCTGGCGGAGGCCGTCCACCAGTCGGCCTTGTAATCGTCCTTGAAGGTCGAGAAGCTCATGCTCGTGGCGTTGTCGCGCGTCCAGTAGGCGGCCAGGATGCCGTTGGCGTTGGCGCCGAGCTCCTTGTTGTCGCGCACGTCGTCCTGTTGTCCGTCGAAGGCCTTGGGGCTTTCGATGAACCAGCTGCCGAAGGCGGTCGGGAAGACTTCGAGATTGCGCTTGAGAGCCGTCAGAAGCTCGGGGCGGCCAAGCTGCCCGCCGGCATGGCGCTCGCCGAGGAGAACCGAGGCCGAAACGAGGCCGCCGCTATACTGGTAGAGTTCGGTTTCCACGACATGGGCGGCGCTGTTGGCTTCGCTGAGGATCGTGCGCTGCGCGTTCTCCACCGCGCTTTCGCGCGCGGCGTTGGCGAGATAGGCGGCGCTGGGAAGCAGTGTCACGGCCAGCCCGGCCCCGATGCAGGCGATGAATTTCATGCCGAGCTTCATGCCATCGCCTCGCGTGTAACCCGCCGTCTTTGCGAGCGAAGTCTAGGCACGAGACTCTTAAGGCCACCTTCCCGCCAGTAGCCGGGACCATAATTTAGGGCGATGATCGGGCTCGCTTGGGCCGGCCGGGGCGACAAGCGGGATCGAACCGCTCGCCGCCCCAACGAATACCCCTGGGGCTCAGTTGCTGTCGGTGAACGTGTAGGCGCAGAGCTTGTTGCCGGCGGGGTCGCGGAGATAGGCGGCATAGGCGCCGGGCAGATGGCCGCGCGGACCGGGCGCGCCCTCGTCAGTGCCGCCGGCGGAAAGGCCGGCGGCGTGGAAGGCGTCGACCTCCGCCGTGGTGGCGGCCGCGAAGCCGATCGTCACGCCGTTGCTCGTCGGCGCTTCGCCATTGCCCGGGCGCGCCACGATGAAGGCGGGCTTGTCGCGGCCGTAGAGCACCCAGCCATTGCCGAACGGCCCCAGATTCTTGACGCCGAGGGCGCCCAGCGCCGCGTCGTAGAACTTCGTCGAGACCGCGACGTCGGCGGCGCCGATCATCGCATGCGAGAACACGTCGTTTCCTGAAATAACGGCCATACAATCCTCTTTTAAACCGATGTTGCGAACGCGCGGGCGGAGACACGAGGCTCCGCCGTCCGCGCTTGTTCGATGATGTCAGCGAGCCTCGGACCGGTGGGTCCGGCGGACGCCGCCTCGAAAACCTGTCTGCTCCCTTCCTCCGATCGGGACGGATCGGTCCGACCTCGGTCCCGACGCCTTGCGGGCGCCAAAACGGGATCGATAAGGTCGGACCCATTCCGAACCCGATCGCGGGAGTTTGAGCCTCCATCCCGCCTGGAGACAGGACGAACGCGCCATGAAAGGCCGTTGATTGCGTCATGTCGCGGAAAGGGTTCGTCACCGACAGAGACCGTCTGGAAGACGAACCATCTGTTCATCCTATTAATTTACGCGAATGCGAGGGATCGTCGTCCATAGCTCGGCGATGATCCCAGCCCTCGTCGGACTGGCCGACGACCATTCGTTCGGCTTCGTCCTAGCCGCCCTCGTCCTGTGCATCGTGGCCGGCTGGCTTGTCGCCAAGCTGATGCGCGGCGTTGCGCAGGCCCGGTCCGGCCCCCGGAGGCGCTGGCTGGCAGGAACGGCCCTTGTGGCCGGACTGGGTGTCTGGACGACGCATTTCATCGCCATGCTCGGCTGGCGGCCCGACAGGGACGCCGGTTTCGACGGGCGCATGACGATGCTCTCCGTCGTCCTCGGCGTCTTGCTGGTCGGCGCTCCGCTCGCCCTGTCCGCGCTTTGCAAATCCCGGCGCCTGCGGGTTCTCACCGGAGCGGCGGCGGGACTTGGCATCGGCGCCATGCATCACGCCGGAATGGCGGCGGTCCAGTTCTGTGTCGTCACGCATTCCTCTCTCATCGGCAGCCTCAGCACCGCGATCGGGGTCGGCTGCATGGCGCTGGCCTGCGGATTGTCTCCCCGCACGAGAGCGTCCTTCGCCGTTTGCGCGCTCTTCACCACCGCCGTCGCCGGGACTCACTTCATGGCCCTTGCCGGAACGCGGCTGGACTGCGTCGCGGGCGCGGGGAATGGGCCGCACGACAACATCACGCTCAGCGTCTTCGTCGGCATCGGTTCCGGCGTCGTGTTTCTCGGGGCCTTCCTGACGATCCTCATGGCGAAGCGCTTCGAGGCGCAGGAGCAGGCCCACTCCGCCGTTCTGAGGACCGCGCTCAACAACATGTCGAACGGCCTTCTGTTTCTCGACGCGAATGGCCGCGCGCGCCTCTACAACCGGCGCTATCTCGAAGTGTTCGGCTTCCAGCCCGACACCGATCTCACCGGCCTGACGGTGAACGAGATCGTGGCGCGGGTGGCCGACGGCAACGGCTGGTCGGCGGCGCGGCGGGAGCAGGCCAGCGCGCGTCTCGACAAATGGCGCAGCCTCGCCCGCTTCACGCAGATCGACTATCCCATGGACAATGGTCGCATCATGCAGCTCGAGATCCGCCCGCTCGACGAGGGCGGCACGGTGATCACCTTCGACGACGTGACAAAGGAGCGCGAGGCGCAGCGCCATGTGGCGCAACTCGCTTTCAGCGACCCGCTCACCAAGCTCGCCAACCGCCGCGCGCTGAGCGCGCGCCTGGAGCGCGACGTCTCCGCCAAGCGTCGTTTCCATCTGCTTCTGATCGATCTCGACCGCTTCAAGTCTGTCAACGACACGCATGGCCATGCGGTCGGCGACAAGCTGCTGATCCAGGTGGCCGAGCGCCTGACCGAGATCGCCGGGAAGATCGGCTTCGTGGCGCGCCAGGGCGGCGACGAGATGGCCGTCCTTGTCTATGGCGACAAGCCGCAGGGCCTCGCGGTGGCCGGCGCGGTCATCGCCGCGATCTCCTCTCCCTTCCGCATCGACGAGCTGACGGTCGAGATCGGGTGCAGCATCGGCATGGGCTGCGCCGAGGACTCCAGCGACGCCGCCGATCTCATGCAGTTCGCCGACGTCGCGCTCTACGAGTCCAAGCGGCAGGGCCGCGGCCTGGTGAGCTGCTACACGCACGGCATGCTGGACGCGATCACCGAGCGGGGGCAGCTCGAAGCCGACATGCGGCACGCCGTCGAGCGCGGCGAGATGCATCTCGTCTACCAGCCGGTCCTGGCGCTGCGTGACGACCGGCTGATCGGCTACGAGGCGTTGATCCGCTGGGATCATCCGATGCTCGGCGCGCTTTCGCCCGCGCGCTTCATTCCGCTGGCGGAGGAAACCGGCCAGATCGTCGCGATCGGCGCCTGGGTGCTGGAGGAGGCCTGCCGGCAGGCGGCGGACCTGCCGGACGAGATCTATGTCGCGGTCAACGTTTCGCCCGTCCAGTTCCAGTCGCCGCTTCTCCTGACCCATCTGACGCAGGCGCTGGCGCAAAGCGGCCTGCCGGCCCGGCGGCTGGAAATCGAGTTGACCGAGACCGCGATCGTCCGCGACGGCGTCGGTATCGCCCAGACGCTGAACGCCATCCGCCGGCTCGGCGTCACGGTGGCGATGGACGATTTCGGGACGGGCTATTCCTCGCTGGCGCATCTGCGCGACTTCCCGCTCGACCGCATCAAGGTGGATCGCTCGTTCGTCGCGACCGCCGAGACCGACCCGCACTCCCTGGCCGTGCTGGAGGGCATCACCCATATCGCCCGTCGCCTCGGCGTCGCGATCCTGGCGGAGGGCGTGGAGACGGAGGCGCAGCTCCAACTCATGCGCGACATCGGCTGCGACGCCGTCCAGGGCTATCTCGTCGGAAAACCGGCGCGATTGGCGCAGGACCAGCCGCCGCCGGCAGCACTCTCGGCCTGACGACATCGGCGGCGCGGGCCCCGGTTCGAAGGTTGTGCTTCGCCGCTCGCGGCCGATGGGCTCGGATGATCCTTTGACGAGCCGCCTCCGGCGATGGGGCGACAAGCGGGGACGTTAGGGAGGTCCACTTCTCTCATGCCGCCGAAATCGGCTATAGGTCGGGCACGATGACCATGCCCCGCCCAGCAACGCCCGCCACCGGTCCCATCATCCTTTTCGACGCCGAATGCGTCCTGTGTTCGGCCAACGCCCGGTTCGTCCTGAAGCGGGACCGAAAGGCCGTGTTCCGTCTCGCCTCCATGCAGGGCGAGGTCGGGCAGTCTCTTTATCGCCGGCACGGGATGGACCCGAACGATCCCGCCAGCTTGCTCGTCGTGGACGGGGAGCGGATGCGCCGGGACAGCGACGCCGTTCTCAGCATCTACGAACGGCTCGGCTTCCCGTGGTCGCTCGTGCGGGTGTTTCGGATCGTTCCCGCCGCGCTGCGAGACCCCGTCTACCTCTTCGTCGCGCGCCATCGCTATCGCCTGTTCGGCCGGCGGGACACGTGCTGGGTGGCTCCGCAACGATACAGGGACCGCATCCTGTGAGGCGTCCGGCACGCGGTCTATCCCGAGTTCTTCCAGGCTGGAATGCGCGGTGAAGGCCATGTCGCTCGGCGGTCCGCTGAAGCCCATCGCGCCCGAGATCGCGGCCCGCGCCGCGCGCCAGATGCGCGAGGGCGATCCCGAAAGCGCCCGCCTCCATCTGGAAAGCGTCAAGCGCCAGCTCCTGGGCTCCGAACCCGACTTCGCGCACTGACTCTTTCGCTCGAGCCCGGCGACCCGCCTGATCGAGGACGAAAAGCGCCTCGATACTTGCGTCGCGATGGGCGCGGCCTTCGGCTGCGGTCTCTAGAGGGAACCGTCAGCCGAAGGCGGCGATCGCCTTCAACGCCCCGTCCGCCCCCTCACCCGTCGTGTTTTCGCAGGAAGGCCTCGACGCGGGCGAGACACGCGTCCTTTTCCTCCACATGCGGCATGTGGCTCGACTGGGGAAAGACCTCCGACTCCACGCTCGGAATGCGGTCGATGAAGGGTTGGACGCATTCGGGCGTCGCTTCGTCATAGGCGCCCCGGAAAACCAGCGTCGGTGCCTCGATGTTCGGAAGGCGATCGATCACGGTCCAGTTGCGCATGGTGCCGACGACGTGGAACTCGTTCGGCCCGTTCATCGTGTGATAGACGGTGGGATCGCTTTCCACCGCCAGGAAGGTACGCGCCACCTCGTCCGGCCAGGGGGTGACGCGGCAGACATGGCGGTCGTAGAAGACGCGGCTCGCCGTCAGATATTCCGGGTCCTGCGTGGTTCCGGCGGCCTCGTGCCGGTCGAGCGCTTCCTGCACCTCCGCCGGCAGTTCGGCGCGCAGCTGCGCCGCGCCCGCGACCCAAAGGTCCATCGAAGCCAGCGAGTTGGCGAGGATCAGCGCCTTCAACCCGGCCGGTCGGCGAACGGCATGCTCCGACCCCAGCATTCCGCCCCAGGACTGGCCAAGGAGGGCGTAGCGGCTCCGAATGCCGAGATGGTCGAGGAGGTTGTCGAGTTCACCGAGGAAGAAGTCCACGGTCCAGAAGTCGCCGCCCTTGTCCGGCAGATGGGTCGAGCGACCATTGCCGATCTGGTCGTAATGGATCACGGCCCGGCCCTTGGCGCTCAGCTCCTTGAAGCTGTCGACATAGTCGTGCGTGCAGCCTGGCCCGCCATGGGCGATCACCAGCGGCAGGGGGCCGGCATCGAGATCGCCGGTGACGCGGTACCAGGTCTTGTAGGGACCGTAATCGGCAAAACCCTCAACGGTGTCGGCTGCGACGGACATGGCGCCTTCCTTCTTTGAAGCGAGCCGATCCTACGCCGCTTGGAAAGCCGTCCGACACCTATCGAAAAGAAGAGGGTCCCAAGCCCTTGGGCGCGGAAATATGCCCTCGAAATGAGCGCGCACAATTGACGGGCATGTGATCGCGGTGCCACCATCGGTTCATGTCGATCCTGTCCGATCTTTCCGACCGCCTCCTGCCCGGCATGGGCTTCGATCCCGCGCTCGACGCCGCCCTGGACTTGGTGGAGCGCGCGGGTTTCACCTCCGTCATCTACGACTACACACCCGTTCCGCGCAGCCATGACGGCGTTCTCATCACGCCCAACATCTTGGAAGCGCGCCGCGTGCCGGACGACATGATGCGCCTGTGGCGGGACGGGTTCTACCAGCTCGACCCCGTGCAGGACGCCGCCTTGTCCTCTGCCGCGCCCTTCGTCTGGTCGGCCTTCGGGCCGCAAAGCCGGATCATGGAAACGGTTCTGTGCGAGCGGCACGGTCCGGTTCTCGGCTATATGCGCGACATGCGCTTTTCCTGCGGCGTCACGGTGCCGATCCACCATCCCGGCGGGGATCTGGCGACCTTCACGGCGATCTGCGTCGATGCCGAGCGCGACTTCGGAGAAGCGGCGGCGCGGCTTGCGCCCGCGATCGGGCTTCTCGGCCAGACGTTCCACGACATCGTCCAGGCCGGTTTCTCGCCGGACACGCGCCGCTCGCGCGCCATGCGCCTGTCGCCGCGCGAGATTCAGTGCCTCAGCCTCTGCGCGGAAGGGCTGACGGCCAAGGAGATCGCGCGGCGGCTGGATCGCTCCGTGCCGACCGTGACGCTGCATCTCAACAGCGCCGGGCGCAAGCTCGGCGCGCGCAACCGGTTCCAGGCCGTCGCCCGCGCGGCCCATTACCGGCTTCTGGGGGTGGCCTCTTAGAGATTGTCTGACAACTCGGCGACGGACCGACCCGACCGGGTTGTCAAACAGCCTCCTAGACCCTCCGGCACCCTATGAGTTTTGATAGCTGGCGCGCGGTCGCTCCAAGCTCCACGCTGCGATCAGCTTCGACGCCCGCCAAACGGACGGGCTTCAGGATAAGGAGATCGGCGATGTCGTTGATGAGACCTCGTGTTCTTGCCGCCCTGCTCGCGGGCGGAGCCGTCCTCGCGGCCTGGGGCGCCTCCCCGACGCTCGCCCAGGAAAAGGGCGGCACGCTGCGGCTTCTCGCCCGCGCCGCCGCCGGCACGATCGACCCCCATATCAACTACACGCTGCAGCAATGGCAGATCTTCTACATCGCCTATGACGGGCTGGTGACCTTCCGCAAGGCCGGAGACCAGACGGGCTTCGAGGTGGTGGCCGATCTCGCTGAGGCGCTGCCGACGCCCGAGAACGACGGCAAGACCTACCGGTTCAAGCTGCGGCCGGGCATCAAGTTCTCCAACGGGCAGGACCTGACGACGGACGATGTCGTCGCCTCGTTCCAGCGCATCTTCAAAGTGTCGGGACCGACCGCCGGCACCTTCTACAACGGTATCGTCGGCGCGGATAAGTGCCTGGCGGCGCCCGCCGACTGCACGCTCGAAGGCGGCGTCGTCGCCGACAAGGCCGCCGGCACGGTCACGATCAATCTCAGCGCGCCGGACGGCGAGTTCCTGCAGAAGCTCGCCGTGCCCCATGCCTATATCGTGCCCGCCGGAACCGCTTCGAGCGACCAGGGCACGACGCCGATCCCCGGCACCGGCGCCTATGCCATCCAGTCCTACGATCCGAACGCCGCGCTGAAGCTCGCGCGCAACCCGAACTTCAAGGAATGGAGCGCCGAGGCGCAGCCCGAAGGGATGGTGGACGAGATCTCCTATGATTTCGGCTTGACGGAGGAAGCGGCCGTGACCGCGATCCAGAACGGCGACGCCGACTGGATGTTCGATGCGCCCCCGCCCGATCGTCTGGCCGAGATCGGCACGCAATATGCGTCCCAAGTGTCGCTGCATCCGCTGTCGGCCATGTGGTACGCGCCGATGAACACGCGCCTCGCGCCCTTCGACAATGCCAAGGCGCGGCAGGCGGTGAACTTCGCCATCGATCGCAACGCCCTGGTGAAGCTCTTCGGCGGCGCGAACCTCGCCCAGCCGGCCTGCCAGATCCTGCCGCCCGGCTTCCCCGGCTACACGCCCTATTGCCCCTATACCGCCGCGCCCGGCACCACATGGTCGGCGCCCGACATGGAAAAGGCCAAGGCTCTGGTGGCCGAAAGCGGCACCGCCGGCCAGGAGGTGAAGATCATCGCCGAGGACACGGTCGTGTCCCGCGCCGTCGGCGTCTACCTGCAGGACGTGCTCACCGAGCTCGGCTACAAGGCGAGCGTCCAGCCGATCTCCCAGAACCTCCAGTTCACCTACATCCAGAACACCAACAACAAGGTGCAGATCTCGATCTCGCAGTGGTTTCAGGATTATCCCTCGCCCTCCAACTTCCTGAACGTCCTGTTCTCCTGCGCCTCGTTCCATCCCGCCTCCGACGCGTCGGTCAACATCGCCGGCTTCTGCGACGAGGCGGTCGAGGCCAAGATGAAGGAGGCCTTCGCCGCCGGGGTGAGCGACGCCAAGGCCGCCCTGCCGGTCTGGACCGAGGTCGACAAGATGGTGACCGACGCCTCGCCCGCAGCCGTTCTCTTCACGCCCAAGCGCGTCGACTTCGTCTCCTCCCGGGTGCAGAACTTCACCTTCAGCCCGCAATTCTACGCGATCTTCTCCAAGCTCGCGGTTCAGTAAATCCTCCGATGAAAGGCGCGGCTCGGACGAGCCGCGCCCATTCGCCTCCTATTTTCCGGCGCTCCGTGACCGATCGCAGTCTTCCCCACCCCGTTCCCGCCGCCGGCCTCGCGCAGGCGCCAGTTCCCGTCGCCTCGCCCGGTCCCTGGGCCATCGCGTGGCGGCGCCTGAAGCGGGACCGCGCCGCGATGGTCGCGCTTCTCGTTCTCGTTCTGGTCGCGCTGTCCTGCCTCTGCGCGCCGCTCTACGCCTCGCATGTGTCGGGCACCAATCCCTTCGCCACCAATCTCAACGGCCAGATCACGCTGGACGGACAGGCGCGGCCGGTTCTTGAGCCTTCCACCACCGGGCTCGGCCTCGGCATGACGCCGATCGGCCCGACCTGGCGCTGGGGGCCGTATATGCTGGGGGCCGACAACCAGGGGCGGGACATCGCCGCGCGCATGCTCTACGGCGGGCGCAACTCGCTGCTGATCGCCGGCACGGCGACGATCCTCACCCTCACGCTCGCCGTCGTGGTGGGGCTCGCCTGCGGCTTCTTCGGCGGGATCGTGGACGGCGTCCTGAACCGGATTCTGGACGTGCTCTGGGCCTTCCCGATCTATCTTCTCGCCATCTCGCTTTCGATCGTGCTCATCGCGCAAGGCGTCACGATCGGCCCGATCGAGGTCAAGGCCGGCAGTCTCTGGCTTCCGATCGCCATCATCGGCATCGTCTACGTGCCCTATGTCGCGCGCCCGATCCGCGGCCAGACCCTGTCCCTCATGCAGTCGGAATTCGTGGCCGCCGCCACCGCGCTGGGCGTGCCGCCCTGGCGCGTCTTCTTCAAGGACCTCCTGCCCAACGTCGTGCCGCGCGTCATCGTGATGGTGCCGATCCTGCTCGCGCTCAACATGATCACCGAATCCTCCCTGTCCTTTCTGTCGATCGGCGTTCAGCCACCGGACGCCTCCTGGGGCACGATCATCCAGGATGGGCAGGGCCTTCTCTACTCCAGGCCCATCGTGGCGCTGGCACCGGGCCTTGCGATCGCGCTGACCGTTCTGGCGCTCAACATCCTCGGCGACGGAGTGCGCGACGCCTTCGATCCACGCGCCAAGGTGAGGATCGCCTGATGCTGTTCGCGATCCTCTCCCGCCTCGGCCGGCTCATCTTCGTGATGTTCGGCATCAGCGTCATCGTGTTTCTGATCTTCTTCGCGACGCCCGGCGCCGACCCCGCCGCCCGCATCGCCGGGCGCAACGCCTCGCCTCAGACGCTCGAACAGGTCCGCCAGAGCTTCGGGCTCGATCAGCCGCTGCCCGTTCAATATGGGCTGATGATGAAGCGGCTCTTCATCACGCAGGACCTCACCTCCTTCGTCAATCGCGGGCAGAAGGTCGTGCCCGCCGTGACCAAGGCCATTCCGGTCACCCTGTCGCTGGTTCTGGGCGCCGCCGTGCTCTGGGTCTTCGGCGGCCTCGTCGTCGGCGTTGCGGCCGCCGCCATGCGCGGCAGCGTCGCCGATAAGGCGCTGATGGCGATCAGCCTCGTCGGCGTGTCCATGCCGGTCTTCTGGGTCGGCGAGGTGATGAACCTCCTCTCGCAGAGCCGGCTGCATCACACGTTTCTCTTCTCCTGGGTGCCGCCGCTCGGCTACAAGCCGCTGCTCACCGATCCCGTCGGCTGGTTCAAGGCGCTGCTCATTCCCTGGGTGACACTCGCCATCCTCTATATCGGCCTTTACGGCCGCATCCTTCGCGCCGATCTCATCGAGACCATGCAGGAAGACTTCGTGCGCACGGCGCGCGCCAAGGGTCTGTCGGAAGGGCGCATTCTCCTGCGCCACGGCGTTCGCTCCTCGCTGGTCGCCTTCGTCACCATGTTCGGCCTCGATTTCGGCGCGCTGATCGGCGGCGGCGCGCTTTTGACGGAGGTGGTGTTCGGCCTGCGCGGCGTCGGCAAGATGACCTACGACGCGCTTCAGACGCTCGATCTGCCGGTGATCCTCGCCACCGTTCTCTACGCCTCCTTCTTCGTGGTGGCCGCCAACGCGCTGGTGGACGCCCTCTATGCCGTGATCGATCCGAGGGTTCGCGATGCTCACTGAGCCGCTTCTGGCGATCCGCGACCTGAAGGTCGCCTTCCGCACCGAGCGCGGGCTGGTCCGCGCCGTGGACGGCGTGTCCTTCGACGTCGAGCGCGGCGAGGTTCTGGGGCTCGTGGGCGAGTCTGGCTCGGGCAAGACGCAGACGCTCCTGTCGATCCTCGGCCTGATCCTCGACCCCAATGCCGAGCTTTCCGGCTCCGTGCGGCTCGGCGGCGAGGAACTGGCGGGCATGGCGCCCCGGCGCCTGCGCCGCATCCGAGGCGCCAAGGCCGCGATGATCTTCCAGGACCCGATGACGGCGCTGACGCCGGTTCACAAGGTCGGCGCGCAGATCGTGGAACAGATCCGTGCCCATTCCGGCCTCTCGGCCAAGGCTGCCCGCGAGAAGGCACTGTCGCTTCTCGCCGAAGTCGGCATCCCCGACCCTGCCGGCGTCTTCACGCGCTATCCGCACCAGCTCTCGGGCGGCATGCGCCAGCGTGTCGTGATCGCCATGGCGGTCTCCTGCGAGCCGAGCCTGATCGTGGCGGACGAGCCGACCACGGCCTTGGACGTGACGGTGCAGGCGCAGATCCTCGCGCTTCTCGACCGGCTGCGCCGCGACCACGGCACGGGCATCGTCTTCGTCACGCACGATCTCGGCGTCGTGTCGGAGATCGCCGACCGGGTGGCGGTGATGTATGCCGGGCGGATCGTGGAAAGCGGGCCGGTCGAGGCGCTCTTTTCCGCGCCCCGCCATCCCTATACGCATGGTCTGTTTAACTCGATCCCGCCGCTGCGCGGGCCGCGCCCGCCGCGCCTGACGGGCATCCCCGGCCTGCCGCCCTCGAACGGCGCGCCGATCGAAGGCTGCGCCTTCGCGCCCCGCTGCGTCTACGCTTTCGCCCCCTGCGCGGCGCGCCCGCCGCTCGTGCCCGAAGGGGCGCAGAGCGTCGCCTGTTTCCTGCCGGACGCCGCCAAGGCTCGCTTCCGGCGCGACCAAGGACTCGCCGCATGAGCCCCGTCGGCGCTTCGCCCGCTCCCAGCCTTCCCCGCCCGCTGCTGCGCGCCAGCGGCATCACCAAGCGCTACACGGTCGGCCAGTCCCTGATCGCGGCGCGCCGCCGCGTCCTGACCGCCGTCGACAACGTCTCCTTCGACGTGATGCCCGGCGAGACGCTGGGGCTCGTCGGCGAATCCGGCTGCGGCAAGTCCACGCTCGGTCGCTGCCTGACGCGGCTTCACGATCTGTCCGAAGGGCGGCTCGAATTCGACGGAACCGAGATCGGCGACCTATCCCTGTCGCGCTTGCGCCCCCTGCGGGCCGGGCTCCAGATGGTGTTTCAGGACCCCTACGCCTCGCTCAACCCGCGACGGCGCATCGGCGATCTTCTCGCCGAGCCGCTGCGGGTCCATGGCCTTGCCAAGGGCGGCGAGATCGAGGGCCGGGTCGAGGAGCTTCTGCGCAGCGTCGAACTACCCGCCGACTTCGCCCGGCGCTATCCGCACGAACTCTCCGGCGGCCAGCGCCAGCGCATCGGCATTGCCCGCGCCCTGGCGCTGAAGCCCAAGCTCATCGTCGCGGACGAACCGGTGTCGGCGCTGGACGTCTCGGTCCAGGCGCAGATCGTCAATCTCTTCTGCGATCTTCGCGATCGCCACAACCTCACCTATGTGTTCATCGCCCACGATCTGGCGGTGGTGCGTCAGATTTCGACCCGCGTCGCGGTGATGGTTCTCGGCAGCATCGTGGAGATCGGCGAGGTGGATTCCCTCTTCGAGAACCCGCGCCATCCCTATACGAGCATGCTTCTCGACGCGATTCCCGAGCCGCACGCGCGCGGTCGCAAGACACGCGATCGCGCCCCTGCGCCAGCGCGCGAACTGCCGAGCCCGCTGAAGGCCCCGCCCGGATGCCGCTTCGAGCCTCGCTGCCCGAAGGCACGCGATGTTTGCCGGACGACGCGGCCCCTGCTGGAGGCCAAGGGCGGAAACACGCTGGCGGCCTGCCATTTTCCGTCCTGACGGCGAAGCTTTGTCGGGCGAACGGGCGCAGGCGTCGCCCCCTGCGGCGCTCGTAAAACGTGCCCGATTACATGGTGGCTGCCGACCCGATGGCGACCTAGTCGAGGCTGGCATCGTGCCATCGGTCGGCAAGGGAGCCGGGCTTGCACCGTTCCGCGACGAGCCGATCGATCCGGCGAGGATGATAGCCGATAAAGTCCAGCACGGCTTGCTCGACCTTGGTGGAATACGCCCAGCGCTGGCATGGACCCATCGCTACCCCATCGTAGCCGACGAAACCCCCTCAATCGTGACCATTGAGGCTGCGGCCATTCTTGCGGCTTCATTGAATACGCGCATCGGCGCTGTCCCAGCTTAAAATCGCGTCAGCCAACGCCTCCGCTTTTTTGATAGCCAGGGGCGCTTGCTCACGTCTCGCGATCGTGCCAGCATGTATAGACAAGCTGTCTCGTGAGGCGCCATGACGCTCGACGTTTCTCCAAGTGGCACGGCTGCCCGAGGCGGCATCCGCACCCCTGCCCAAGTTCGGTGGCTGGCATGATCGTTTTCGACAATGTCAGCAAACATTATCCCGGCGCCGCCGTCGCGGTGAACGGGCTCTCGCTGGAGGCGCCCAACGGCAAGCTGACCGTCTTCGTCGGCCCGTCGGGCTGCGGCAAGACGACGTCGCTTCGCATGGTCAACCGGCTGATCACGCCGACCTCCGGCACGATCCTCCTCGACGGCGAGCCCACCGACCGGATGGACGTGGCCCTGCTCCGGCGCCGGATCGGCTATGTCATCCAGCACGCGGGCCTGTTTCCGCATCTGACGGTCGTCCAGAACATCGCGTCGACGGCGCGGCTGAACGGCGTCGCCAAGCCCAAGGCGCTGAAGGACGCCCATGAGCTCCTGGAGCGCGTCGGGCTGACGCAGGCCTTCGCCCATCGCTATCCCTGGCAATTGTCGGGCGGGCAGCAGCAGCGCGTCGGCGTGGCGCGCGCGCTCGCCTCCGATCCGAAGTTCATGCTGATGGACGAGCCCTTCAGCGCGGTCGATCCCGTGGTTCGCGGGCAGTTGCAGGAGGAGTTTCTGCGGCTCCAGCGGGAGATCGGCAAGACGATCATCATGGTGACCCATGACATCGACGAGGCTCTGAAGCTGGGGGATCAGGTGGCGGTGCTGCGCACCGGCGGGACCCTGGCTCAGGTCGCGACGCCGCAGACCCTGCTGGCGCGGCCGGCGGACGCCTTCGTGGCCGATTTCGTCGGCCGGGACCGTGGCTACCGTTTCCTGTCTTTCGCCGAATTCGACGCCGCTCTGCCGCTCTGCGCCGAGCCCACCGTGCCGCTGGGCGCAACGCCCGAGGCCGTGCGGGCGGCGGCCATCGACCGGTGGGTTCTGGTGGCGGATGCGGCGGGCCGGCCTCTCGGCTGGGCCGACAGCGCTTCTCTGACAGGCCCCGTGCGCGAGGGCGACCTCAATCTCAGCGGCACGCTGGCGCCGCAGGGGAGCACGTTGCGGCATGTTCTGGATGCCGCCTTGAGCGCCCCGTCCGGGCGCGGCGTCGTTGTCGGACCGGGCGGCGAGCTCGTGGGAACGGCGACATTGACCGAGGTCGTCGCCGCCGTGGAGGGCGCCCGGCGGAGCCGTTCGGAGGCAGGCTCATGAAGTTCGACTGGCTCTGGCGCGAGTCCGGGCGCATCGCGGACCTGTTTCTCTGGCATTTGGGGCTCTCGGTGCTGCCCGTGCTGATCGGCCTGCTCCTCGCCCTGCCGCTGGGCTGGCTGGCGCAGCGCTCCGGGCTTTTCCGCTCCACCTTCCTCGGGGCGGCCGGACTTCTCTATACGATTCCCTCGCTCGCTCTCTTCGTGCTGCTGCCGCTGGTTCTGGGAACGCGCATCCTCGACCCGCTCAACGTCGTGGTCGCCCTCACCATCTACGCCCTTGCCCTGCTGGTGCGAACGGTGAGCGACGGGCTGGACTCCGTCTCGCCGGACGTTCTGCAAGCGGCGAGTGCGATGGGCTACCGCCGCCTGCCACGTCTTCTCTTCGTCGAACTTCCCCTGGCGGTGCCCGTCATCGCGGCGGGCCTGCGCGTCGCGGTCGTGTCCAATGTCAGCATCGTCTCGGTCGCGGCGCTGGTGGGCACGCCGCAGCTCGGCCTCCTGTTCACGCAGGGTCTTCAACTGCGCTTCCTGACGCCGATCATCGCGGGCATCGTTCTCTGCCTGCTTCTCGCCGCGCTTCTCGACGCGCTCGTGCTTCTCGTGGCGCACCGGCTGACGCCATGGCAGCCGAAAGGACGTTGACCCATGCTGGCCTGGTTTCTAGATCCCACCCATTGGAGCGGACCGGACGGCGTTCCCGTCCTCCTCGTTCAGCATCTCACCTATAGTGTCCTGGCCCTCCTCATCGCCTGTCTGATCGCGATGCCGATCGGGCTCTATGTCGGCCACACCCGCAAGGGCGTCGTCGTGATCGCGGGTCTCGCCAACGCGCTCCGCTCGCTTCCCAGCCTGGGGCTTATCGTGCTCCTGGTGATCCTCTTCGGTCCGGTCTTCGCGTCGGATCTCGCCTTCATCGTTCCGAGCCTCATCGTTCTCGTTCTCCTCGCCGTGCCGCCGATCATGACCGGCACCTATGCCGGGATCGCCGCCGTCGATCCGGCGGCGGTGGACGCGGCGCGCGGAATGGGGCACCGGCCGCTGGGCATCCTCTTCGGGGTCGAACTGCCCTGCGCCCTGCCGCTGATCTTCTCGGGGCTTCGCGGCGCGACGCTTCAGATCGTCTCGACGGCGACGATCGCCGCCTACGTTTCGCTCGGCGGGCTCGGGCGGCTGATCATCGATGGCCGCGCCCAGAACGACTATTACCAGATGGCCGCCGGCGCCGTTCTGGTCGGGCTTCTGGCGCTCGGCGTCGATCTCCTGATCGGCATCGTCTCGCGCCTGTCGGTCTCGCCGGGCCTGACCCGCCGCCTCGTTCGCGCGCGCTCCTGACATCGGCGCCGCAAGCCGCACTTCCTCAGCAACAAGGAGAACCCAAGCATGGCAGTCCGAATGATGCCCGCGGTCGGCGCGCTGGCGCTCATGGCCCTTTCCACCCTGCCCGGCTTGGCGCAGAGCAATCCGCTCGCAGCCGACGCTCCGGCGCGAACCGACACGAACACGATCATCGTCGGCTCGGCGGACTTCCCGGAGAGCCAGCTTCTGGCGACGATCTACGCCAAGGCGCTCGCCGCCAAGGGCCTCAAGACCGACATTCGCGCCAGCATCGGAAGCCGCGAGGTCTACATGCCGGCGCTCCTCGACGGCTCGATCGACCTCCTGCCGGAATATGCCGGCGCCACGCTCAGCTATCTCGACAAGAACGCCACCGCCCATTCGCCGCAGGATGTCGCCACCGCCCTCAAGGCCGCGCTGCCCAAGGGCGTCTCGATGCTGACACCCTCGCCCGCGCAGGACGGCGACGTTCTCGCCGTCCTGCGCGCCACCGCCGACAAGTACAAGCTCAAGACCATCGCCGACCTGAAGCCTCATGCCGGCGAACTGGTGCTCGGCGGGCCGCCGGAATGGAAGACCCGCAAGGAAGGCGTCGTCGGCCTGAAGGACGTCTACGGCCTGGAGTTCAAGTCGTTCAAGGCGCTCGACGTCGGCGGTCCGCTGACCGTGACGGCGCTCGCCAACGGCCAGGTCCAGGTCGCCGACCTGTTCTCGACGGACCCGGCGATCGCGGCGAACGACTTCGTCGCGCTGGACGACAACCAGAACCTGTTTCCGGCTCAGAACATCGTTCCGGTCATCGCCGCCGCCAAGGTGGACGACACCGTCACCAAGACGCTCGACGCGGTGTCCGCCGCTCTGACGACCAAGGACCTGATCGAGATGAACGGCCGCCTCGCGTCGCAGGAAAGCTATGATGTGGTGGCCGGCGAATGGCTCGCGACGCACAAGCTCGACTGAGCTTGTTCCGATCGCAGACAAACGAAAGGGGCGTCGCATCGCGGCGCCCCTTTTTCGTTCGTTCGACCGGCGGCGGAGCGCCGGATGTCAGTCGTCGATCTCGATGAAATAGGCGGGAACCGGCGCCGAGGCCGAGAGGCGAAGCGACAGGGCGATCGCGTCGCCCATAGCGACCTCGACTTCGGATCCGTCCATCGCGACCCGGCAGGGACCCAGCGGGATCACGAAGCCCCAGCGCCCCTCCAGCTCGATGGCGGGGCCGAGGCTAGGCACGAACGAAACGCGATGCGTACACGCGCCGCGCCGCGTCATGACATTGAGATCGCGGATCGGCCCGTCGTGCAGGCGGGCGAATGTCGGCGCGTCGGCGGGAAAGGACAGCGGGTCCGAGCCCGCCGTCAGGCTCCGACGCCCGTGCCCCTCGATCTCGAGATCCATCCCGTTGCCGGCGAGGATCGAGAGCGTGCGATCGATGCCTTCGAACCGCGAGAAAGGGCCGTCGCTCGCGACATCAGCCATGCTGATCCGCCAGTCGAAATCGGCAAGGCCCGCGCCCGGCGGATGGACGGCGATCTCGATGGTTTCCCCGCCGCCGTTCTTCCAGGGCATGCGCCGATGATCGGCGGCGCGCAGGATGCGGCCTTCGCTCACCGAAGGATCGCCGGCAGGCGCAGGCCCTTCTCACGGGCGCAGTCCAGCGCGATCTCGTAGCCGGCGTCGGCATGACGCATGACGCCGGTGCCGGGATCGTTCCAGAGCACGTTGGCAAGGCGCCGGTCGGCGTCCTCGCTGCCGTCGGCACAGATCACCATGCCGGAATGCTGGCTGAAGCCCATGCCGACGCCGCCGCCATGATGGAGCGAGACCCAGGTGGCGCCGGACGCCGTGTTGAGCAGCGCGTTGAGCAGCGGCCAGTCGGACACTGCGTCCGACCCGTCGCGCATCGCCTCCGTCTCGCGGTTGGGCGAGGCGACGGAGCCGGAGTCCAGATGATCGCGGCCGATCACGACCGGCGCCTTCAACTCGCCATTGCGCACCATCTCGTTGAAGGCGAGGCCCAGCCTGTGCCGGTCACCCAGGCCCACCCAGCAGATGCGCGCCGGCAGGCCCTGGAAGGCGATGCGCTCGCGCGCCATGTCGAGCCAGCGGTGGAGATGGGCGTTGTCGGGGAGAAGCTCCTTCACCTTGGCGTCGGTGCGGTAGATATCCTCCGGGTCGCCCGACAGGGCCGCCCAGCGGAACGGGCCGACGCCCCGGCAGAAGAGCGGGCGGATATAGGCCGGCACGAAGCCGGGGAAGTCGAAGGCGTTCTCCAGCCCCTCGTCCTTGGCCACTTGGCGGATGTTGTTGCCATAGTCGAGCGTCGGCACGCCGGCCTCGTGGAAGGCGAGCATGGCCTCGACATGGGTGCGCATGGAGGCGCGGGCCGCCTTCTCGACGGCCTTCGGATCGCTCTCCCGCTTGGCCCGCCATTCGCCCATGGTCCAGCCGGCGGGGAGATAGCCGTTGATCGGATCGTGCGCCGAGGTCTGGTCGGTGACGATGTCGGGGCGGATGCCGCGCCGGACCATCTCAGGCAGGATCTCGGCCGCGTTGCCGAGCAGCCCGACCGATTTCGCCTCCCCCGCCGCCGTCCAGCGCTCGATCATCGCCATGGCCTCGTCCAGCGTCTCGGCCTTCTCGTCTACATAGCGGGTGCGCAGGCGGAACTCGATCGAGTCCGGGTTGCACTCGATGGCAAGGCACGAGGCGCCGGCCATGACGGCGGCGAGCGGCTGCGCCCCGCCCATGCCGCCCAAGCCCCCCGTCAGCACCCATTTGCCCTTGAGACTGCCGCCGTAATGCTGGCGCCCGGCCTCCACGAAGGTCTCGTAGGTGCCCTGCACGATGCCTTGCGTGCCGATATAGATCCAGGAGCCGGCGGTCATCTGGCCGTACATGGCCAGACCGCGCTTATCCAGCTCGTTAAAATGATCCCAATTGGCCCAATGCGGCACGAGGTTGGAATTGGCGATGAGAACGCGCGGGGCGTCCTTGTGCGTGCGGAAGACGCCCACCGGCTTGCCGGACTGGACGAGCAGCGTCTCGTCCGCTTCCAGGTCGCGCAGCGTCGCGACGATGCGGTCGAAATCGTCCCATGTGCGCGCGGCGCGGCCGATGCCGCCATAGACCACCAGCTCGTGCGGGTTCTCCGCCACATCGGGATCGAGATTGTTCATGAGCATGCGCAGAGGCGCTTCGGTGAGCCAGCTCTTGGCGGTGAGCTCGGTGCCGGTCGCGGCGCGGACGGTGCGGGCGTTGTGGCGCGGGTTCGGGAGCGACATGGCCGATCAGCCTTTCAGAGTGGCGCCGAGCGCCTCGATGCGGTGGAGAAGCGTGGAAAGCACAGCGCGCAGCCGCTCGGCCCGTCGCTCGTCGTAGCGGAAGGGCGGGGCTTCCGTTTCGAGATGGGTGGCTTGCGCCAGTTCCATCTGGATGGCGTGGACGCCCTCCTTGGGCCGCCCGTAATGGCGCGTGGTCCAGCCGCCCTTGAAGCGCCCGTTGAGCACGCTGGAGAAGCCGTCTGCCGCAGCGCAGATCTCGCGTGCCGCCTGCTCGATCTCGGGGGCGCAGGTTCGCCCCTCGTCCGTGCCGATGTTCAAATCCGGCAGCCGTCCCTCGAACAGGAACGGAATGTGCGAGCGGATGGAATGGCAGTCGTAGAGAATGGCGTAGCCGTGCAGCGCCTTGACCCGTTCGATCTCGGTAGACAGCGCCTCGTGATAGGGCTTGTGGAAGGCGGCGAGCCGCCGCGCCGTTTCCGCCTCGTCCGGCTCCTCGCCCTCGCGCCAGATCGGTTGGCCGTCGAAATCGATGACCGGTATGAGGCCGGTCGTGTTCTGGCCGGGATAAAGGCTCGCCCCCGACGGGTCGCGATTGGCATCGATCACGTAGCGATGGAAGGTCGCCCGCACCGTCGTGGCACCGGGCAGAAGCCCGTCGTAGAGGCGCTCGATATGCCAGTCCGTGTCGCGGAGGAGCCGCCCTTCCGCGTTCAATTTGGCCTCGATCTCGGGGGGAACGAGCGTTCCCGTGTGGGGAAACGCGATGACGACGGGCGAGGTGCCCTGGTGCCGTTCGAAGACGCTCATCGACCGAACCTCTTTCCTTGGAAATAGCGGGCATGGAGGGGATTGAAGCCGATGCGATAGACCAGCTCGGCCGGGCTTCCGACATCCCAGACCGCGAGATCGGCGGACTTGCCGGGCTCGATCGTGCCGGTCTCGGCCAGGAGGCCCAACGCGCGCGCCGCCTCGCGCGTCGTTCCGGCGAGACATTCCTCCACCGTCAGCCGGAACAGCGTCGCGCCCATGTTCATGGTGAGAAGCAGCGATGTCAGCGGCGAGGTGCCGGGGTTGCAGTCGGTCGCCAGCGCCAGCTTCGTGCCGGCCTGGCGGAACAGGTCCACCGGCGGCGCCTGCGTCTCGCGAATGAAGTAATAGGCGCCGGGCAGGAGCACGGCGACCGTGCCGCTGGCCATCATGGCCGCCGCGTCTTCCGCCGTCGCATATTCGAGATGGTCGGCCGAAAGCGCCCCGAAGCGCGCCGCCAGCGCCGCGCCGCCGGCATGGGACAATTGCTCGGCATGAAGCTTCACCGGCAGGCCCAGCGCGCGCGCCGCCTCGAAGACATCGGTCATCTCTTCCGCCGAAAAGGCGATGCCCTCGCAGAACCCGTCCACCGCATCCACCAGCCCGCGCCGATGCGCCTCGCGCAGACCGGGTATCGCGACCTCCCGGAGATAGTCGGCGTTGCGGCCCTTGTAGTCGGCGGGCGTCGCGTGGGCGGCGAGCCAGCTCGTCACGATCCGCACCGGGCGCAGGCTCGCCAGCAGCCGCGCGGCCTCCAGCATCCGGCATTCCGCCTCGATTTCCAGCCCGTAGCCGGACTTGATCTCCACCGTCGAGACGCCTTCCGCCAGGAGCGCGTCGAGGCGCGGCAGCGCGGTCTCGGCCAGCTCGCGCACCGAGAGCGCGCGCGTGGCGGCAAGCGAGGCGACGATGCCGCCCCCTGCCCTGGCGATCTCCTCGTAGCTCGCGCCGGCGAGGCGCATTTCGAATTCGCGCGCTCTGGTGCCGCCATGAACGAGATGGGTGTGGCAGTCGATCAGGGCCGGCGTCACCCAGCGCCCGCCGAGATCCACCACGTCCGCGCCCTCGGTGCCGGGAAGCGCGGCGCGCGGGCCGGCATAGCTGATACGCCCCGCCTCGATCAGGATCGCGCCGTCCTCGACGACACCCAGCCCGTCGGCATCCTCGCGCAGCGTCGCCAGCCGCGCATTGGTCAGGAGTTGGCTCATGCGGAGTCCTCTGGAAAGGCCGGGGCGCGAAGAAGCGCGCGCATCACCGCGATGTCGGCGTTCATCGGCCGGTCGTCGGCATAGGGCGGCACGACCGCGCGCACCCGGCGGTAGAGCGTCTGCGTGCCCGGCGCACGGTCCGCGATCGGCTGAAGCTCGTAGGCCTGGCTAGCGCACAAAAGCTCGATCGCCAGAATGTCGCCGAGATTATCGAGGATCGCGAGAAGCTTCGTGGCGGCTGGTGTCGCGTGGGTCAGCATATCCTCCTGCAAGGCGGAGGTGATGCCGCCGTCGAGGCTCGCGGGCTGGGCAAGACGCCGGTTCTCGGCGACGAGCGCGGCGGCGGTGTATTGCGCGATCATGTAGCCGGAGAAGACGCCCCCCTCCTGTGCCAGAAAGGCGGGAAGGCCGCTCACCAGCGGGTTCACCAGCCGGTCGATCCGCCGCTCGGCCATCGCCGCGACCTCGGCGGCGGCGACAGCCAGCCCGTCCAGCGCCAGCGCCAGCGCGGCGGCCACGGCATGGGCCTCGGATCGCACCACGGGTTGTTCCGGCGTGCCCGACACGGCCGGATTGTCGGTCACGCTCGCCAGCTCGTCCGCCAAAGCGCGCTCAGTCGCCGACCATACGTCGCGCGCCGCGCCGTGAACGTGCGGAACCGCCCGCAGGCTCAAAGGGTCCTGCGTGCGACGCCCCGCCCGCTCCGCCAGGAGCGGACTGCCGGCGAGCAGCTCGCGCATCCGCCGCCCCACCGCCTGCAGCCCTTCGCAGCGGCGCAAGGCCAGCGTCTCGGCGTCGAACGTGCCCGCCTGGCTTCCCAGATTCTCGTAGGTCATCGCGGCGGCGGCGTCCGCCCAGTCGAGAAGCGCTTCGAGGCGCGCGAGGGCGAGGCAGCCGAGCCCGGTGGAACAGGGCGTTCCGTTGACGAGGCTCAAGCCTTCCTTGGCTTCCAGAACCAGCGGCGCGCGGCCGATCCGCGCCATCGCTTCCGTGCCGTCGATCCGCTCCGCCCCGGCCATGGCCTCGCCGTGCCCGATCAGCACGAGGCCGATCGCCGCCGCGTGGGTGAGATAGCCGACCGAGCCGCGCGAGGGGACGAGCGGCAGGATGTCGGCGTCGAGCAGAGCGATCAGCGCGTCCACCACCTCAAGCCGCACGCCCGAGGCGCCGTGGGCGAAACCGTTGATCTCGGCCGCCATCACGGCGCGCGTTTCCTCGCGCCCCAGCGGCTCACCCAGCCCGCAGGCGTGGCTGAAAAGGAGATTGCGCGACAGCGCCTGCTGGAGCGGGCGATCCACGATCACGTCGCAAAGCGCCCCGACGCCGGTGTTGATGCCGTAGCCGCGAATGCCCTTTTCGGACAAAGCCACGACGATCCGCCGGCCTTGGGCGATGCGCTCGCGAGCGGCTTCCGTCAGCGCGAGCGGCGCCCCACGCGCCACGCGGGCGATCTCGGCGGGAGACAGGGGCCGGTCGAGATGGACCATCGCAGAAGGTGCCGCCGCCGTCATTGCAGCCTCCGCAGCGCCTTGGCGAAGGCGGCGTCGATCGCCTCGTCGGCCGCATGGCGGCGCTCGCGGATCGCGAACCGGCCGCCGACGACGACGTCGCGCACCACGTCCGGGACGGCGAAGAGCCAGCGGTCGAGGATCGCGTCGCCCTCGCGCCCTTCGGCGGCCGCGGCGATGAACGGGTTCGCGCCGTCGAGCACCACCAGATCGGCCGGGGCGCCGACGCGAATGCCGGATGCCGCGACGCCCGTCGCTTGCGCCCCGCCCGCCAGCGCCGCCTCGAACATCGTGCGCCCGACCGACGCGCCCGGGCCGGAAGCGAGGCGGTTGCGCCGGCGATCGCGCAGCCGCTGGCCGTATTCGAGAAGCCGCAACTCCTCGGCGAGGCCGGTCGCGACATGACTGTCGGTTCCGATCCCCAGTCGCCCACCGGCGGCGAGATAGCGGGTGGCGGGAAAGATGCCGTCGCCGAGATTGGCTTCGGTCGCCGGGCAAAGGCCCGCGACGGCGCCGGACGCGGCGAGGCGCGCCGTCTCCTCCGGTGTCATGTGCGTGGCATGGATGGCGCACCAGCGGGCGTCCACCGCCATCTCGTCCAAGAGCCATTCCACCGGCCGCCGTCCGCTCCAGGCGAGGCATTCCTCGACCTCGCGCTCCTGCTCGGCGACATGAATGTGGATCGGGCCTCCGCTGCGTTCCTCCGCCAAAATCGCGCGGATTTCCTCGGGCGTCGCGGCGCGCAGCGAGTGGATCGCCAGACCCAGCGTCGCGCCCGACGCCTCGCAGGCGGGAGCGAGCGTCTGGAGGAGCGTCAGGAAGCCGTCGACATCGTGCAGGAAAGGCCGCTGGCCCTCGCCCGGCGCGGCGCCGCCGAAATTCGAATGGGCGTAGAAGACGGGAAGATGCGTGAGGCCGATCCCGGCCGTGGCGGCGGCCGCGAGAATGCGGCGCGAGGTCTCGGCGGGATCGGCATAGGGCGCGCCGTCGGCCCCGTGATGGAGGTAATGAAACTCCGCGACGCGCGAGAAGCCGCCCTTCAGCATCTCGACATAGAGCTTGGCGGCGATGGCCCCGATGTCGTCCGGCGTCATCAGCCCAAGCGTTCGATACATCTCGGCGCGCCAGGTCCAGAAACTGTCGTCGCCCCGCCCTGCCCGCTCGGCCAGACCCGCCATGGCGCGCTGGAAGGCATGGGAATGCAGGTTGGCGAGGGCGGGAACCACGGGCCCGCGCAGGCGCTCGCCCCCTTCGGCAGTCGATCCCGACGACACCGAGGCGATCCGCCCGTCCGCGCCCACCTCGATCGCGACATCGCGCGCCCAGCCTCCCGGCAGGAGGGCGATCGGACAATGGAAGCGCGAGGTCGGTGAAGGCATGAAAGCTCCAGCGCCAGGAGAAGTTGCCTATACAACATTGCGCATTTCGATGTCCGTCGCAAGCGGGCGCTGGTCAAAACCTGCCGACTTGTCTCTATATGAATCGACGCATGAGGCGCGGGGAGGACATCGATCTGTCGACGGAAGGGGCGCGTGAAAACCAGTCGGAGCAGCAGGTCCCGCTCTACGAGAAGCTGAAGGACTATGTCCGAAGCCGCGTGGACACGGGCGAATGGCAGACGGACCATCGTGTGCCCTCCGAGAACGAGTTCGTCGACATGCTCGGCATCAGCCGGATGACCGTGAACCGTGCATTGCGCGAGCTGGCGGCGGAGGGCGTCGTCGTGCGCATTCGCGGCAAGGGCTCCTTCGTCGCTCCGAAGAAGCGCAGCTCGCTGTTCCAGGGCGTGCCCAACATCGCCGACGAGATCGGCGCGCGTGGCGGCGCGCATTCGCCCCAGGTCGTCCTCTTGCAGGAGGAGATCTGCGGCCCCGAACTGGCCGACGTTCTGGAGCTGGAGATCGGCGCGCGCGTCGTCCACTCCGTGATCCTTCACAGGGAAGACGACCTGCCGATCCAGATCGAGGACCGGTTCGTCAATCCCCGCCTCGCGCCGGACTATCTCACCCAGGACTTCACCGCGATCACGCCCAACAGCTATCTCTCGGCCGTCGCGCCCATCGTGCGGGCGCAGCAGTTCATCGAGGCGATCGCCGCCTACCCCTGGGAATGCAAGCTTCTCGGCATCGGCAAGACCGAGCCCTGCCTTCTGGTCCGGCGCCGCACATGGTGCGAGGCCGGGCTCGTCTCCACGGTGCGGCTGCTCTACCCCGGAAGCCGCTACCGGCTGGAGACCAATTCCTGAGAGCCGCCGCCCGGCGGAGGGCTCGCGGCCGGACCCGTGAGGCGGATCACCCGGCCTTTCTCTGGTCGAACGCGTCCTGCCCGTAGACCCGGCCGAAGCGATTGGCGAGGAAGGCGGCAAGCTCGATCTCCTCTTGCCGAATGAAGCCCTGCGCGGGCAGCGCGCCCTCGGCCAGGAGATCGAGAACCGTGCAGATGCCGGCGGCGGTGGTGATCTGAATGGCGCTCATCCGCCGCCCGGCCACCACGCCGGCATAGACCTTGTTGGCGTAGGTCTCCTGCAGGTAGCGGCCCTCGCGCCAGCCGCAGACGGTCACGAAGACGATGACCACGTCCTGAAGCGTCGCCGGCAAGGCGTGCTCGAACAGGTCCTTCAGCACCTCGCGCCGGTTCTTCAGGTTGAAGTCGTTGAGCAAGGCCTTGATGATGGCTTGGTGGCCGGGATAGCGAATGGTGCGGTAGTTCATCGTCCGCACGCGGCCTTCCAGCGTCTTGGCCAGGGTGCCGAGCCCGCCGGACGTGTTGAAGGCCTCGTAGGTCACGCCGTCCAGCGAGAACTCCTCGCGCTCCTCCATCGCGGGAACGGCGATCAGCCTACCTTCCACGATGGCTTCGCAGGGCTCGATATATTCGTTGATGAGCCCGTCGGTGCTCCAAGTCAGGTTGTAGTTCAGCGCGTTCGAGGGATATTGAGGCAGTGCGCCGACGCGCATCCGAACACTGTCGAGACGCTCGAAGCGCTTGGCGAGATCGTTGGCGACGATCGAGATGAAGCCGGGCGCCAGGCCGCATTGCGGAATGAAGGCGCTCCCCGCGCCCTCCGCCAGCGCCTCCACCATCCGGGTCGTTGCGACATCCTCGGTCAGGTCGAGATAATGAACGCCGGCCTCGCGCGCGGCCTTGGCGATCCGGCCCGTCAGGTGGAAGGGCGCGGCCGAAAGAACCGCGAACTTGCCCTGGAGAGCGGCGGCAAGGTCGCGCTCGTCGCAAATGTCGACGGCGCGGGTGGTGACGGCCGGATGCGCCTCGATCTTGCGAAGCTGCTCGTCGCTGCGATCGGCCAAAACGACCCGGTAGTCGCCGGTCTGCGCCAGCATGAGCGCGATGGCGCCCCCGATCTTCCCAGCGCCGATCACCACGATCTCGTTCATGTCCCACTCCCGCTGCCGAACTCACATAAAGGCAGCATAAAGACGGAGCGGGTGGATCATAGCGTCGGTTTGCGTCAATCGACGCTTCCGATTAGACAATATGACGACACGTTTTGACGGATCGCATGGAATGATCGACCTGACGGTGAAGGACCGGGAACTTCTGGCTTTGCTGGGCGAAAACGCCCGAATGCCGGTGGCGACGCTGGCCAAGCGGCTGGGCGTGTCCCGCACCACGGCGCAGGCGCGGCTGGAGCGCCTGGAGCGGATCGGCGTGATCGCGGGCTACGGCGTCAGGCTGTCGGAGGCCTATGCGTCCAGTCTGGTGCGGGCGCATATCCTCGTCACCATCGCGCCGAAGTCGCTCAGTGAGGTGACGGCCGCGATGGGCAAGGTGCAGGCCGTCACCGAGCTTCACTCGATCAGCGGCGCGTTCGATCTGATCGCGATCATCGCCGCGCCGTCCATCGCCGAACTCGACCAGCGGATCGACGAGATCGGCGCGATCGAGGGCGTGGAGCGCACGCAATCCTCGATCATTCTTTCCACGCGCATCGCGAGGTGAAGCCGGTCGGCGGGCCGTCCGTTCAGCCGGCCTCGCGCATCGACGCCTCGCCCAAGAGCGACAGCGCCTCCTCGTCCGTCAGCGGCTCGGGGCGCTCGCAGCGGGACGCGACCGCGACGCCGCGTTCCTCCTCGGCGGAGCGAAGGATGGACAGCATGACGTCGAGAATGTGGAACGCCCAGTCGCCGTTGACGCGGCAGGTGCGCCCGCTCTCGATCGCCCGCGCCATCTCGGCCAGGCCGAGGCCGCGATAATTGGCGTAGAGCGGCTTGGCGAGGGGGTAGTTCACCCGGCCGAAGAAGCGCTCGCTCGTGTCGCTCGGCCGCCAGTCGTCGCGGTCTTCGGCCCGCTCGATCCGCCCACCGAAGAAGTTGGGGTCGGGCACGCGCAGCGAGGCCGTTTCGCCATGCAGCTCGATCGGCAGATGCGCGTGCTTCCAGACGTCCCAGCTCGCCAGAAGCGTGACCTGCGCGCCGCTCTCGAAGGACAGGACGGCGTGGACGGTGGTCGGCACCTCGACGCGGATGCGCTGGCCGACATTCGGCCCCTCGGCCGTGACGACGCGCTCAGGCAGGCCGATCCGGCCGACGGCGGTAACCTTCGCCACCGGCCCCAGCAGCGTCACCAGCGCGCCGATGTAATAGGGTCCCATGTCGAGAACGGGGCCGCCGCCAGGCTGGAAATAATAGGCCGGCGCGGGGTGCCAGTGCTCCATGCCGCGCGACATGATGGTGGCGATGCCGGAGACGACGGGGCCGGTCACGCCCTCGTCGATCAGACGGCGGCAGGTCTGAAGGCCGGGGCCGAGGATCGTGTCGGGCGCCGAGCCGACCTGCAGCCCCCTTTCCCTGGCGGAGGCCACGATGGCGCGGCCGTCCTCCAGCGATGTCGCGAGCGGCTTCTCGGTATAGACATGCTTGCCAGCTGCCAGCGCCCGCAGCGAGACCTCGGCATGGGCGTCCGGGTTGGTGAGGTTGAGGACGATGTCCACGTCGTCGCTGGCGTAGAGTTCGTCCAGCGACAGGGCTTTCAGCCCATACTGCCCCGCCCTCGTCTCGGCCGCCTCGCGCCGCATGTCGGCGCAGGCGGTAAAGCGGATGTCGCGAAACAGCGCCGCGTTTCTGAGATAGATGTCGGAAATGACGCCGCATCCGACAAGGCCGATACGCTGCACCATCGGGTCAGCTCCTTTCTTCGAAACGCCGGAAAGCTGCGAGCGACGTGCGCGCGAAGCGGGTGAAATCGCTGGGATTGTCGTGTTCGGCGATCATCAGATCGGCCCCAGCCGCCTTGCCCGCCTTCCACAGCGCTTCCCAGTCGAGCACGCCTTCGCCGACATCGGCCCAGCCGTCCTCGTCCGTCTTGGTGCCGGCAGGCGCGATGTCCTTGACGTGCAGGGACGCGACGCGGCCGGAATAGCGCTGGAGCCAGGCGGCGGGGTCCTCTTCGCCGCGCACGACCCAAGCGAGGTCGGCCTCCCACTCGATCGCGGGATCGGCGTCGAGAATGTAGCTCAGCGGCCGACCGCCGCCCTCGACCTCGCGCATCTCGAAATCATGGTTGTGCCAGGCGGCGCGCAGGCCTTCCGCCTTCACGCGCCGGGCGATCGTGGCCACGCGCTCGCCGAAGGCCTGCCAACCCGCCGCGTCGCTCGGGCGCGCGTCCGGCAGGAGATAGGGCAGAACGACGATCTCGTTGCCGAGCGTGCGGGCGATCTCCATGCAGCGGGCGAAATCGCTTTCCAGAAGCTCGACGCTGAAATGGCCGCTGCGCGCCGAAAGGCCGTTGGCGTCCAGCGCCGCCTTGAGGGCCGGCACGTCGTCGTAGAGCCCGCGAAAGCATTCGACATCGGTGTAGCCGAGGGCGGCGAGGTCCCGCAGCCGGTCCGCCAGCGGCGGGGCGTTGCGGGCGGAATAAAGCTGCATGGAGAAGGTGGTCATAGCGAACTCCTTGTGAAGCGACGGAGGGGAAGGCGGGAGGCCGCGCGTCGGCCGTCCTTCCCTGGCTTGCGCGGGAAGGCCGGGGCCGGCGGGGGCCGATGGGGTGTCCGGGCCGTGTCGAAGGGGCCGAGAGCGGTTTGAAGGGGTCGCGGGGCTAGAGCCGTTCGCCGTCCGGTCCGAAGAGCGAGGCCTTGGGCATGTCGAGCGCGAAGCGCAGCGTTTCGCCGACGCGGTGGCCGCTTTCGCCGTCGGTGCGGATCGCCAGAGGCTGGCCGCCGAGGCTGGTCCAAAGCAGCGTGTCGGCGCCCATCGGCTCCACGACCTCGATGCGCCCTTCGGCCGGAACGAGACCGGGGCCCTCCCCGCCCCTCAAACGGATATGCTCGGGGCGCAGGCCGAGGCTGGCTTCGCCGGGCGGCGGCGCGCCCGTGCCCGCGAATTCGTAGCCACTGAGCGGCAGGTCCTGCGACCCGGCGCGAAACCGGCCGTTCTCCAGACGCCCTTCGATGAAGTTCATCGCCGGCGAGCCGATGAAACCGGCCACGAACCGGTTCACCGGGCGGCGATAGACTTCTGCGGGCGGCCCGAGCTGCTGGATCACGCCGCCCTTCATGACGACGATCCGATCTGCCAGCGTCAGCGCTTCGATCTGGTCGTGCGTGACGTAGATCATCGTATTGCCGAGGCTCTGGTGCAGGCGCTTGATCTCCACCCGCAGCTCGGCCCGCAGCTTGGCGTCCAGATTGGACAGGGGCTCGTCGAACAGGAACACGTCGACCTCGCGCACCAGGGCGCGGCCGATGGCGACGCGCTGGCGCTGGCCGCCGGACAGTTCCGCCGGCTTGCGCTTGAGATAGGGTTCGAGCTGCAGCATCTTCGCCGCTTTGGCGATGCGCGCCGCGATGTCGGCGCGCGGCGTGCCGTTCATGCGCAGGCCGAAGGACAGGTTCTCCTCCACGCTCATGCGCGGATAAAGCGCGTAGGACTGGAACACCATGCCGATGCCGCGATCCTTCGGCTCGGCCCAGGTGACGTTGCGCCCGGAAATCCAGATCTCGCCGTCGGTGATGTCGAGAAGCCCGGCGATGGCGTTGAGCAGCGTGGACTTGCCGCAGCCCGACGGACCCAGCAGCACCAGGAACTCGCCCTGCCGCACCTCCAGATCGAGCTTGTCGATCGCGCGCAGCGCGCCGTAGTGGATGTCGAGCTCGCGAACCGCGACGCTCATAGCCTGAACGCTGGACATCATCATCCCTTCACGCTCCCCGCTGCAATGCCGCGCACGAACCAGCGGCCGGACAGGAGATAGACGACGAGCGGCACGAGGGCCGTGAGGATCGTCGCCGCCATGTTGACGTTGTGGAGTTTCTCGCCCTGCGCGGCGTTGACGATGTTGTTGAGCTGCACCGTCATCGGCAGGTTCTCGCGGCCCGCGAAGACGAGGCCGAGAATGAAGTCGTTCCAGATGCCGGTGACCTGAAGAATGACGGCGACCACCAGCATGGGCGTCGACATGGGCAGCATCACATGGGCGAAGATGCGCCAGAAGCCGCCACCGTCGATGCGCGCCGCCTTGAACAGCTCGGGCGGAAGGCCGGCATAGAAGTTGCGAAACAGAAGCGTCATCACCGGCAGGCCGAAGATGACGTGGACGAGCACGATGCCCGGCAGAGAGCCATAGATGCCGAGCGTCGAGAAGATGCGCACTAAGGGATAGATAAAGACCTGATAGGGGATGAAGGCCCCGAGCAGCAGAACCACGAAGAGCACATTGGCCCCGCGCACCCGCCAGAGCGACAGGGCGTAGCCGGTGACCGAGCCGAGCGCGATCGAGGCGATCACGGAGGGCACGAGGATCTTCACCGAGTTCAGGAAGCCGACCTGGATGCCGGAGCAGTCGAGCCCGGTGCAGGCCGTGGACCACGCCGCGACCCAGGCCTGGAAGCCGGGATCGGCGGGCCAGGCGAAGATATTGGCAAGGCGCACCTCGTCCATCGTCTTCAGCGAGGTGACGATCATGATGTAGAGCGGCAGCAGGAAGAAGGCCGCCGACAGGGCGAGGAAGGTGTAGAGCCCGACCCGGCCCGCCGTGAGGCGCCGGGGCCGGGCGCCGCGATGGGTGGCGGCGCGGTCGAGGGTCGCGGGCGAGATCGTATCGATCGTGGTCATCAGGCGCCTCCCCTCTCCTTGCGGAAGTATTCGGCATAGATCCAGGGCGCCAAAACGCAGAGGACGGTGACGAGAAGAACCGTCGAGGCGGCGGCGGCCAAGCCGATATTCTGACGCTCGAACAGGTAGTCCATCACGTATTTGGCGGGCACGGCGGTGGACGTGCCGGGGCCGCCGTTGGTCAGCGCGACCACGAGATCGTAGACTTTCACCACCGCGATCGAGAGCAGCACCACGGAGGTGATGATCATCGGCTTGAGCAGCGGCAGCACGATCGAGACATAGACGCGCCAGGTGGGGATGCCGTCGACGCGGGCGGCCTTCCACAATTCCTCGTCCACGCCGCGCAGGCCCGCCAGCATCAGCGCCATGACCAGCCCGGCCGACTGCCAGACGCCGGCGATCACCACGGCATAGAGCGCCATGTCGCGACGCACGACCCAGTCGAAGCGGAAGCTCGCCCAGCCCATGGACTGCACCGCTTCCTGAATGCCGAGCGTCGGGTTCATCATCCATTGCCAGACGAGGCCGGTGACGATGAAGGACATGGCGTGCGGATAAAGGAAGATGGTCCGCAGCCCGTCCTCGCCGCGCACGCGCTGGTCGATCGCCACCGCGAGGAGGAAGCCGAGAACCAGGCAGAAGCCGATGAACAGGACGCCGAACAGCGCCATGTTCTGCACCGAGACCAGCCAGCGCGGATCGCCGAACAGGCGCTGGTATTGCTCGGTGCCGACGAACGTGTTGACCGGGAGCAGCCGGGAGCCGGTGAAGGACATCCAGACCGTCCATCCCATCGTCCCGACATAGGCGAAGAGAACGATGAGGATCGTGGGAGACAGCGCGACGACCGGGACGGCCGAGCGCCGGATGCGCGTCGCCATGGGCGGGCTTCCTTTCAGCGTTCGGGACGGTGCGGGGCCGCGCCGGAGGCGACCCCGACGCGCTCAGCGGGCGGCTGTCATGACGGAGGCGAAGTCCGCCGCGAAATCTTCCGCCGTCGCCGAGGGATCGTTGAAGTAGGAGGTGATCGTGTCCTGCAATGCGCCGACCGTGTCGGCCGAAACGTGGAAGTTGACGGACGGGATCTGGTTGGCCGGGTCCTTCACCAGTTCGGCGCCCCGGCGCGCGCAGGCGTCCATGCTGGAGACATCGACATCGGTGCGCACGGGGATCGAGCCCTTCTTCTCGTTGAAGGCGATCTGCGTGGCGGGGTCGAGCAGGGTCTTGGCGAGAAGCGTCTGAGCCTCGGTCGCCGCGCCGCCGCCGATCTTGGGAAACACGAAGACGTCGCCGCCCATGAGATAGCCGGCCTCGCCCGGCACGAGGGCGCAGCCCGCTTCCTTGCCCGGCGTCTTTCCGGCGGCGATGAAGTCGCCCTTGGCCCAGTCGCCCATGATCTGGATGCCGGCCTGGCCGGTGATGACCATGCTGGTGGCGTCGTTCCAGTTGCGACCCGGCGCGCCGGCGTCGATATAGTCGCGCATCCGGTGGAAGGTCGCGGCGACGCGCTGGAAGGCCTCGGACTTGATCGCCGCCTCGTCCTTATCGCGATAGACCTTGTAGAAGAGGTCCTTGCCGCCTTGGCCGAGCAGCACGGCGTCGAACACCAGCGCCTCCTGCCAGGGCTGGCCGCCCCAGGCGATAGGGGTGACGCCCGCCGCCTTCAGCTTGTCCATGTCGGCGAAGAACGCGTCGAACGTCTTGGGCGCTTCGCTGATCCCGGCCTTCTGGAAGGTCTCGGTGTTGTAGAACATCCAGTTGTGGCCGTGGATATTGACCGGCACGGCGTAGAACTTTCCCTCGCGCGAGGCCGCCTGGACGATCGGCGCGGGAATGACGTCGCGCCATTTCTGCTCGGCCGCGACGGCGTCGAGATCCACCAGCAGCCCCTGGCCGACGAGATCGTCGAACTGGCGGCCGGTGTTGAACTGCGAGGACGTGGGCGGATTGCCGCCGACGATGCGGTTGATGGCCGCCGCACGGGCGTTCTGCCCGCCTCCGATCGCGGCATCGACCCAGGTTCCGCCGGCCTTTTCGTAGGCATCGGCGAAGACGCGCACGCCCGCCGCTTCGCCGCCCGATGTCCACCAGTGCATTACTTCGGCCCGCAACGGCTCCTGCGCCGAAGCACCCGACAATAGGGCGCAAGACATCGTGGCGCCCAAAAGGGCACCTCGCATCAGCTTCAACATGGACTCTCCTCCCAGAGACGACTCGTTCGACTGATGTAATCGATTACAAATCCAATGCTATTCGACACTGCAATCGATTACAAGTAAGATGATCTTGAAATCGTTCTTGCGGAGCAGCATGGCATTGGCGAAAAACAGGGTTGGCGGTGCAGCGCAAGGGGTGCGGATCGGCGATGTGGCTTTGGAGGCCGGGGTTTCCACCGCGACGGTCAGCCGGGCGCTGGCCAGCCCGGATCAGGTCCGGCCCGAGCTGCGGGCGCGGGTCCACGCCGCCGTCGCCAAGCTCGGCTACACGCCCAATGCGGCGGCGCGCCAGCTTCGCGTCAAGCGCAGCCGCACCGTGCTGGTCGTCACGCGCAAGCGCTGGAGCGCGCCCTTCTTCGCCGAAGTTCTGCGCGGGCTCGACGCCGAGTTCGCGGCGGCCGGCTACGCCATGGTTCTCGGCAATGTGGACTCCGTGGAGGGCGAGCGCAGCCGCCAGCTCATGGACCTGATGTTTTCCGGCACGATCGACGGCGCCGTGCTCCTGTCCGGGCTCGTCGCCTCGGTGGACGGTCGCACCATGTTCGACACCGGGCTCCCCCTCGTCTCGCTCTGCGCCGCGATCGAGGGAACGCACACGATCCTGACGGACGAGGACGCCTGCATGGCGCGGGCCCTGCACGAGCTCATAGCGCTCGGGCATCGCGACTTTCTCTACCTCTGCGGACCGGCCGGGAACTACAACGAGATCGTGCGCTGGCAGGCGCTCTCCGCCGCCTTCGAAGCGGCGGGCCCCGGGCTGACGCTGACACGGGCGAGCCAGGGCGACTTCTCGATGGAAAGCGGGGTAGAGGCCGCGCACGAGTTTCTGGCTGCTGGCGAGCGACGCCCGAGCGCGGTGATCGCGGTGTCCGACGAGAACGCCATCGGCTTCATGACCACGATCCAGGAGGCGGGCGTCAACGTGCCGGGCGAGGTCTCAGTGCTGGGCTTCGACGGCATCGAATTCGCCGATTTCTGCCGCCCCGCCCTGTCCACGATCCGCCAGCCGCGTTTCGAACTCGGGCGGACGGGCGCGCGCATGCTGATCGAGGCGATCGCGGCCGACACGCCGCAGGAGCCGATCCGGCACGTCCTTCGCAACGAGCTCGACCTGCGGGCCTCGACCGGACCGGCGCCCGTGAGGTCTCGCCCGTAAGCAACGGAACGCGGCCGCGAGCGCAGATGAATTTTCATGAAGAGCAATTTCAATGATAAGGCGATATTACTGAGCATCGAATAGAAGCGTTCTATTCTGAAATACTTCCAAACTAAACTTGTTGCCGACGGTATCCGCGGGTGGTAGGCGGCTTTCTGCTTACGTTCCCCTTCAGGAGACCATCGTGTCCATGACCCTGCGCCGCATCGCGGCGGCGAGCTTGATCGCCCCTTTTCTGGCCCTGGCTGCGACGACGCTCGCGGCCGCCGAGCCGCGCTCCGTGACCGACGTCATCGGACGCGAGGTGAAGGTCGACCTGCCCGCCCAGCGCGTCGTTCTCGGCTTCTACTTCGAGGACTATATGGCGGTCGGCGGGGAGAAGGCCTTCGACCACGTCGTCGGCCTGTCGCGCGAGGCCTGGGAAGGCTGGGTGCCCGCCAACTGGGCCATGCACACGGCCCATCGCCCGTCCCTGACCGACATCGCCGATGTCGGCGAGGTCGAGGCGCAGACCTTCTCGGTCGAGAAGGTACTGGCGCTCAAGCCCGATCTCCTGGTTCTGGCGGACTGGCAATACAAGGCGCTGGGGCTCGATGCCGATCGCATCGAGGAAAACGGCATTCCCATCGTCGTGGTGGACTACAACGCCCAGACCGTGGAGCGCCATGCCGCCTCGACGCGGCTTCTCGGCACGCTGACCGGCGAGGAGGCACGGGCCGGCGAGATCGCCTCCTTCTACGAGGGCGCGCTGAAGGACGTGGCCGACCGGGTCGTCAAGTCCGGGCTGCCCAAGCCGAAGGTCTATGTCGAGTTCGGCAACAAGGGCCCGGCGGAATACTCGTTCACCTACGGCAAGAACATGTGGGGCGCGATGGCGACCGCCGCCGGCGGCGACAATATCGCCGCGCCCTTCGTGGAATGGTGGGGGCCGATCAACCCCGAACAGGTGCTGGCGTCCAAGCCCGACGCGATCTTCCTGTCGGGCCGCGAGAACAACAAGAACCCCGCCGCCCTTCCGATGGGCCAGGGTGTGGAGCCCGCCGTGGCGCGCGAGAAGCTGAAGGCCTTCGAGAGCCGTCCCGGCTGGGCGGAGCTTCCCGCCGTGAAGAACGGCCAGCTCTTCGGCGTCTACCAGGGCGCCTCGCGCACCAATTCCGACTTCGCCATGGTGCAGTTCATCGCCAAGCAGCTTTACCCCGCCGCCTTCGCCGACGTCGATCCGGTGGCGAACTACCTCGCCTACTACGCCAAGTATCTGCCGGTCATGCCGAAGGGCTCGTTCGCGATCGACGTGAAGGGCTGAGGCCGCCAAGCGGGAGGCGCGGCGCTTGGGCGCCGCGCCTCCCGCGTATTGCAACGGACATTCCATGACATCGGCTTCCAAGCATGCCGGCGCGATCGCCGACCACCGACGCCGGGAGCGACGGCGCTGGCGTGCGCTGGCGCTCTTCGCGCTCGCCACCTCGGTCAGTCTCGTTCTCGACGTGGCGACCGGCCCGTCGCTGCTGCCGCCCGGCGAGGTGCTGCGCTCGCTGACCGGGCTCGGCGAGCGGGCGGAAATGACGGATTCCATCGTCCGGCAGCTGCGCCTGCCCATGGCGCTGATGGCGCTCAGCGTCGGCGCGGCGCTGGGCGCGGGCGGCGCGCAGATGCAGACGATCCTCGACAATCCGATGGCCAGTCCCTACACGCTCGGCATGGCGGCCGCCGCCGGCTTCGGCGCCGCGCTCGTTCTGGCGCTCGGCGGCTTAGGGCTCGACGCGATGATCGCCGTGCCCATCGGCGCCTTCGTCTTCTCCATGCTGGCCGCCCTGTTTCTCTTCGCGCTCGCCTCCATGCGGCGGATGCGGGGCGACACGATCATTCTCGGCGGCATCGCGCTTCTGTTCCTCTTCCAGTCGCTCCTTTCGCTGATCCAGTTCCTGTCTTCGCCCGAACTCTCCCAGCAAATCCTGTTCTGGCTCTTCGGCAGCCTGAGCAAGGCGACCTGGCCGACCTTCTGGCTGACCACCGCCGTCACCGCCCTCTGCGGCGCCCTGCTCCTGCGCGATTCCTGGAAGCTCGCGGCGCTGCGCATGGGCGAAACGCGGGCGGCGAGTCTTGGCGTCGACGTTCGGCGGCTCCGCATGAAGACCTTGGTGATCGTCGCGGTGATGACGGCGACCGCCACCAGCTTCGTCGGCGTGATCGGCTTCGTCGGCCTCGTCGCGCCGCATATCGCAAGGATGGGCATCGGCGAGGACCAGCGCTTTCTCCTGCCCATGTCGATGCTCTGCGGCGCCTTGATCCTGTCGGCGGCCTCCGTCCTGTCGAAGTCGATCGTGCCCGGCGCCCTGTTTCCGGTGGGGATCGTCACCGCCATCGTCGGCGTGCCCTTTCTTCTCTGGCTGATCTTCGCGCCGCGAGGCACGGGCCGATGATGCGGCTCGAGGCCGTCGCCGTCTCGCGCGGCGGGCGCACGATCCTGCAAGGCGTCAGCGCGTCGCTGGAGCGCGGTCGCATCCATGCAGTGATCGGCCCGAACGGCGCCGGCAAGACGACGCTGCTGCGCGCGCTCTTCGCGGATCTGCCGCTGGCAACGGGGCAGATCGAACTCGGCGGGCTGCGTCTTGGCCCCGGTCGGCGGGGCGCGGGGCTGAAAGCCTGGCGCCACGCCTTCGCCTACATGCCGCAGGACAGCGCCGCCGATGTCGCCATGACGGTTCTGGAAGTGGTGGTGCTCGGTCGGCTGGGCCGCCTTCAGTTCCATATCGACGACGAGACGCTGCACGACGCCATGGCGCGGCTGGAGGATTGCGGCATCGCCTCGCTCGCCAACCGGTCGATCGGCTCACTTAGCGGCGGCCAGCGCCAGATGGCCATGTTCGCGCAGGTTCTCATGCGCGAGCCCGCCGCCATGCTTTTGGACGAGCCGGTCAGCGCCCTCGATCTCAAGCACCAGATCGCGCTTCTCGACCTCGTGCGCCGCGAAACGCGGGCCAAAGGCTGGGTGACGGTCGTGGTGCTGCACGATCTCAATCTCGCCTGCCAATATGCCGACACCCTCCTCGTCGTGGCGGACGGAACGTTGCGGGCCTGCGGCCCGCCGCGAAGCCTCGTCACCGCCGATCTCATCGGCGCCGTCTACGGCGTCGAGGTCGAGGTTCTGCACGATCGCAGGGGCTCGCCCATGGTTCAGCCGCTTGGCGCCGCACGCCGCTCCGCCTCCTCTCCTCAGAAGGAACCGCAACCGTGAAACGCGCTCTCTCCGCCGCGATCGCCCTGCTTCTCCTCGCCGCGCCGGGACAGGCCGCCGAGCACGAGGTGCGGATGCTGAACTACGGGAAGGACGGCGGAATGGTGTTCGAGCCGGCCTTCGTGCTGGCCGAGCCGGGCGACACGGTGACCTTCGTGCCCGGCAATAGCGGCCATTTCGTCCAGTCCTATGCCGTGCCGGACGGCGCGAAGGCCTGGAAAAGCACCGTGGACGAGCGGTTCTCGGTCCTCTTGGAGCAGGAGGGCTTCTATCTCTATGTCTGCCCGCCGCATCTCATGATGTCGATGCTCGGCGCCATTCAGGTGGGACGAGCCGGCAATATCGAGGATGTCAAAAGCCGGGCCGCGAAGCTGCGGCCCAAGCTGGTGATGAAGGGCGAGCGGCTCGACGCCGCGCTCGCCCAGATCGTGGAGGACTGACGCGCGGCGCTCGCCCCGCCGCCGTGCTTCGTCAGGGCCGAATTGCCTCGGCATAGATGTCGAGAACGCGCGTCACGCTGGCCAGAAGAAGCGCTCTTGGCCGAGGCTCGACCTTGCCGGCTTCCACCAGCGGATAGAGCTGCCCGAGATGCTGGCTGACGAGCGGCAGCGGCAGGGCTCTGTCCCCGAGCCTTTCCAGAAGACGCTCCACCGCCGCCTTCGCCTCCGGCTCCGGCCAGTAGTAGCGGATGCGGTCGCTGAACGAATAATGGCGCTGGAGCCGCTGCTCACTTTCGTCGCCGGGATAGTATTTCAGCCAATTGCCCGGCGCGGCGAGCATCACCCGTTCCATGGTCTCGGGCAGGGTCTCCTCGCCCTTGGCCGGCACGAGAATGTCGGCGATGGCGGAAAGGCCGTAGAGCGCCTCGCGCAGCGCGAAGGTGAGCCAGGGGCCGACTTTCAGGATGGCGAACCCGTCGCGCACCAGGGCTCGCAGAGCCGCCGCCGGCTGATAGTCGGTGGAATGGGCCTCGAACACGAAGCCCGGCAGGTCTCGCAAGCTGGCCGACAGGGCTCGCGCCTTGTCCGGTTCGTAGACCACGAGTTCGGCATTGCCGAACTCGACGCCCGGCTGCACGACGGCGCCCACCGCGCGGCCGAACGCCTCCGAAAGACCCGCCTTCGCGAAGGCTTCCCGATGTACCTCGATCGTGCGCCGCGCTGCGTCGGGCGTCGTAATCTGAAGATGGTCCAGCGCTTCGAAGGCGCCGCCCGGCACCGGCACTTCCGTGCCCACGACATAGACGGGGAGCGGGCTGCCCTCGCCCCGCGCGGCGCCTTCGGCCCGCGCCGCCAGCCGGGCGGCGCGCTCGGCCACCACCTCGTCGGCGAGCGCCGCAGGTTCGCCCGCGCAGCCCATGGACGTGTCGAGATGCAGCTTGGTAAAGCCGGCCTCGGTGAAGGCCTCGATCATGATCTCGGCCTTGCGCATGGCCTCGTCCGCCGGCAGCGTCTTCCAGGGATTGGGTCCCAGATGGTCGCCGCCGAGCACCAGCCGGTCGAGCGGGAATCCGAGATCGGCGGCAATGCCTTCCACGAAGCGCCGGAAATCCGCCGGCGTCATGCCGGTGTAGCCGCCGTCCTGGTTTACCTGATTGCAGGTCGCCTCGATCAGGACGTCCGTGCCATGCGCCAGCCCATGACGAAGCGCGGCCTCGATCACCAGCGGATGGGCCGAGCAGACCGAGCAGATGCCGGCGGCCTCGCCGGCGGCAAAGCGCCGCGCGATCGCGGCGAAGCGCTCGCTCGCCGTCGTTGCCGCCGCGTTCATCGTCCGCTCTCCCGCTGACCTGTTTCGATCAGGGACTGGATCTCCGCCAGGGTTCCCGTGCCCGCCATCGGCCCCTTGGCGCCGACGGCCAGGGCGCCGCAGGCATTGGCGACGCGCAACGCCTCGGCGGGGCCGGCGCCGCGAAGCCAGGCGCAGACGAAGCCCGCGCCGAAACAATCCCCCGCGCCGGTCGGGTCGATCTCTTCGGCGGCGAAGGCGGACATGGCCGTGCGGCCGTCGCGGTCGTAATGAACGGCCCCGTCCGCGCCCTTCTTCAACACGATCGCCGCAACGCCGCGATCCAGAAGCTCGGCCACCGCGCCCGCCTCGTCCTCGGCCCTGGCGAAGAGGAAGAGTTCCGAGCCCGACGGCAGAAATAGGTCCGAGGATGCCAGGACGCTCGCAAGCGCCTCGCGCATGCCGGGCAGGTCCAGCATCTCGCGCCGGATATTGGGGTCGAAGGACACGGTTCCGCCCTTCGCCTTCACGGCCCGTATCGCATCCTCCACCACCTCGATCACCGCCGGGGAGAAGAGCGAGGAGCCCATGACGTGGAAATGGTCGGCCCTGTCCAGAAGCGCGCGCGCTTCCGGCGTCGTCGCGATGTGGCCGGAGGCGCTGAGCGGGATATTGTAGACGAAGGCCCGGCTTCCGTCCGCCGCGTAGCGCACGAAGGCGGTGCCGGTGGGCACGCCCGGCAGCATCGCGATGGCGGAGGTGTCGACGCCGCTCGCCTTCAGCCGCTCGACATTGAGCGTGCCGAAATCGTCGGCGCCGACCGCCGCGATCATGCCGCAGGCCTGCCCCAGCCGGGCGGCCTGGTCGATGAAGATCGCCGGCGCGCCGGAGGGAAACGGCCCGACGAGCGGCCCCGGCTCCAGAAAGGTCTGGCCGATCCGGGTGGCCATGATCTCGACCAGGATCTCCCCGGCGGTCACCAGCATCTTCGATCCCTTCGGATCCATCGCGTTTCTCCTTGGGTGATTTCGTTCAGGCGGACTGGCGTTCGACGATCGCGGCATCGAGAAGCACCGTCTCCTCGGCCGCGTCGTCCGCTACCTCGCCGCCCATGCGCCGCAGCAGGATATCCATCGCCCGGCGGCCGATCTCGTCGTAGTTCTGCGCCACGGTGGTCAGCGGCGGGCAGGTGTAGCGCGACAGCGGGTGGTCGTCGTGGCCGGCGATCCGCAGGTGGCAATCCTCGCCCCGGCCGACCCTCAGGCCCGCCTGCCAGGCGGCGGCGAGCGCGCCGAAGGCCAGCCGGTCGTTGGCGCACAGGATCGTGCGTCCCTTCACGGAGCCGGCCTCGATCGCGAGGCGCATGGTCTCGAAACCGAAGCGCTCGAAATCCCAATCCCGCGCCGCGGGCAGGTCGAGCGACTTCGGCTCCAACCCTTGCGAGCGCATCGCGGCATCAAAGGCGCGGGCGCGGTCCGAGGCGTTGGCGTTGACCGCCGGCATGCCGAGAAACCAGGGCGGCGTGCCGGTCCGGCAGAGATGGTCGATGATCAAGCCGAAGGACCGTCGATTGTCCGTGCCCACGAAGCTTGCGGGATGGGACGGCGCGGAATCGACATAGACGAGCGGGATGTCCGTCTCCAGCCGCTCCAGTGCCTGCGACCCGCCGGCCTGGGCGGCGCCCAACGGCGCCACCACCGCGCCGGCCACGCTCATGGAGGACAGGGTCCGCACCGCCTGGACCTCCTTGGCCTGATCGCCGTCCGACGACAGCACGAAGGCCTGAAACCCCGCATCGCCGGCGATGGCCTGCATGCGCCGCGTCAGCGCCGCGTAGAACGGGTCCGACGGGTCGGGAACGATGACGCCGACGATGTTGGAGCGACGGCGGACGAGGTTGGCGGCCAGCATGTTGGGATGAAAGCCCGAGGTCGCCAGCGCCGCCTCGATGCGCCGCCGCGTCGTGTCCTTCAGGCTCGACGGATCGTTGAAGAACTTCGAGACGGTCGGCCGCGACAGGCCGACGAACAGGGAGAACTCCTCCATCGTGCGAACCGGCGTTTCGAGAACCCGTTGCCTGGGCGTCACGGCCATCCTCCCCAGAGATCGTTCGACAACCCGGTGGGGTCGGTTCGGCAACTTGTCAAACGATCTCTCAAGCCGAAAACTGGACCTTCATCGTATCGGGACCCGCTCCGCCCTTGCGAAAGAAGGGGCCGACCTCGTCCAAGGGAAGCCGGTGCGACACGAGCCGGCTCATGCCGCCGACATCGCTGCGCAACAGAGCGAGGGCGCGCTCGATCTGCCCGTTCAGCGAATGCGCGCCGCAGAGGCGAAGCTGCCGGCGAAAGATTTCGAACGGCGCGATTTCGATGCGCGCATCGGGCGCGCAGACGCCGAAGAAGAGAACCGTGCCGCCATCGGCGACATAGCTCGGCAGCGTCGCGGCCACGCTGGCGACCCCCGTCGCGTCCGCCGCGAAGTCGAACCCGCGCTTCATCGCCTCCAGCGCCGAGGACCCCGGCGCCATGACCTCGAGGCCGAGCGACTGCGCGAAGACCAGACGATGCTCGTTGATGTCGGCGACGACGACCCGCCCGGCACCGGCGCTTTTCAGCGCGAGGGCCAAAAGCAGGCCGATGGGGCCGGCGCCGATCACCAGCGCCGCCTCCGGGCGGCGAGCGCCGGGCGCGGTGACGCCCGAGGCGTCGAGCCCGTTGAGCACGCAGGCCAAGGGCTCCGCCAGCGCCGCCGTGTCGAAGGCGAGATCGCCGATATCGTGGAGATGGCCGACATCCACGAGGCAATATTCGGCAAAGCCGCCGTCCCGCGTCACCCCATAGGCTTCCAGCCGCTCGCAGAGATTGGCGAGCCCCTTGCGGCAGGACGCGCAGTGCCCGCAGGCGATGTTGGGGTCCGCCACCACGCGGGCGCCGACTTCGAGCGTCGAGACGTCGTCGGCCACGGCTTCCACCACACCCGCGAACTCATGGCCGGGAACGATGGGAAAGGCGCCCGCCCCGTATCGGCCATGCAGGATGTCGATGTCCGTGTGGCAGAGGCCCGACGCCTTGATGCGCACCAGGGCATGTCGAGGCCGGATCGCGGCCACCGGCAGATCGGTGATGACGGCGACGCCTTCGGACTGGAACTGAACGGCCTTCATGCTTGGGCTCCCGAGAGAGGGCGGATGGCACTGACCCCCAGGGGATCAGCTCATCCAGTTGCCGCCGTCGACATTGTAGGTCTGCGCCAGGATGTAGTCGCTGTCGCTGGAAGCGAGGAAGACGGCGAGACCCGCGATGTCCTCGGGCTGGGCGAAGCGGCCGATCGGAACGCTTTTCGCCACCGCCGCCTTCTTCTCGCCGGGGGCGAGGCCCTCCCATTTGGCGAAAGCGGCGTCCACCTGCTCCCAATGCTCGCCGTCCACCACGCCGGGGGCGATGGCGTTGACCTGAATGCCGTGCTTCACGAGGCCGAGCGCGGCCGACTGCGTGGCCGAGATGATGGCGGCCTTGGACGCGCAGTAGAGCAGAACCAGCGCCTCGCCCCGGCGCCCGGCCTGGCTTGCCATGTTGATGATCTTGCCGCCGCGCTTGCGCGCGATCATGGCGTTGGACACCGCCTTCATCATGAAGAGCGGCCCTCTCAGGTTGACCGACAGGACCCGCTCGTAGCTCTCCGGCGTGATGTCGGTGATCGGCGCCATGTCGAAGATCGCCGCGTTGTTCACGAGGATGTCGATACCGCCATGGGCATCGTCCACCTCGGCCACGACGCGCTCGATCGAGGCGAGATCGGTGACGTCGAGCCGCACGGCATGGGCCTGCGGGCCGATCTCGCCGGCCGCCTGCGTGGCGCGCTCGATATTGACGTCGGCGATCACGACGCGGGCGCCTTCGCGAACGAAGGCCTGCGCGAAGCCGAGCCCGATGCCCCGGGCTCCGCCCGTGACGAGTGCGGTCTTACCCTCGAGTTTCATTGGTTCGATCCTGATCGGGAAAAGGGTCCCGGCGGCCTTGCGGCTGCGGCGCCGGTTTGGGGGGAACGGGCGCCGGACCTAAATGTCCGGCGCCCGAAGCCGTTACTTGATGTAGCCCGCGCGGGTCATCTCGCGCGTGGCCTGCGACTGGGCAGCGGCCAGCGCCTGATCAACCGTGATGGTGCCCGACAGGGCGGAGGCGATCTGCTGGCCCACCGCCGTGCCGAGCCCCTGGAACTCGGGGATGGCGGCGAACTGGAGGCCGACATAGGGCTTGTCGGGGCCGGTCGAGGGGTCGGCGGCGTTCATGGAGCGCAGCGTCTCGGCGGCGAAGGGCGCGGCCTTCAGGTAGTTTTCGTTCTGGTAGAGCGAGGTCCGCGTGCCCGGAGGAACGTTGCCCCAGCCTTCCTTCTCGGCGACAAGCTTGGAATAGTCGCTGTCGGTCGCCCAGGTGATGAAGGTCTCGGCGGCTTCCTTCTTCTGCGAAGAGGCCGGGATCGCCAGCGACCAGGCCCAGAGCCAGTTGGCCCCGCCGTTCGGGCAATTGTCGACGCCGCAGGGCGCGGCCGTGAAGCCGACCTTGTCGGAGACCTGGCTCTGCTGCGGGTTGGTCACGAAGGAGCCAAGGCTCGTGGCGTCGATCCAAATGCCGCACTTGCCCTGCGCGAAGAGCGACAGATTCTCGTTGAAGCCGTTCGACGCCGCGCCCGGCGGGCCGAATTTCTGCATGGTCTCGACATAGCTGGCGACCGCCTTCTTCCAGCCTTCCGACTCGAACTGCGGCTTCCAGGCGGCGTCGAAATAGTTGGCGCCGAAGGAGCGGGCGAGGCTTCCCAGGAACGCCATGTTCTCGCCCCAGCCCGGCTTGCCGCGAAGGCAGATGCCGTAGACCCCGGCCGACTTGTCGGTCATCTTCTCGGCGGCCTGGGTGATGAAGCTCCAGGTGGGCTTCTCGGGCATGGTCAGCCCGGCTTTCTGCATCAGGTCCGTGCGATAGGCCGTCAGCACGCTTTCGCCGTAGAAGGGCGAGGCGAAGAGCTTGCCGTTCACCGACAGCGCGTCGCGCACGGGCGGCAGGAGCCCGTCGATGTCGAAGGCCGCACCCAGATTGTCGAGCGGTGCCAGCCAATCCTTGCGAGCCCAGATCGGCGCCTCGTAATTGCCGATCGTCAGAACGTCGAACTGGCCGCCCTTGGTGGCGATGTCGGTGGTCACCCGCTGGCGCAGCACGTTCTCTTCGAGCGTCACCCAGTTGATCTTGATGTCGGGGTGCTTCGCCTCGAACTCCGGCGTGAGCCGCTGCATGCGGATCATGTCGTTGTTGTTGACGGTCCCGACGGTGAGCACCGTCTGCGCCTGTGCGGGCAAGACGATCGCGAGAGCCGCGACGCAGCCCAGAGCCCATGATTGCAGGTTCATGCCTTCCTCCCAAACAACGATCCGTCGCCGAACTGCTGCAAGCGCGAGCCGGTCGCACCGGCCTCGTCGCGAGCCCGGAGATCCCCGGCGCCTCGTCGATCCAGCTTCGGTCCTCACCCACCGGTCAGCGCCGCTCTCCCTTCGACGCCCGCAAATTGCTACACGTGTAAACTTTTGCGGTCAAGAGCCCGTCGGTTCGATCTTCGAACTCGCGCCTTCGCTCCGAAAGGACCCTTCCCGTCCGGGGTCCGGCGAGGCGCGCGGCTTGTTCTTCGCCGCGCCTTGTCCCCATAAGTCGCCCTGTTCGGCGGCAAGGGGATCAGCGGCAGATGGCCATTTCCATTCCGCAATTGCGCGGGGTGGAGGCCTTGGCCCGCACCGGGCAGTTCTCGCGCGCGGCGCGGGAGATCGGCGTCAGCCAGCCCACCGTCTCGGCGCAGGCTCAAGCCTTCGAGGCCGCCACGCCGACGCGCCTCTTTCTGCGCGACGGGCATTCCGTGCGCGTCGCGCCCGAGGCGGAAGGCCTGATGGCGAAGATCCGCATCGCGCTGAGCTGCTTCGACGAGGTGGAGCGTGACCTCACCGAGCGGCAGGCGCAGGCCGCGCGGCGCCTGTCGATCGGCTTCCAGTTCTGGCGTCATGTCGGCTGGCCGGTGCTGCGGCCCTTTCTCCTCGCCTCCTGGCTTTTGATCGTCACATGGTCGGTCGGCATGATCGGCATGAGCCGCATTTTGCAGGGCTCGCTCTTCGGCAGCCAGCGCATGCCGGTCATGGCCGTGATCCTCATGCTCTGCGCCATGATCAGCCTCACGCTCTGTCGCGTCGTCGTCCCTCGGGGGTTGAAATGGCTGACGTGACCCGTCCCGCCCCATCCCGTCGCCTGCGGCTGACGCGCAGCGCGCCCGGCGCCGCGCGCGGCACGAGCTGGGGTGCCTGGCCGCTCCTGCTCGTCGCGACCCTCTCTATCCTCGTGCCTATGGCGGCCGTAGTGCTCTACAGTCTGGCGACGCGCTGGATGTCCCACGTCCTGCCGGACGGCTACACGCTCTCCCATTGGGCACAGGGCTTTGCCGACCCGCGCTTTCGCGAGGTGCTCTGGCGTTCGCTCTTGCTCGCGGTGATCGAAATCCTACTCGTCGCCCCAGCGGTCTATTGGCAGCGCGTGCGCAACCTGGCGATCCGTTCGGTTCTCGAAACACTTGCCGCCATTCCCTCTGTCATGCCGCTTCTCGTGATCGCCTTCGGCCTCCTGCGCGCGACGGGCGATGATCTCTCCGCCGCGCAGGGCACGTTCGGCTTTCCCCTGAGGCTGCGCGGCGCAAGCGCGCGGCGCATCCGCCAGCGGGCGGACGAGCTTCTGGAAATGGTGGGCCTCACCGAGCGCGCCGACCACCATCCCAACCAGCTATCCGGCCGCCAGCAGCAGCGCGCGGCGCTGGCCCGTGCGCTCGCGGCCGATCCGGCCGTTCTGCTTCTGGACGAGCCGCTTTCGGCGCTCGACGCCGTGGTGCGCGACCATCTGCGCGACGAAATCCGGCGCATCCAGCAGAGTATCGGTACAACCGCGATCCTCGTCACGCACGATCAGGCCGAGGCGCTGGCCGTGGCCGACCGGGTCATCGTCATGCGCGCGGGGCGTATCGAACAGGTGGCCGCCCCGGCCGAGCTCTACAACAGGCCCGCCGGCGCCTTCAGCGCCGGCTTCATCGGCGGGCGCAATCGGTTCGACTTGCGCGCCGCGAACGGCGAGGCGCGCCTCGGCGCGATCCGCTTCCCCGCGCCCTCGGGGGCGAGCCGCGTCGGCGTCTTCGTGCGCGCGGAAGATGTCCGCCGAAGCGCGGAGGGGCGACGGCGGGGCGGCGACCGTCGAGGCCCGTCTGTTCCAGGGGCAGACGACGCGTTTCTACCTCTCGCTGCCCGGCGAGGACGGCCCGCTTCGCTTGAAAGTGGACTGGCCGAGCCGCGCGGCCGGCGACCTTCATCCCGGCGACCGGGTTCATGTGGCGATCGACCCGGCGGAGGCCCATGTCTTCCTGCTGTGAGGGCCCCGTTTTGACCTACGACATTCTCTTCATCACCGCCGACCAATGGCGCGCCGATCATCTGCCCGGCCGCGCGCCCGTCGCGCTGCCGAACCTCGAGGCGCTGCTGCAGGACAGCGTCCTGTTTCGGCGCCATTACACGCAGGCCTATCCCTGCGGCGCCGCCCGCGCGGGGCTGCACACCGGGCTCTACCCGCACAAGCACCGCTCGATCCTCAACGGCACGCCGCTCGACGCGCGCCACCCGACCGTATTCTCGCTAATGCGCGGCGCCGGCGTCCGGCCGCGCCTCTTCGGCTACACCGACACGACCGCCGACCCGCGCCTGCTACCGCCCGGCGACCCCGCGATCGGCGACTATGAGGGCGTTGCCCCCGGGTTGGATGTGGATACGCTTCTGACCGAGCGCGCGACGCCCTGGCTCGCCCATCTCAAGCGGCGCGGCACCGCCGTGCCGCATCCCGAACGGGGGCGCGACGCCATCTTCGCCGCGCGGCCCTTCGGCGCGCCGGCCCTGTTCGAGGCGGAGGATTCCGAAACCGCTTTTCTGACGGACCGTTTCCTCGACTGGTTCTCGGTCGCCGGCCCCGAGCCCTTCTTCGCCCATCTCTCCTTCATCGCGCCCCATCCGCCCTTCGCGGTGGCCGAGCCCTTCCATTCGCTGGTCGATCCCGCCGACGTCGCGCTGCCGATCGGCTGGGGCTCCTTTGCGCGGGATGGGGCGCAGCATCCGCTGATCGCCTTCCATCAAGCGCGAACGGATCTATCCAAATTCGCGCCCGGCCTCGCCGGCCCGGCGGTCGCCGCCGACGAGGCGAGCGTCCGGCGCATTCGCGCCACCTATGCCGCGATGGCGGCGGAGGTGGACCATCATCTCGGCCGCATCGTCGCGGCGCTAAAGGCCGCGGGCCGCTGGGAGCGCACGCTCCTCGTCCTGTCGGGCGATCATGGCGAGCAATTGTTCGACCACGGGCTCCTCGGCAAGCTCGGCTATTTCGACCAGTCGGCCCATATCCCGCTGATCCTGCGCGACCCCCGGCCCGAGGCCGACGCCGCGCGCGGCAGCGTGGTGGACGCTTTCACCCAGTCGATCGACCTCCTGCCGACCCTTCTCCAGTTCGCCGGCCTTCGCGTGCCCGCCAATGTCGACGGCGAAAGCCTCCTGCCCTTCTGCCGGGGCGAGCGTTCCGCCGGCTGGCGCGACGCGGCTCATTGGAGCTTCGATTTCCGCGATCTCGTCCGGGGGCGGCCGGAGGCGCCGAGAGGGCTGACGGACCGACTCGCCTCGCTGCATGTGGTTCGCACCGAGCGCCTGAAATACGTCCACTTCCCCGGCCTGCCCCCTGCGATCTACGATCTGGCGAGCGACCCGGAAGAGCGGCGCAATCTGGCCGGCGACGCGGCCGGCGAGCGACTGCGCGCGGAGGGGCTGGAGCGCCTTCTGAACCTCAGGCTTCGCCACGAGGAGAACACCCTCACGGAATGGTCGCCTGATTGAACCGCGCGGCCGTCTGGGCCGCAGGCGCGCCTGACGGGTCGAAAAGCCGAGCGTCCTCCAGTTGGAACCGCGTCTCGACCCGCTTGCCGGGCGGCGGCGCCGGCCCAGCCTTTAGGCATTCCCAAGCCGCGCTTCGCTACATTGGAAATTGCCGGTTCCTCGCCCCTTCGAAGGCTTGGTGATTTCCTGCGTCCCGCCTTTGCGGGCCTCGTCTCTCCTTGTGCGGCAGAGAGTGTTCGCTCCACGCACACAGGCGTCCCCCAGCCTGCCGAGCGATGCGGTGAAGGTGTTCGATCGCTGTTCGACATAGGCGATCGTGCGTTCCGCTTCATCGTCAGACCGCATCCCCGGCCCGATGCGCACTCTTTCGTTCGGTGGTTTCGCTTTATCCGCGCGGACTTTCGTTTATGACCGAAGGGTCGCAACTCTTCGGAGGCCCGCATGCTGTCCGATCGCCAAAGCCAGATTCTGGACCTCGCGCGCCGGCAGGGCCGCGTGCAGGTGGACGAGCTGTCGCAACGCTTCGAGGTCAGCGTCCAGACCATCCGCAAGGATCTCAACGACCTGTGCGACGGGCGCCTCCTGTCCCGCATTCATGGCGGCGCGGTGGTCTCCTTCGGGGCGGAGAATGTCGGCTACGACGCGCGCCGCCTGATCGCCGCCGGCGAAAAGGCCGCGATCGGCAGGGCGGTCGCCGATCTCGTGCCCAACGGCGCCTCGCTCACCATCAATATCGGCACCACGACGGAAGCCGTCGCGACCGCCCTGTCGCGCCACCAGGGTCTGATGGTGGTCACCAACAACATCAATGTCGCGACCACCCTGCGCCCCTGCCCCGAGATCGAGGTCGTGATCGCGGGCGGTACGGTGCGACGCTCCGATGGCGGCATCGTGGGCGAGGCGGCGGTGGATTTCATCCAGCAGTTTCGGGTCGATTTCGCGGTGATCGGCGTGTCCGCGATCGAGGCGGACGGCACGCTGCTCGACTACGACTATCGCGAAGTGCGCGTCGCCCAGGCCATCATCGCCAATGCGCGCCACACGATCCTCGTGTCCGACGCCACCAAGTTCGAGCGCACGGCCTCGGTGCGAATCGGCAATATCCGCGAGATCGGCACGTTCGTCACCGATCATTGCCCGGTGGAGGAGTTCCGGCAGGTCTGCAAAGCCGCGCAGGTCCGGCTGATCGAAGTGGCGTCGCGGGACAGGACTACGTCCATCACGAGCGATTGACTTTCGTTTTCCTTTCGATATCGTCGCATCAGATTTCGCAACCGGCGAATATATGCTGCGATGCGAAAGTGAGCGGGACCGGACATGGCGCAGTTCGACGTCTTCATTATCGGCGGGGGTATCAACGGCTGCGGCATCGCGCGCGATGCCGCCGGGCGCGGCTACAGCGTCGGCCTCGCGGAAATGAACGACCTCGCCTCCGGCACGTCCTCCTGGTCCACCAAGCTGATCCATGGCGGATTGCGCTATCTCGAACACTACGAGTTCCGGCTGGTGCGCGAAGCGCTGGCCGAGCGCGAGGTGCTCTGGCGCATCGCGCCCCATATCGTGCGCCCGCTGCGCTTCGTGCTGCCCTATCACAAGGGCCTGCGCCCGGCTTGGCTGCTGCGGCTCGGCCTGTTTCTCTACGACCATATCGGCGGACGGCGGCAATTGCCGGCCACGAGCGGCGTCGATCTCGCCGGCCCGCTCGGCGCGCCGCTGAAGACCGGCTTCACCAAGGGCTTCGAATATTCCGACGCGCGGGTGGACGACGCGCGGCTGGTGGTGCTCAACGCGCGGGACGCCGAGGCGCGCGGCGCCGAGATCATGGTCGGGACGGAAGTGACCGAAGCCCGGCGCGAGGGCGCGCTCTGGCGTATCCGGCTGCGGGACCGGCGCGCGGGCGGCACTGAGCGGGTGGTCACCGCGCGCTTTCTCGTCAACATGGCGGGGCCTTGGGTGGACCGCGTGATCCAGCGCGCGCTCGGCCAGAGCGAGGCGCGGCACGTGCGCCTCGTGCAGGGCTCGCACATCGTCACGCGCAAGCTCTTCCACCACGACCGCGCCTATATCTTCCAGAACGCCGACCAGCGCATCGTCTTCGCCATTCCCTACGAGCGCGACTTCACGCTGATCGGCACGACGGACCGGGACTATGACGGCGACCCGGCAAAGGTCGCCATCACGGACGAGGAGTCCGACTATCTCTGCCGCGCCGCCTCGGACTATTTCGAGCGCCCGGTGACGCGGGCCGACATCGTCTGGACCTATTCCGGCGTTCGCCCGCTCTTCGACGACGGCGCCTCCAAGGCGCAGGAGGCGACGCGCGACTATGTCCTCAAGGTCGAGGGCGATGCGGCGCGCGGCGAGGCCGGGCTGCTGAACGGCTTCGGCGGCAAGATCACGACTTATCGCAAGCTGGCCGAGGACGCGCTGGAGCGCATCGGCGAGCGCATCGGCGCCAAGGGCGCGCCCTGGACCGGCAGCCGCCCCCTGCCCGGCGGCGACTTCGCCACCGACGGCGTCGGCGCGATCGAGGCGGAGCTTTCGCGCCTCGCCCCCGCGCTGGACCAGGCGACGGTCTCGCGCATGGTTTCGGCCTATGGGCGCGACGCGCTGGGTATCGCCGGCAACGGTCTTGGCCGCGATCTCGGGCATGGCCTCTTCGAGGCCGAACTCGGCTGGCTGGTGGAGCGTGAATGGGCGCGCACCGCCGAGGACGTGCTCTGGCGGCGCTCCAAGTTGGGCCTGCGCTTCTCGCCCGCCGAGGTCGAGGCGCTGGAACGGGCCATCGAAGGTTTGGTGGCGATCCGAAAGACCGCCGCCGCCTGACGGGAAGGAGGCTCCGACGCGCGACGGGAGGCGCGGGAGCCTGAGAATTCGTTCGACCGGAGCGGGATCGCTCCCGTGTCGGACGAGGGTTGAGAACAGACATGTCGAGCCTTCCCGGTGCCCCTGCGCGCACCCGAAGGTCTCGAACGCGACGGGTGGGCCTGGGAGGGTTCGATGCTGGAACTGATCGACGTGACGCGCATGGTCGGGGCCGAGACGCATATCGACCGCGTGTCGCTGCGCCTCGAACGCGGCTCGCTGAACGTGCTTCTCGGGCCGACGCTCGCGGGCAAGACCAGCCTCATGCGCCTGATGGCCGGGCTCGACCGGCCGACATCGGGCCGCATCCTGGCCGATGGGGTGGACGTGACGGGCGTTCCCGTGCGCCGGCGCAACGTCGCGATGGTCTACCAGCAGTTCATCAACTACCCCGCCTTCACGGTCTACGAGAACATCGCCTCGCCGCTGCGCGTCGCCGGTCGCTCGCAGGCCGAGATCGACGCCGCCGTTTCGCGCGCCGCCAAGCTGATGAAGCTGGAGCCCTATCTCCAGCGCACGCCGCTCAACCTCTCCGGCGGCCAGCAGCAGCGCACGGCGCTGGCACGAGCCCTGGTCAAGGGCGCCGATCTCGTGCTGCTCGACGAGCCGCTCGCCAATCTCGACTACAAGCTGCGCGAGGAACTGCGCGAGGAACTGCCGCGCATCTTCGCCGAAACGGGCGCCGTCTTCGTCTATGCCACGACCGAGCCGACCGAGGCGCTTCTGCTCGGCGGCAACACGGCGACGATGAGCCAGGGCCGCATCACCCAGTTCGGGCCGACGGCCAATGTCTATCGCTGCCCGGCCGATCTCGTCACCGCCCGCACCTTTTCCGATCCCCCGCTCAACGTCGCCTCCGCCGTGAAGGGCGCGGAGGGTCTGGCCTCGTCGCTCGGCTTCTCCGTGCCGCTGCCGCCCGTGGCGCGGATGCTGCCGGACGGGCCCTGCCAGATCGGCCTTCGCCCGCATCATCTTTCGCTGACAAATCGCCCTGGCTCGGTCGCCATGCAGGGCACGGCCGTGATCGCCGAGGTGACGGGCTCGGAAACCTTCGTTCATGCCGAGGTCGCGGGGCAGCGGCTCGTCGCGCTTCTGTCCGGCATCCAGCGCGTGGAGCCGGGCGAGGCGGTCACGCTTCACTTCGACCCCGCCGCGCTTCTCGTCTTCGACGCGAGCGGGCGCGCGGTCGGCGAACCCGCCCGGTTGGCGGCCTGAGGAGACAGACCATGGCCGCGATCCGCCTGGACCATATTCGCCACGCCTACACGCCCGAACTCGCCAGGGCCGGCACCTACGCGCTGCGCGAGGTCGACCACCTGTTCGAGGACGGGGGCGCCTATGCGCTGCTCGGCCCCTCCGGCTGCGGGAAGACGACGCTTCTCAACATCATTTCCGGCCTGCTGACGCCCTCTGAAGGCACGCTGCGCTTCGACGAGCGGGACGTGACAACGCTGACGCCCGAAGCGCGCAACATCGCGCAGGTCTTCCAGTTTCCCGTGATCTACGACACGATGAGCGTGGCGGACAATCTCGCCTTCCCCTTGCGGAACCGGAAGGTCCCCAAGCCCGAGATCGAGCGGCGCGTCGGCGACATGCTGCGCCGGCTGGGGCTCGAGGCCAAGGCCGGGCGCAGGGCGCAGGGGCTCACCGCCGACGAGAAGCAGAAGATCTCGCTGGGGCGCGGCCTCGTCCGTTCGGATGTGAACGCCATCCTGTTCGACGAGCCGCTGACCGTCATCGACCCGCACATGAAATGGCAGCTGCGCTCGCAGCTAAAGGAGCTGCACCGCCAGTTCCGCACCACGATGATCTATGTCACCCACGACCAGACCGAGGCGCTGACCTTCGCCGAGAAGGTCGTGGTGATGACCGAGGGGCAGGTCGTGCAGATCGGCACGCCCGAGGAGCTGTTCGAGCGCCCGCGCCACACGTTCGTCGGCTATTTCATCGGCTCGCCGGGCATGAACGTCCTGCCCTGCCGGCTTGAGGGCGAGGATGCGGTTCTGGCCGGCGGGCGGGTTCGCCTGGGGGGCGGCGCGCGGGTGGCCAGCGGGGCGCGCACCGAACTCGGCATTCGTCCCGAGTTCGTGCGGCTCGTGCCGCGCGGGCAAGGCTTGCCGGTGCAGGTTCGCCGCGTCGAGGATCTCGGCGCCGAACGCGTCGTGCGCGCCGAACTCGACGGGCAGAAGATCGTCTCGATCGTGCCGGAAGGGGTGGCGGTTCCCACTGAGGCGGACGTCGCCTTCGCGCCGGAGGCCCTGCATCTCTACGCCGATTCCTGGCTCGTCGAAGGGAGGGCCTGACATGAACAAGACCTATGACAACCGCGCCTGGCTCATGGTCCTGCCGGTTCTCGTTCTGGTCGCCTTCTCGGCGGTGATCCCGCTGATGACCGTGGTGAACTACTCCGTTCAGGACTCGTTCGGAAACAACGAGTTCTTCTGGGCCGGCACGGAATGGTTCACCGAGATCCTGACCTCGCCGCGCTTCCACGACGCGCTCTGGCGCAACCTGCTCTTCTCCGCCATCATCCTCGCGATAGAAGTGCCGCTCGGCATTCTCGTGGCGCTCGCCATGCCCAAGAAGGGCATCTGGGTGCCTGTCTGCCTCGTGCTGATGGCGCTGCCGCTCCTCATTCCGTGGAACGTGGTGGGCACGATCTGGCAGGTCTTCGGGCGCTCCGACATCGGCCTTCTCGGCCACACGCTGGCCAGCCTCGGCATTCCCTACAACTACGTGCAGAATTCCTTCGACGCCTGGGTGACGCTGATCGTCATGGACGTCTGGCACTGGACGAGCCTCGTCGTTCTACTCTGCTATGCCGGCCTCGTCTCGATCCCCGACGCGTATTATCAGGCCGCGAAGATCGACGGCGCCTCGCGCTGGGCCGTGTTCCGCTACATCCAGCTGCCGAAGATGGGCCGGGTGCTGCTGATCGCCGTGCTGCTGCGCTTCATGGACAGTTTCATGATCTACACCGAGCCTTTCGTGGTCACCGGCGGCGGCCCCGGCAACTCGACCACCTTCCTGTCGATCGATCTGGTGAAGATGGCGGTGGGCCAGTTCGACCTCGGCCCGGCGGCGGCCATGAGCCTCGTCTACTTCCTCATCATCCTCCTCATGTCCTGGATATTCTACACCGTCATGACCAATGCCGGCGTGGATCGCCCCGCCTCCAAGGGAGACGCTTGAGATGAGCGCGACCGACCTCGGACAAGCCGGCGCGCCCGCGCTGCCGCCGGCGCTGCATTCGGAAGCCGCGATCAAGGCGCGCTCGCGCATGGCCTCGGGCGGATTCCGGCCCAAGGCGCTGATCCCGATCGTCTACATCCTGTTCCTGCTCGTGCCGATCTACTGGCTGGTCAACATGAGCTTCAAGACCAACAGCGAGATCATCGGCGCCTTCTCGCTGTTCCCCGCCGAGCCGACGCTCGCCAACTACCGGACGATCTTCACCGACCCGTCCTGGTACATGGGCTACGTCAATTCCATCACCTATGTCGTTCTGAACATGGTGATCTCGGTGGCGGCCGCGCTGCCCGCCGCCTACGCCTTCTCGCGCTACCGGTTCCTGGGCGACAAGCATCTCTTCTTCTGGCTGCTGACCAATCGCATGGCGCCGCCGGCGGTCTTCGCCCTGCCCTTCTTCCAGCTCTATTCCGCCTTCGGGTTGATCGACACGCATATCGCCGTGGCGCTCGCGCACTGCCTGTTCAACGTGCCGCTGGCGGTCTGGATTCTGGAAGGTTTCATGTCGGGCGTGCCGAAGGAGATCGACGAGACCGCCTATATCGACGGCTATTCCTTCCCGCGTTTCTTCGTGAAGATCTTCATGCCCCTGATCGCGAGCGGCATCGGCGTCGCCGCCTTCTTCTGCTTCATGTTCTCCTGGGTCGAACTCCTGATCGCGCGCACGCTGACCGTGACGGAGGCCAAGCCCATCTCCGCCATCATGACGCGCACCGTCTCGGCCGCCGGAATGGACTGGGGCGTGCTGGCAGCGGCGGGCGTCCTCACCATCATCCCCGGCGCGATCGTGATCTGGTTCGTGCGCAACTACATCGCCAAGGGCTTCGCCCTGGGGCGGGTGTGATGCGCCGGCTTTTCTCCACCCCCATCCCCAACCTCTCCGGGAGGATCTGACATGCCCGATTTTTCCTGGATGGCCTGGACGCTGCCGACCGCCATCTTCTTCTTCGCGATCGCCGGCCTCATCGCCCTGATGGGCGTCTGGGAGGCCGTGTCGCCGGGCGGGGGCCCACGCTACGGCTTGCTCCGCTTCGAGACGACGCGCGGCGACCGTTTGTTCCTGTCGCTGCTCGGCTCGGCCTTCATCTGCCTCGGCTTCGTCGGGCTCGGCGGCGAGGACGCCAATCTCTGGATCGGCCTCGGCGTGTGCCTGGTCTGGTTCCTTCTCGTCTTCCGCTTCGTCTGACGCCTTCGCGCCCCATGTCGGGGAGGGCGCGGGGCGAAAGGCGTGAAGCGGCACAACAGGTCTTCGCGTCACCGGCCGATCGACGCGGACCCGTCTTCTCGATCGGCCCTTACGTCTCTCTGGGAGGAGCATCATGCAGAAACATCATTGGTTGGCTTCAGTGGCGCTTGCCGCCCTTGCGCTCGCCGGTCCGGCCCATGCCGACATGGGCGCGGCCAAGTCGTTCCTCGACACCGAGGTCAAGGACCTCTCCAGCCTGTCGCGCGGCGACCAGGAAAAGGAGATGCAGTGGTTCATCGACGCCGCCAAGCCCTTCCAGGGCATGGACATCAAGGTCGTCTCGGAAACGCTGACGACGCATGAATACGAGTCGAAGGTGCTGGCCCCGGCCTTCACCGCCATCACCGGCATCAAGGTCACGCACGACCTGATCGGCGAAGGCGACGTCATCGAAAAGCTGCAGACGCAGATGCAGTCGGGCGAGAACATCTACGACGCCTATGTCAACGATTCCGACCTGATCGGCACGCATTGGCGCTACCAGCAGGTGCGCAACCTGACCGACTGGATGGCCGGCGACGGCAAGGACGTGACCAGCCCGACGCTCGACATCGCCGATTTCATCGGCACGAGCTTCACCACCGCGCCCGACAAGAAGCTCTACCAGCTGCCCGACCAGCAGTTCGCCAATCTCTACTGGTTCCGGTACGACTGGTTCAACGACGCAAAGAACAAGGCCGACTTCAAGGCCAAGTACGGCTACGATCTCGGCGTGCCGGTCAACTGGTCGGCCTACGAGGACATCGCCGAATTCTTCACCGGTCGCGAGATCGGGGGGAAGAAGGTCTATGGCCACATGGACTACGGCAAGAAGGACCCCTCGCTCGGCTGGCGCTTCACCGACGCCTGGCTCTCCATGGCCGGCAACGGCGACAAGGGCCTGCCCAACGGCCTGCCCGTGGACGAATGGGGCATTCGCGTCAACGACAAGTCGCAGCCGGTCGGCTCGTGCGTGGCGCGCGGCGGCGACACCAACGGCCCGGCGGCCGTCTACTCCATCGAGAAATATCTCGAATGGCTGAAGAAATACGCCCCGCCGGTGGCGCAGGGCATGAACTTCTCCGAAAGCGGGCCGGTGCCGGCGCAGGGCGAAGTCGCCCAGCAGATCTTCTGGTACACCGCCTTCACCGCCGACGCCGTGAAGCCGGGTCTGCCGGTCGTCAACGAGGACGGCACGCCGAAATGGCGCATGGCCCCCTCGCCGCACGGCGTCTACTGGGTGGACGGCATGAAGCTCGGCTATCAGGACGTCGGCTCCTGGACGCTGATGCAGTCCACGCCCACCGACCGCGCCAAGGCCGCCTGGCTCTACGCCCAGTTCGTCACCTCCAAGACGGTGGACGTGAAGAAGGCCCATCACGGCCTGACCTTCGTTCGCGAATCCACGATCCGGGACAAGAGCTTCACCGAGCGCGCCAAGGATCTCGGCGGTCTGGTCGAGTTCTACCGCTCGCCCGCCCGCAAGCAGTGGTCGCCGACCGGCACCAACGTTCCCGACTATCCCAAGCTCGCTCAGCTCTGGTGGCAGGCGATCGGCGATGCGGCGGCCGGCAACAAGACCCCGCAGCAGGCGATGGACACGCTCTGCGCCGAGCAGGAAAAGGTGATGGCGCGCCTGGAGCGGGCCAAGGTCCAGGGCGACAAGGGCCCCGTGCTCAACAAGGAGCAGGACATGGCCTACTGGGTCGAGGAGGCCAAGAAGAACGGCACGATCGCGCCCCAGCCCAAGAAAGAGAACGAGAAGGAAAAGCCCGTCACCGTCAATTACGACGAGCTGGTGAAGAGCTGGTCCGACGCCGATGCCGCCGCGGCCCAGCCAGGGGCGACTCCCGTCTCGGCCCCGGCGAAGTAAGCCAGGCCCCTCTCGCATCTTGACGAAAGGGCCGGTTCGCCGGCCCTTTCCCTGTTCCACCGACCGCTATCGCCTTTCGTTTCGGGAGTTTCCATGGCCGGCTATGTGCTTGCGATCGACCAGGGCACGACGTCCACCCGCGCCATCGTCTTCGACGATGCCTTCCGCATTCTCGGCGTCGGGCAGGAGGAGTTCCCGCAGCATTTCCCGCGCTCCGGCTGGGTCGAGCACGATCCGGAGGACATCTGGCGCTCCACCGTCGCGACGGTGCGCACGGCGCTCGCCGCCGCCTCGCTTTCGGCCGGCGACATCGCGGCGCTCGGCATCACCAACCAGCGCGAAACGACCGTGATCTGGGATCGCGACAGCGGCGCGCCGATCCACAACGCCATCGTCTGGCAGGACCGGCGCACGGCCGAGACCTGCGGGCAGCTGCGCGAGGACGGGGTCGAGGCCGAGGTAACGGGCAAGACCGGCCTCGTGATCGACCCCTATTTCTCCGGCACCAAGATCGGCTGGATTCTCGACAATGTCTCGGGCGCGCGGGCGCGCGCCGAAGCCGGCAAGCTCGCCTTCGGCACGGTGGACAGCTTTCTTCTCTGGCGCCTGACGGGCGGGCGCGTCCACGCAACGGACGCGACCAACGCCAGCCGCACGCTTCTGTTCGACATCGAAGCCAACAGCTGGGACGACGAGCTCTTGAGGCTCCTGCGCGTGCCCCGCTCTCTCCTGCCGGAGGTGCGGGACTGCGCCAGCGATTTCGGCACGACCGATCCCGCCCTATTCGGCGCCCCCATTCCCATTCTCGGCATCGCGGGGGATCAGCACGCCGCCCTGCTCGGCAATGCCTGTTTCCGGCCGGGCATGACCAAGTCGACCTACGGCACCGGCTGTTTCGCCGTTCTGAACACGGGCGGGACGCGCTGCCATTCGCAGAACCGGCTCCTCTCGACCGTCGGCTATCGCCTCGGCGGCCAAACGACCTTCGCCTTGGAGGGCTCGATCTTCGTTGCCGGCGCGGCGGTGCAATGGCTGCGCGACGGGCTGAAGCTGATCGAGCGGGCCGAGCAGTCCGGCCCCATGGCCGCGAAAGCCAGCGAGGGGGAGGACGTCTATCTCGTGCCCGCCTTCGTCGGGCTGGGCGCGCCCTGGTGGGATGCCGAAGCGCGAGGCGCGATCTATGGGCTGACCCGCAACACCGGCCCGAACGAATTCGCCCGCGCCGCGTTGGAATCGGTCTGCTTCCAGACGGGCGACCTGCTCGGCGCCATGGGGCGGGATTGGCAGGGCGAGGGAGATCGCGTCCTGCGCGTCGACGGCGGCATGGTATCCAGCGACTGGACCATGCAGCGCCTCGCCGACTTGCTCGACGCGCCGGTGGACCGGCCCGTCGTGTTGGAAACCACGGCGCTCGGCGCAGCCTGGCTCGCTGGCTTTCAGGCCGGCGTCTGGCCCGATCAGGACGGGTTTTCCGCCAGCTGGCACCTGGAGCGCCGCTTCGAGCCCGCAATGTCCCCGGTGGAGCGCGGCCGCAAGCTCGCCGGCTGGGCCTCCGCCGTGAAGCGGACGCTGACGTCGTGAGACGCTTGCTTCTTCGGGTTCAGGCCGTGCGCTGAAAGTCCTCGATTTCGACCGGACCCGGTCGCCCGTAGAGAAAGCCTTGATGGATCAGGCAGTCGCTGGCGAGAAGCACCTCGCGCTGGCGCTCGGTCTCGATCCCTTCGGCCACGGCCGTCAGATTGTAGCCCCGGCACAGCGCGATGACCGACTGCACCACGGCGGCGCAACCGTCCTCGCCGTCGAGATCGGCAACGAAGCTGCGGTCGATCTTGATGCGGGTCAAAGGCAGGGCGCGCACCAGGGCGAGGGAGGAGAACCCCGTGCCGAAATCATCGAGCGCGATACCGACGCCGAGATCGCGCACCGAGCGGAGCGTTCCGCTGGCGCTTTCCAGATCTTCGAGGATCGCGGTCTCGGTGATCTCCAGTTCCAGCCGATGCGCGGCAAGGCCGGTGGAGGCGAGGATCGAGCCGACGAGATCGGCCAGCCCCTCACCGCGCAGCTGGGTCGCCGAAAGGTTGACGGCGATCGTCAGATGGGGCGCCCAGGCGGCGGCGTCGCGGCAGGCCGTTCGCAGCACCCATTCGCCGATCTGCGGCATGAGGCCGAGCTTCTCGGCCACGGGCACGAACTCGGCGGGCGAAACGGAGACGCCCGTCTGGTCGACCCAGCGCAGGAGCGCCTCGTAGCCCAGGATTTCCTGGCTGCGCCCATCCACGAGCGGCTGGTAGGCAAGCTGGAAATCGCAGGTCGAGGCGGCATGGCGCAGCTTGAGTTCGAGCAGCGAGCGGGCGAGCGCGACCTCGTTCATCGACATGTCGTAGAACCGAACGCAGTTCCGGCCTTCGCTCTTGGCGCGGTAGAGCGCCTGATCGGCGCTGCGGTAGAGCGCGGGGATCTCGTCGCCGTCCTGCGGAGCGATAGCGACGCCGACGCTCGCGCCGATATTGGCCGTATGCGCCCCGATCTCGATCGGGCGGTTCATCGCCGCGACGATGTCGTTCGCCATGGCGGCGATGTCGCTCTGGCTGGGCGAGTTGAACTGCAGAATGGCGAACTCGTCCCCTCCCAGCCGGCCCGCCACGCCATGAAGCCCCGCGACCGCCTCAAGCCGGCGGGCGACCTCGCAAAGGACCTCGTCGCCGACGAGATGGCCGAACATGTCGTTCACGGGCTTGAAGCGGTCGAGATCGACATAGTGGAGCGCGATGCGCGAGCCGTAGGTGATCTGCGGAAACTGGATCTCGAAATGTTCGCCGAGGCCGACACGGTTGGGAAGCCCGGTCAGCCCGTCATGCAGCGCCTGGAACCGGAAGCGCTGTTCGGAGCTGCGCTGATCGGTCAGGTCGCGCGTGACCTTGGCAAAGCCGATGAAGTCGCCGTCCTCGTCGTGGATGGCGTCCAGCGCGACGCTGGCCCAGAAGGCGGTCCCGTCCTTTCGGTAGCGCCAGCCTTCCGTCGCGAAATGGCCGTAGCGCCGGGCCAGCTCGAGATTGCGCCGCGGCACGCCCTGCTCGCGGTCCTCCTTCGAGTAGAAACACTCGTAGTTCTTGCCGACGATCTCCTCGGCCTTGTAGCCCTTGGCCCGCTGCGCCCCGGCGTTCCAGTTCAGAACGGTGCCGTCCTCGGCGAGAAGGTAGATCGCGTAATCCTTCACGCTTTGAACGAGCAGACGGTACATCAACTCGGAGGTGATCGACTTCTTGGCCATGCGCTTCCCCATCGCCTGTCACCCTGGGCCGCCGCGGTAAACAATTTGCCCACGATACAGGCGCGCCCTGTGTTGGGCGTCCGATTTTTCGACCCTTGCGGGCTTATGCCGCGTCTGACGGCTGGGGTCAGCGCAGCGCGCCGACGACGCTTTCGACGCTCCGCATCAGCGAGCCGAAGGCGCCGAACGGCCAGGGCTTTCCCCCTGTTGGGGTGACATGGCCGGAGGCCATCATGGGAAGCAGGGGCCAGAGCGGGCTTGCGGTCAGCGCGGGCGGCAGCTCGGCGTCGAGAAGAACGAGATGCGTCTCGGCCGGCAGCGCGGCCAGTTGCTCGAGGCCGAGCGTGGTGAAACCGAAGGGCTGCGGCTCCGCGAAGGGCGGCGGGGGAAAGCCGACCCGCGCCAGACATTGCGCGAGAGCGGCGTTTGAGGTGAAGACGCGAAGGCGCGCAACGCCCGGCAGAGGCTGCGCGACGAGAAGCGGGCGCGAGGCCGCCGCCGCGCCATGGCGTTCCGCAAGGCCGGCCAGCCGCGTCTCGACATCGGCGAGGATGCGATCGGCCTCCCCCGCCCGGCCCACCAGAGCGCCGATCTCCCGCGTCGCCGCTCGCAGCGCGGCGAGCATGTCGAGATCGGCGGGATTGTCGGCGATCAGCGTTGTCGGCGCGATCGCGGAAAGTTCCGCCTCGATCGACCGGTGGCGAAACGCGCTGGCGAGGATCAGGTCCGGCTGCAAGCGCGAGATCGCCTCCAGGCTCGGCTGCTGGCGCCGCCCGAGATCGGGCACGGCGGCAAGTTCGTCGGACGCGATGCTCACCCAGCTCGCATAACCCTCGCGCTCCGCGACGCCCGCCGGCACGAGCCCAAGGAGAAGCAGGATCTCCGTCGAATTCCATTCGAGCGCCACGACCTTGCGCGCCCGCTCCCCGGCCCAAAGAGGCCCGGGCAGGGCGAGCGACGCGAGGCCGCCCGCCAGAACGCTTCGCCGCGAAAGCGGCATCACCATTTGACGCTCGCCGTCGCGACCACGCTGCGGCCCTGCCCGAAATAGCACTGGGTCGAGATGTTGCAGCCGGCGACATAGGTCTTGTCGCCGAGATTGGTCGCGTTGACCTGCAAAGCCCAATTGTGGACGTCGTAGCGCACGAAGGCGTCGGCCAGGACATAGCTCGGCACGAAGAACGTATTGGCATCGTCCCCCGCCGTGGCGCCGATCCGCCGCACGCCGCCGCCGATCTTCAACGTGCCCGGCAGGGCGTCGGGCATGGGAACGTCATAGGACAGGAAGAGGCTCTGCTGCTGCTTCGGCACGGTGTAGGGCCTGTTTCCGACATTGGCCGCCGTCTTGCTCCTGGAAATTTCCGGGTCCTGAACGCTCAAGGCCGCCACGAGATCGAGTCGATCGAAGACGCGCGCCGTCGCCTCCAGTTCGACGCCGCGCACCCGCACCTCGTCGGTCTGATAGTAGACGCCCGCGGTGCGGTTGACGACGTTCTGCTGCGTCGCCTCGAAGGCCGAAAGGGTCACCGAATAGGGCGCGGCATCGGGCGAGAACTTGACGCCGGCCTCGATCAGCTCGCCCGTCGTCGGCTTCAGCGCCGTGTCGGTCAGCGTCAGCACCGGCTGGAACGAGGTCGAGTAGAGCGCATAGGGCGTCAGCCCGTTGTCGAACGCATAGGCGAGCCCGAGACGGCCGGTCGTCTGGCCGGGGTCCTGGCGATAGGTCGAGGTGGCGCCCGTCGCGAGCGTGGTGGAATCCGAGTCGATCTCGACGAAGTCGTGCCGCAGGCCGCCGGTCACGCGCAGGCGCCCCCATTCCATCTGGTCCTGGACATAGAGCCCGGCCTGGCGCTGCGTCTGCTGGAGGCGGGCCGTCACCGACGGCGCGCTGTAGGGCTTGTCGTAGACGGGTCGATAAAGGTCCTGCGTCGGACCGTTCGCCGAGCCCGTGTCGTTGTCGAGGCTCTGCCATTGCAGATCGACGCCGCCGAGGAGGGTGTGGGACACCGCGCCCGTTTCGAAACGGACTTCCCCGTTGGTGTCCAGCGCCAAGGCGTCGAGCGTGGGATAGGCGGCGTAGTTCAGCCGCGTGATGGTGCGCTCGTCCCTCGCGATGCCGCGCGTGAAGAGATTCTCGTAGGCGAGGTCGAGATGGGAATAGCGGAAGTTCTGGCGGATCGTGACGCCGCCGTCGAACGCGTGCTCGAAGCGATAGCCGGCATAGCCCGACTCCTTGTCGTAGGTCGCCCAGCGCGGATCGCCGTCGGAGAAGTCGCGCGCGATCCGCTGGCCGCGACTGTTGGGGTAGAGGCTGCCGAGTGCCGGCACGATGGCGCCGACCTGCCCCAGCTCGTCGCGGGCATAGGCCCCGTAGATCGTGAAATTCGTCGCCGCGTCCGGCTCCCATCGCAGGACGGGGCTTACCGCGACGTGATCGTTGCGGCCGAGATAGATGTCGGTGTCGGCGTCGCGCCAGACGCCCATGAGGCGATAGGACAGGGTCTTATCGGCGTTCAGCGGCCCGGTGAGATCGACGCCGACCTCCTTCTGCCGGTGGCTGCCGATGCGCGTGTAGATCTCGCCGCCCGCCTCGGTCTGCGGGTCCTTCGACACCATGTTGACGACGCCGCCGACATTGGCCTGCCCGAACAGGGCCGAGCTCGGACCGCGCAGGATTTCGACCCGGTTCAGGAAGAAGGGCTCGATGCGGAAGCCGGCATAGCCGCCCGTCTGGTTGGCGATCTGCGGCACGCGCAAGCCGTCGAGATAGAGATCGGCGGGAAATCCGCGCACGGTGAAATAGTCCGAGCGCGGGTCGTTTCCGTAGCGCTGCCCGTTGACGCCCGCGCTGTAGAGAAGGCTTTCCGAGACGGTCTGCACCGCCCGGTCGTCCATGTTGTCGCGCGTGACGACAGAGATCGACTGCGGCGTCTCGTTGATCGGCGTCGCGGTCTTGGTCGCGGAAGCGCTGTCGCGCGCGACATAGCCGGGGGGATTGGAGCGCGGGCCTTGCCCGCCGACGCCCGTCACCGTCACGGTGTCGAGCTGGATCGCTTCCATCTCCTCGGCCAGCGAGACGGCGGGCGCGGCGCAGACCGCGAGCGCGGCGGTCGAGACCTTCAAGATCGCGGAAAACCCGTGGCGACGCGCCGCCGGCTCGTTGCCGCAGCGCTTGTTGGTTTCGGACAGACCCACGGCTCGTAATCCCCTCGCATCGTCGTCTCCCGATGGAAGGAGACCGTTCGGGCGGGATAACTAGACTTTACAACTCAACTTTGTCAGGTCAAAAAACGGCTGCATCGGGCCATGATCCGGCCCGGAGGCGCCGTCTCGGTTCGAAGCCCGATTTCGGGCCAGGATCGGGTTTTGACAGCGCGGCAAGAGCGATCCAATCCGAACGCGAAGAGGCTTTCATGCGGCAGGCGGACCAGGCGTCAGGGATGGAGCAAGCTGTGAGCGAACCGGCACGGGCGACGGTGACGCGCGTCACCGCGCTTGATCTCCAGAGCGCCGCCCGGCCCGTCGCCGCGATGGAACGGTTCTATCCCGGCGCCATGGATTTCGGCTGGCACAGCCATCGCCGGGCGCAATTCCTCCATTGCGTGCAGGGCTTCATGACGGCCCGGGTTCCCGGCACGTCCTTCATCATTCCAAGCGGCCACGGCCTCGTCATCGCGCCCGATCTGCCCCATGCGGTGAAGGCGCATGGGCCGGTGCGAATGTGGTCGGTCTATGCCGAGCCGGAGGCATGCGGAGAGCCGGCTTGGGACGGGGCGCGGGTCGTCCAGGCGTCGAGGCTCCTTTGCGCCTGCCTGGAAGCGCTCGTGAAGGAGCCGGCGGAGGGCGGGTCCGAGCGGGCCGACCATCTCTCGGCGCTCGTGCTGGGAGAGATCGCCGCCGCCGAACCGGGGCGTCTGGCGCTTCCCGAGCCCGCCGAGCGGCGCATCCAGAGCCTGTGCCGGGAGCTCTCCGCCCAGCCCGCCACGGATCTCGACATCGACGCCTGGGCGGATCGGCTCGGCATGAGCCGGCGCACCCTGACGCGGCGGTTCCGCACCGAGACGGGCATGAGCTTCGTGGAATGGCGCCGCAGGCTCCGCGTCGCCCATGTCATGCGCCTCAAGGCGGAGGGCGAGCGGCTGGAGGACATCGCGGAACGCGTGGGCTATCGCAGCGTCTCGGCGCTGCGCGCCGCTCTGCGCGAGGCGCTGCCCTAGAGCGCCCGCCTTTCTGGCTGCCTGCGACACCGAACGAAAACCCTCGATCATCCCCCGCTCAGACATCCCGCCAGGCGCTTCGCAGACCATGAAGACAGACATTTCGGAGCAGCTTGAGGGTTCGGCAGGATGCGTGAGACACCGCGCGCCCGCGCGGCATGGTCCGAAGCCGGCGGCTCGGGGGCGCCGTCCGGCCGCCCATCCCTGGCGTCTTCTCCTGTGCTGCGCGCTTCTGGTACTCGCCAGCTGTCCGCCGGCCCTCATCGTCGGCACGGACCTTTTGGGCTGGGGCGATCTCACGCGGCTGTTTCAGCCTCGGCCGGGGATCCAACAGGCCGTTCTGGAGACGCTGCGGCTTCCCCGCCTTCTCGTGGCGATCCTGATCGGCGCGGCACTTGGCACGGCCGGCGCCCTCATGCAGAGCGTGCTTCGCAACAGTCTGGCCGCGCCCGACATCGTCGGCGTCACCAGCGCCGCGCAGCTGGCGCTCGTCGCCAACCATCTCCTGTTCTCGGCAGCGGTGCCCGACCTGGCGGCGACCTCGCTCGGCGGCCTCGCCGGCTGCCTCCTGTCGCTGGCGGTGGCAGGCGGTGGCCGCGTGGCGCCGGCCCGGCTGGCGCTGGCCGGCGTCGCGGTGTCCCTGGGGCTCGGCGCCCTGTCCTCGGCCATCGTTCTGTTTGCCGACGACCGCGCGTCCGGCCTCGTTCTCTGGAGCGCGGGCTTCCTCGATCAGACCGGGTGGGATCGGCTCCGACAGGTCGCGCCCGGTCTCGGCCTCGGTCTCGTCCTGGCGCTTCTTCTTGCCCGAAGCCTCGACATCGCGAGTCTTGGCGAGGAAACGGCCGGCAATCTCGGGCTCGGCCGCGCCGTTCCTTTCTTGAGCCTCGGCGTCGCCGTCCTCCTGTCGGGCGCGGCGGTCTCGCTGGCGGGGCCGATCGGCTTCGTCGGCTTGGCCGCGCCCAATCTCGCGCGCATGGCGGTGGGGTCGCGGCACCGGCATGTGCTGCCGCTCTCCGCTGTGGGCGGCGTGCTCGTGCTGCTTTGGGCCGATATCGCCGCGCAGGCCCTCAGCGCCAACGGCGCGCTGCCGACCGGGGCGCTTGTCGCCTGCGTCGGTGCGCCCGCCATGCTGTTTCTAGTCTTGCGCATGCGGGGTGGAGCCCGGCAGGGCGGCGGCGATCGCGCCCTGTCGCCCCGGGCGCTTCTGCCTCCTGCCCGGCTGGCCGCGCTGCTCCTGGCTCTCCTTCTGTGCGCCGGCCTCGCCGGGCTGGCGGCGGGGGACGGATGGGCCTTTGCAAACGGCCCTTTCCTCGATACCGCCGCGATGCGACTGCCGAGGCTCCTCGCCGCCGCCGGCGCGGGTGCCCTGCTCGGCCTTGCCGGAACGCTTCTCCAGACGCTGACGCGAAACCCGCTGGCCGGCCCCGAGACGCTCGGCATCCTGCAAGGGGCGGCCTTGTTCAGCCTCGTGGCGATCGGCTTCGGCACCGTGCCGGGCTCGCTCGGCTTCGTCATGGCGACCACGGCGGGCGGCGGCGTGGTGGTTCTCGTGCTCGCCGCGCTGAAGGCCGAGCGCGATCCGCTCAAGCTGGTTCTGTGCGGCGTCGCCCTTGCGGCCGGCTTCGGCGCGCTGTCCACGCTTTTCGTGGTGAACGCGCAGTTCCAGATGACGGAAGCCCTGTCCTGGCTCGCGGGGTCGACGCATGGCCGGAGCCTCGCGCAGGCCGCCGTGCCGATCCCCTTCGCCGCGATCCTGCTTCTGGTGCTCTGGCTGGCGCGCCGCTCCTTCGACGTTCTGGCGCAGGGAGACGAGACGGCCCGCTCGCTCGGCCTCGCCGTTCCCGCCACGCGGCGGCTGGCGCTCGGGGCCGCGACCCTGGCGACGGGGCTTGCGGTCTCGACCGTGGGCGCCGTCGGCTTTATCGGCCTTCTCGCGCCCCATGCCGTGCGCATGCTCGGCGGCTCGAGGCACGGCATCCTACTGCCGGCCGCGATGGGAATGGGCGCGGCGGTCGCCATGTTGGCCGATGCGGTGGGACGCGCCGTGCTGGCGCCCTACGAAGTGCCGGTCGGCATCGTGACGGCCCTGGTCGGTGTTCCGCTGTTTCTCGGCATCCTGCGCCGCAGCTCTCGCTAGAGCATCTGCCGATTGAGCGAACAGGCTCGGCCGTCGGATGATGCAATGGAAACGAGACTGCGGAAGCGTTTTCGCCGAGAGCCGTTCAGCGATCGAGAAGCCAGAGCGAGGCGGGTGTTGCCGCTTTCAACGTCGGCGCGGCAATGGAAGCCTCGCGCGATCCAGTCGCGACGACAGAAATCCGTCCAAAGACGCGCTCATATCCTTAAACGTTATGTCGAATGATCCGGCAATGAGGCATTCACATTACTCTTATCCCATCGATGATTTGAATCGCTCATTCAATCGCTCCTTAACACTCTTATCTTACCAGAACGTAAGATGCGCAGGACGCCTGACCTCTCGATATAAGGTATGATCAAATTGTCCGCCTCCAGAATGCTTCTCCTCTTCGGAGCGTTTGTGACAGTTCTTTTCGTCGCGGCACTCGGAACGCAGACATACGCATTCCTGACCTTGCGGATCGGCGGCGACAGCTATGAACGCATCATTGCCGGGCGCGATCTCCAGGCCGACATTCTACCGCCTCCGCTTTTTCTGTCGGAGGCCTATCGGCTTGCGTTTCAGGCGCGATTTTCCCACGACGATCTCGATCCGATCCTGAAGTCGATCGAGGCCGCGCATGCCAGCTACGCGGAACGGATTGCCTATTGGAGTTCGCACGAACTTGCGGACCAGTTGAAGAGCGCACTGCTCGGCCCGGTCCAGGCCACGTCCCGCGAGTTCTGGTCGGTTCTGGACTCTCAGGCTCTGCCCGCCATCAAGTCGGGCGACGCGGCCGGGATCGACACCGCGTTCGGGGCTCTCGGGCAAGTGTTCAACCAGCACGCGGCCGCCGTCGATAGTCTCGTCAAAGCGTCCACCGCCTATGCCGAAGCGGAGGAGCAGATGGCGACGGAGACGACACGCCTGCTTCTCATCGTCTCCAGCCTCGTTTCCGCCACGTCCCTCATTCTCTTCCTGGGCGGCCTCCTTTTCTTCAATCGAAAGGCCATCGCGCCACTGCGCTTCGTCTCCGCCGAGATCGGCCGTTTCGCCGAGGGCGATCTGCGGCCCGCTCGCTCGAACGGCGCGCTGCGCCTGAGCGGCGAGTTGCAGATCCTGACCGAGCGCATGCGCGCCAATCTGGTCAAGACACTGCAGGCCGCGCAGATGTCCGCCTCCAGCGTTTCCGGCGGCTCGATGCAGTCCGCCGCGACGGCCGAGCAATTGTCGGCCGGCTCCAGCGAACAGGCGGCAGCGTCCGAACAGGCCTCCGCCGCCGTGGAAGAGATGGCGGGCAATGTCCGGCAGAACGCCGACAACGCCGCGCAGACCGAGAAGATCGCCGTCCAGGCCAATGTCAGCGCCGAGCGCACCGGCACGGCCGTGGTGGAATCGATGGAAGCGATGCGCATCATCGTGGAGAAGATCGCGATCATCCGCGAGATCGCGCGCCAGACCGATCTTCTCGCCTTGAACGCGGCGATCGAGGCGGCGCGCGCGGGGCAGCACGGCAAGGGCTTCGCCGTGGTCGCCTCCGAAGTGCGGAAGCTGGCCGAACGGAGCCAGGAGGCCGCGACGGAGATCAGCGAGCTCTCGAACTCGACACTCACCCGCTCCGAGGAAGCCGGCGAAATGCTGAGCCAGCTCGTGCCCGACATTCGACGCACGGCCGATCTGGTGAGCGAAATCTCGGCCGCCTGCCGCGAGCAGTCGGTTGGAATCGAGCAGATCAATCAGGCGATCCAGCAGCTGGATCAGGTGACGCAGAGCAATGCCAGCGCGGCCAACGAGATGGCGGCGACGGCCGAGCAGCTCTCCACTGAAGCCGCCAATCTCAGCGACTATGTCAGCTTCTTCAAGGTGGCCGAGGAGACGGCCGCCGCGAGAAGCGACATGTCCGGGTCCGAAACCACCGGGACCCCGTCCGGCGAGACAACGGTGGCGCGCGCCTCCTCGCTGCGCCGGCTCGCGGCCTGAGCGGTTTCCGGGGCGCCCTTCGCGGTGCTCTCGGCAAACCTCGATCAGATCGAGCCGGCATCCACGGGATACCAGCCGGCGGTGCACATGGCGGCATTGTCGGACGCCAGAAACAGCACCATCGCCGCGACGAAGGCTGGCGTGTTCAGATCGGGCAGGCACTGCCGGGCGCGATGGGCCTCCAGCCCCTCGGGGCTGGCCCAGAGCGTCAATTGTCGCTCGGTCATGACCCAGCTCGGCACCACCGTATTGACGCGAATGCGATGCGGGCCGAGATCGCGCGCGAAGGAGCGGGTCAATCCGTGGATGCCGGCCTTGGCGCTGGTGTAGACCGGCATTCCGCCGACCCCCTCCATCCACGAGGCCGAGCCCATGTTGACAATGGCGCCGCCGCCGCGCGCGATCATGCCTGGCGCCACGGCCTGGATGGCGAAGAACAGATGCCGCAGATTCACCGCCGACAGCCGATCGTAGCGCTCCGGCGTCACCTCGCGCCAGTCGTGCCGATCGTCCAGCGCGGCATTGTTGACGAGGATTTCGGCCGGGCCGAGCGTCGCGGCAAGGCTTGCGAAACCCGACCGAAGCCCCTCGATATCGGTCACGTCGCAGCGCTCGAAGCGGACCTCGGCGCCCGCCTCGCGCCAGCGCGTCGCCAAGGCTTCGCCCGCCGCCCCGTCGATATCCACGAAGCCGACGCGGGCCTCCTGCTCCGCGAAGGCGCCGACGATCTCCGCGCCGATGCCGGACGCTCCGCCCGTGACGAAGACGGAGCGGCCGCGAAGGCTGGGATAGATGGCTCGTTCCATGGGCTTCCCCCCTTCTCCGCGCGTCGGTCAGAACATGGCGAGCCCGCCATTGATCTCGATGATCTCCCCCGTCAGGAACGAGGCTTCCTCCGACGCGAGGTAGAGAACGGCGCCCGCCACGTCCTCGGGCCGCCCTTCGCGGCCGAGCGGCGTTCGCGCCACCGTCGCGTCGCGCCCTTCGCGGGTCGAGAACCGGTCGTGGAACTGCGTACCGATCAGGCCGGGCGCGACGCCGTTGACGCGGATGCCCTGTCCGCCCACCTCCTTGGCCAGCGCCTTGGCGAAGGTCATCACGCCGCCTTTCGAGGCGGCATAGGCCGAGGCGCCCATGCCGCCGCCGTCATGGGCGGCGAGCGAGCTCATGAGCACCAGCGCGCCCTGCCCGGCCTCGATCATCTGCGGAAGCAGCGCGCGGGCGGTGAGAAAGGTACTGGTCAGATTGACGGCCATGACCTCGTTCCAAAGATCGAGTGGGAAATCCACGACCTTGCAGCGCCGCAGGAGGCCGCCCGCGTTGGCGACGCCGACCGAGATCGGCCCCAGCGCCTCGTTGGCCCGGCGCACCGCGTCGGTGACCGCCTCTTCCCGTGTCGCGTCGCATTCGATGGCCAGAAGCGCGCCCTGCGGGGCGGTCTCCACCATTTCTCGCGCCGCCTCGCCGCTCGCGGCGTAGGTGAAGGCGACCCGCGCGCCCTCGCGCGCGAAGCCCTCCACCACCGCGCGGCCGATGCCGGACGCGCCGCCCGTGACGAACACCGTTTGCCCTTCGAACCTGCCCATGCGTCCCTCCCCCGTTTCGCCCATCCGTCCGCTCACGCTTCCTGCCAGCCGGCGTACCAGCCGTCGGGATAGGCGCGGGTGAGCTCGCTGCCGGTGAGTTCGGGCCGATAAGCGCGGCCATGGCGGCGTGCGATGTCGGTGAGTTCGGACAGGCGCCCGGCGGCGGCGGCGGCGGCCTCGGCGCGCAGGGCCGGGTCGCGTGTCGCCACCGCGTCCTGCCAGATCGAGCGCCCGCCCAGGAAGCCCGACGCGCCCGCCCGGCAGGCGACCTCGACCTGATCGCGGAACTCCTCGTAGCCGACGCCCGCCGACAGGATGACCCAGGGCTGGCTCATGCCGGCGTCGAGGCGCCGGCAGGCATCGATTGACGCGTCCCGCCCTTCGGGCGTCGAGACATCGCCGGGAAACTCGACCTTCAGCATGTCGGCGCCGAACTCGGCGGCGAGATGGGCGGATTCGATGATGCCTTCCACGCGGCGCGCGGCCCAGGCGGCGCTCTTGGTGTCCTCGCCTGGCAGGGCGTACCAGATCGGCTCGACCACGAGCGGAATGGAGAAGGCGCGGCAGTCCACCACGAGATCGCGCACCACCTGCCGCTGCGCCTCGGCCGTCTCCGCTTCCGGCCGGTAGAACCAGAGCAGCTTCACCATGTCGGCGCCCAGCATCTTGATCTTGCGCACCGTCCAGCCCTGCCGCCAGCGGGTGCGGCGCTCGCCGTTCACCACGTCGAACCCCTCGCCCTCGATGCTGGAGATGAGGCCGACCGCGCCGGGCAGCGCGCGGGAGGCGATCACCTGCGCGAGGCTGAACTGCGCTTCCAGCAGAAAGGCGCTCGCGACCGGCGCGATGTGGCGCACCAGTTCGAGCTTGGCCTCCACCGCCTGCTCGTAGGACACGGTGTTGCGGTCCTCGGCCAGCAGGTCCTTGAAGCTGATGAGATGGTCGAGCGCCAGGATCGCGAAGAAGCCGTCCGGCGTCGTGATCCGCTGCAGGCCGCGCAGCTTGCCGGGATCGAGGTCGACGGTGGAAGCGGGCTGCTCGATGCGGGGATGGACGGTCACGCGAGTTCTCCTGGGGTCAAGTGTCGGGATGGGGAGCGGGCCGCCGCGTGGACGAGCAGGCAGCCGGCGAGAAACGTGTCGCCGAGCCCGACTGTGCTGCGGGGGCGGTCGGTATAAGGGCTGGGGCAGCGCACGAGGCGCCAACCCTGCCCGAGATCCTGGTCTGGCCCGGGGTCGGCGAAGGCCGCGCCTGGCGGGCAGGTGTCGGGAAGAACGGGCTCGCCCGCCCGCGCCCGGCAGGCGGCGAGAAGGCAGCCGGTCATCAGCGCCTGCCGCTCGCGCGCCGGGTCGGCCCGCGTCAGCGCGGCGGCCCATTCGTCGGCATGGACGCAGACGCGCTCCAGATCGTGCGCCAGGGCGAAGCGCTTGAGCTCCGGCCCGAGATCGCCGCCACCGACGCTGCGCCATTCCGACCAGCTCATGCCGACCGAGGTCAGCGAGCCCCGCAGGGCCGCGAGGATGCGCCGGGGCAGATGGGCCCGCGCGCCGTAGTCGGCAAGTTCGAGATGCAGGAAGGGCAACCCCGCCCGGCGCCAGAGAAGCGCCTGCGCCCCGACATGGGCGAGCGTTTCCTCGATCGCCTCGTCGGGCGTCGCGACGAGGCTGGAAATGGCCCCCGCGCCCGCCGCATGGGCAAAGATCGCGCTTTGCGCTTCGAACGCGGCGTCGCGCTCCGGCCCGTCCTCCGCCAGTCGAACGATGACCCGCGTCGCGCGGCGCACGGGCACGCCGCCGATCGTGGTGCCGAGTTGCGTTTCGAAGATCCAGTGCCGCGCCTTGCCCGCGCCGGGCTCGACATTGATCCGGTGCTTGGGCCGCCAGCCGCCCGGCGCGGCCAGCCGCACGTCGGGGTGAACCAGGGCGAGCTGGTCGGGCGAGCGGTCGCCGAGCGCCAGCAGCGCCGAAGTGCCGAGAAGCGCGAGGACATTGGCGATCTGCAGCGAGGTGCCGCCGGCGCGAAGCCGATGCGGCAGGCTCTCCGCCATCCAGGCGTCGCCCTCCGGCCAGTCCAGCGCGATCTCGCCGCCGATGCCGTCCTCGACGCGCCGCCGCAGCTCTTCCGACAAGGCCCAGGCGCCGGGGGGCGCATCGCCAGCGAAAAGCGCGGCGGCCTCGTGCAGCGGCACGACGGCGTCCACGAAGGCGGAAAAGCCGAGCAGCACCGGCGCGGCCTCCGCCGCCCGTCCGGGCAGGCGCAAGGCCAGTTCGCCATAGGCCTCCCGCCAGAAGTCGGCCTCGCCGCTCCGCATCTCCGCCTCCCGTATATGCGTTTTTTTGCTGTTATATGCTAGGTATCGCTTCTACATTGCGCAAGTCAAGCGAGAGATCGTAAGGCTCTTTGCAATTTCGAGCGTGAGACACAGGAGTCCCGATGGCCAAGAACGCCAGTTCCCTTCCCGCGCGGCGGCGCGCCAACATGCTGGAGCTGATCGGACGGGACGGCAGCGTCAGCGTGCCGGATCTGGCCGAGCGCTTCGCGGTTTCGCTGGACACGGTGCGGCGCGATCTCGACCATCTGGCCCGCAGCGGCGCGCTGGTGCGCGCGCATGGCGGCGCGCTGCGCGTGTCGCAGGGCGATCCGCTGAAGCCCCTGGCGGACCGGGTTCTCGACCAGTCCAACGAAAAGGCCGCGATCGCCAAGCTCTGCGCGAAACAGGTGCGCAACGGCGAAACACTGATGTTGAACGGCGGCTCCACCACGCTTCTCGTGGCCGAGGCGCTGGCGGATCATGCTCAGACCGTGGTCTTCACCAACAATCTCGCCCTGCCCGGCAGCTTGGCGCCGGGGCACTTCGCCGCGCTTCACGTGCTCGGCGGGGAGTACCGCGCGCTCACCCGCGTGTCGGTCGGCCCACTCCTGTTCGCCAATTCGGAGCGCATCAACATCGACACGGCGATCATCGGCGTGCGCGCCATCCATGCCGACAACGGCATCCTGACCAGCGATCTCGCGGAAGCCTCGATGATCGCGGACATGATGGCCCTTGCCCGGCGCACCATCGTCGTCGCGGACGCCTCGAAATTCGGCCAATACGCCTTCGCGACCATCGCGCCCCTGTCGGCGATCGACATTCTCGTCACCGACCGCGCCCCTGACGATGCCTTGGCGGAGGCGCTGCGGAGCGCGGACGTCAGCGTCGTCACCCCCGTCTGATCGATCGATGCCGCAACGCACGAAGAATGCTGCAATGCATGTGCATTTTATTGCGTGATTCTGCTTGACGCCAAGGGCGAGTCGGCGTTTGCTTTCCCCTGACGGACATCCGCGGCGATGCATCGCGGAGCCTCACGGAGGGAACCATGGCCAAACTCGACACCGATGCCGCCGTCGGACCGACGCCTCGCGCCCACACGCCGGAGGCCGCGCCCGCTTCCGCGCCGAGCGAACCCGCACAGGGTCTTGCGCCGAGCCGGCGCCGCTTTCTCCAGGGCACCGGCCTCCTCGCCCTTTCAGTCGCGGGCGGCGCGCTCGCCGGTGGCGGGCTCCTCGCCTCGGCCTCCTCACGCGCCAGCGCCCATTCGCGCACCGAGATCACCTTCGCCAGCGCCAAATTCTACGGCAAGCAGTCGATCGGGCAGGCGGTCGACATGTTCAACCAGTCCCAGTCCAAGATCCTCGTCAAGTTCCTCGAACTGCCGCCGCCCAGCTCCTCAACCGAGGTGCATCAGGCGCTGGTGCAGCAGCTGGCCCGCCGCTCCGGCACGCCCGACGTGTTCACGCAGGACGTCATCTGGATCGCCGAGTTCGCCGGCGCCGGATGGGCCTTGCCGCTCGACGAATACGTGCCCGCCGCCGACCGGCAGCAGTATTTCCCCGGCCTGATCGACGCCTGCACCTATGGGGGCAAGCTGACCGCGCTGCCCTGGATCGTGGACGGCGGCATGCTCTTCTACCGCAAGGATCTCTTGGAGGCGGCGGGCGCCAAGGCGCCGCAGACCTGGGACGAGCTGACGGCGATCGCCAGCGAGATGCAGAAGAGCAAGAAGGTCGATTTCGGCTATCTCTGGCAGGGCAAGCAGGCCGAGGTCCTGGTCTGCGACGCGGTGGAGGCCATCGCCACGAACGGCGGCGCGATCCTCGCCTCGGACGGCAAGTCCGCCGCGATCGGCTCCGACAAGGCGATCGAGGCCGTGCAGTTTCTCTACGACACGATCAACAAGAGCAAGATTTCGCCGAGCGACGTCCTGTCCTGGGACGAGGAGCCCTCGCGCCTGCCCTTTACCGGTGGCAAGGCGGCCTTCCTGCGCAACTGGTCCTATGTCTACGCCATCGCGCAGGACCCGAGCGGTTCCTCCGTGGTGGACAAGGTGGGCGTCGCGCCGCTGCCGCATTTTGCCGGCGGCAAGAGCGCGGCGTGCCTCGGCGGCTACCAGTACGGCGTCAACGCCAACACCAAGCACCGCGAGGCGGCGGTGGAGTTCGTGCGCTGGATGTCCTCGCCCGAAACCCAGCTCTGGTTCGCGCTGCAGCTCGGCCTCGCGCCGACGCGCCCCGCCGTCTTCAAGGAGCAGAAGCTCGGCCAGGAGCAGCCCTTCATGCAGCAGCTGGAGACCGTGTTCACCGGCGCGACGCCCCGGCCGGTGACGCCGAAATACGCGCAGGTCACGCTCGCCATCCAGTCCGCCGTGTCGCGCGCCCTCGTCAGCGGCGAGGTGAAGAAGGAGCTCGACGCCGCCGCCAGCCGCATCGACAAAATCGTCGCCTGATGCCCTCCGTGCTCGCCGCTCCGGTCGGCCTGTCCAGCGCCCGAAAGGGGGCTGGGCTCTTTCCGCGCCGCGCGCTGCCGCCCTGGCTCCTGCTCGTGCCGGCCTTCGTCTCGCTGGGGGCGGTCTCGGTTTATCCCATCGTCAACGGGCTCTGGCTGTCGCTCACCAACACCTCGCTCGTGACGCAGGAGCACGACTTCGTGGGGCTGGCGAACTACGCCCTTCTCTGGGACGACCCGACCTTCTGGAACGCCTGGCGGCACACGCTGATCTTCACCCTCGTCTCGACGCTGGCCGAGACGCTGATCGGCCTCGCCATGGCGCTTCTGCTCTACGAGCCCTTCAGCGGGTGCGCCGTGGTGCGTGCGGCCATGCTGGTGCCCTGGGCCATGCCGACCGTCGTCACCTCCAAGATGTTCGGCTGGCTCTTCGACGGGCAGCACGGGCTGGTGAACTATCTTCTTCTCCAGGTCGGGCTGATCGACGCCAACGTCAATTGGTATGGCTCGGTCGACAACGCGCTGAGCACGATCATCTTCGCCGATATCTGGAAGACGACGCCCTTCATGGCGCTGCTGCTTCTGGCGGGCCTTCACACCATTCCCGCCTCGCTGGTGGAGGCCGCGCGCATGGACGGGGGCAAGGCCTTCGCGATCTTCTGGTACGTGCGCCTGCCGCTGCTTCTGCCGACGCTCCTGATCGCCGGCCTGTTCCGCGCGCTGGACGCGTTTCGCGTGTTCGATCTCGTCTATGTCCTGACCGGCGGCGGCCCGGCGGATTCTACCGAGACCCTCTCCACCCTGTCCTACAAGATCTTCTTTTCCACGCTTCAGTTCGGATACGGTTCGGCGATCTCCACCGCCATGTTCGTGACGGAAGCCATCATCGCGGTCGGCTTCGGCCTGTTCGTGATGCGCCAGATGCGGAGGGCGGGATGAACGAGGATCGGCCCCTCGTCCAGAGCCTCGTGCTCTATCTCGGCGGCGCGCTCATTCTTCTCTGGTCGGGCGGCCCGTTTCTATGGCAGCTCTCGACCTCGTTCCAGCTCGACCGCGAGCTGACGGCGGACACGCCGCGTTTCCTGCCCTCGCCCGCCACGTTGGAGCACTATCGCAACATCTTCGTGGAGAAGCAGTTTCAGGACTATGTCGTGAACTCGCTGATCGTGGCGAGCCTGACCACCCTCGTCTGCCTCCTGATCGGCGCGCTCGCGGCCTTCGCCCTGTCGCGGCTCGACATCAAGAACCGCTTCGGCGTGCTCGGGCTCGTGCTTTCGATCTCGATGTTTCCGCAGATCGCGCTGGTCGGCCCGCTCTATCTCGTGGCCTCCGAGTTCGGCCTTCTCGATACGTTCACCGGGCTCGTCATCACCTATGTCGCGCTCGGCCTGCCGCTCGTGACCTGGGTTCTGTTCGGCTATTTCGAAACGCTGCCGCGCGAGATCGACGAGGCCGCGCGCATGGACGGCGTGTCGACGCTGGGTCTTCTGTTCCGTATCGTCCTGCCCATGTCGCTTCCCAGCCTCGTGACCACCGGGCTTCTCGCCTTCATCGCGGCGTGGAACGAGTTCATGTTCGCGCTCGCCTTCACCTCCACGATCGAGCACCAGACCATCCCGGTCGGCATCGCGAACTTCACCAACCTTTATTACGTGCCCTGGGGCGACATCGCGGCCGCGTCCGTCGTCGTCACGGTGCCCCTCATCCTCCTCGTGCTGGTCTTCCAGCGCCACATCATCGAAGGCCTGACCCAAGGCGGCGTCAAGGAATGAGCACCAAGAAATGAGCATCATGCCGGATCGATCCATCAAGCTGGGCTGCCAGACCTTCACCTGGGAAATGCTGGGCGAAGGCTTCCGAGGCGGGCCGGACGATCTTCTGCGCGCGGTGGCCGGCGCCGGCTATGCCGGCATCGAGATCACCGACAAGATGATCGGCTTCTATGCCGGCAAACCCGACGAGTTCGCCCGCGCGCTGGACGATCTCGGGCTCGCCCTCGTCGCCTTCGCCATCGGCTCGCCCAGCGGCTTCACCGAGCTGAACGAGGTGGAGAGCGATCTGGAAGCGGCGCGCCGCTGGCTCGATTTCACCGCCCGCTTCCCCGGCGCGGTTCTCTCCATGGGGTCGGCGACGATCATGAGCGACGGGCCGCGCGAGGAGAAGTTCCGCGTCGCCGCCGAGGTCTACAACCGCGCGGCCGAGCTCGGGCGGGGTGCGGGCGTCGAGGTCGCGGTGCATCCGAGCTCGCACCACAACACGCTTCTGTTCGACCGGGCGGACTACGACACGATCTTCTCGCTTCTCGACCCCGAGCGGGTCGGCTGGGTGCCCGACACCGGCCATATCCTGCGCGGCCACGACGATCTCTTGGATACGCTGCGCGCCCATCGCGACCGCATCCGCTACGTCCACCTCAAGGACGTAGACGGAGCCGGAGAGTGGGCGATGCTCGGCAAGGGCGTCTGCGACACGCCGGCAGTGATCGAGGCGGTGCGCGGGGCGCCGCGCTTCAGCGGCTGGCTGGTGCTGGAGGAGGAGTCGGAGGAGGCCGGCGCCGCGCCCGAAGCGGCGGTCGCCGCCAATCGCGAGACGATGCGCCGCTACGGCGCCTGAAACCTGAAATCGGGAGGCCGGACGAATGGCGACGCTGCACCTTCAGGACGTTCGCAAGCGATATGGCGCCTTCGAGGCCATCAAGGGCGTCGATCTCGACGTGGAGGACCGCGAATTCGTGGTCTTCGTCGGCCCGTCCGGCTGCGGCAAGTCCACGCTGCTGCGCATGATCGCGGGGTTGGAAAAGATCAGCGGCGGCGAAATCCGCATCGACGGTCAGCGCATGAACGAGATCGGTCCCTCCGACCGGGGCCTGGCCATGGTGTTCCAGTCCTACGCGCTTTATCCGCACATGACCGTGGCGGAGAATATGGGTTTCGCGCTCAAGCTCGCCGGGCTCGGCCGCGCCGAGCGGGAGGAAAAGGTGCGCATGGCCGGCGAGGTGCTGCAGCTCGGGCCGCTTCTGGAGCGGCGCCCGCGCGAGCTTTCGGGCGGCCAGCGCCAGCGCGTCGCGATCGGCCGCGCCATCGTGCGGAGCCCGAAGATCTTCCTGTTCGACGAGCCCCTGTCCAATCTCGACGCGGCGCTGCGCGTCCAGATGCGGCTGGAACTCATGCGCCTGCACGAGCGGCTCGACGCCACGATGATCTATGTCACGCACGACCAGACCGAGGCCATGACCATGGCCGATAAGATCGTCGTCCTCAGCGCCGGGCGGATCGAGCAGGTCGGCACGCCGCTCGACCTCTATCACCATCCGCGCAACCTCTTCGTCGCCGGCTTCATCGGCTCGCCCAAGATGAACACGATGCCCGCCCGCGTCGCGGCGGTGGCCGGAAACGGGCTGCGCCTTCGCCTCGCGTCGGGCGCCGAGCTTCTGGTGCCGGTGGACGGGCGGGGGGTGACGGTCGGCGAGGCGGTGACGCTCGGCGTGCGGCCCGAGCATCTGCATCTCTCCACGGAGGGCGAGTTGAGCGGCACGACGCTGGTGGCCGAGCGGCTCGGCAACATGACCGTGCTGCATGTCGATCTGACGGACGGCGGCACGGCCGTCGTGCAGCTCGACGGCAACAACCCGACCCCGGCCCACGCCGCCGTGCGGCTGTCGATCGACGCCGCGGCCTGCCATGTCTTCGACGGATCGGAGGCGGCGCTGCCCCATCTCGCGCGCCACCCCCTGGCCTGACGCGCGCCGTCAGCGCGTCTCGAACTCGCGCCAGGCGGCCACCGCCTGGTCCACCGCCTCGCGGGCCTGCGGAATGAAGCGCCCGGCGGAGACGAAGCCGTGGATCTGGTCCGGCCAGTGCGCGACGCGCAGCGGCACGCCGGCCTCGCGCAGCCGCTCGGCATAGGCCGCGCCCTCGTCCAACAGAATGTCGAGCCCCGCCAGCGCCACGAAGGCCGGCGGGGCGCCCGCAAGGTCGGGCGCCAGGAGCGGCGACACGCGCCAGTCCGAGGCAAGATGGGCTTCGCCGCCGACATACTGATCGCGAAACCACGCCATGGTGCGGGCGGTGAGGCCGAAACCCTCGCCGTAGCGCCGCATGCTGGCCGATCCTTGCCGCGCGTCGGTGTTGGGATAGATCAGAAGCTGCGCGGCAAGCGTCGGCAGCCCGTCCCGGCCGCTCATCAGCGCCAGCACGGCGGCGAGATTTCCGCCAGCGCTGTCTCCCGCGACGGCAAGGCGCGCGGGGTCGAGACCCAGCGCCTCGGCAGACGCACCCAAAAATCGCAAAGCCGCCGCCGCATCTTCCAGCCCGGCCGGAAAGGGATGTTCGGGCGCGAGGCGATAGTCCGGGCAGAGGACGACGCCGCCGATACGGTTGGCGAACCAGCGGCAGATTTCGTCATGCGAGTCGAGATCGCCGATCACCCAGCCGCCGCCATGACAATAAAGAAGCCCCGGCGCGCCCGTCGTCGGCGCACCCGCGCCGCGATAAAGCCGAGCCGGGATCGGCCCGCGCGGCCCCTCGATCACGCGCTCCTCCACCGCGTCCACGGGCTCCTTCTCGCCCTGCAGGGCGAGATAGGACTGGCGGTAGGCCACGCGCGCCTCGGTGGCCGTCCCCTCCTCGAAGGGCTTGCCGCCGGCCTCGCGCCCCAAGTCCAGAACGCGGGCCGCGCCGGGATCGAGCGCGCTCATGCGGCTTCGGCCTCGGGCGCCAGCAGCGAGCGCGCCTCGGCCTCGCCGAGCGGCGCGGGCTGCGCGACCGTTCCCTCGATGTGCACGGCCTCGCCCGTCTCGCCGGATCGGAGCGCCGCTTCCATCACTTCGAGAACATGGAGCGCCAGATCGCCGGACGCGCGCGGCGCCTGCCCCGTCGCGATGGAGCGAGCGAGGTCGCAGACGCCGAGCATCCGGTAGTTCGCCCGTTCCGGCGCCGCGAAGGGCCAGTTGATGGCGCCGTAGAGTTCGCCCTCGCTCGGGAAGTCGCGCCACGCGGCCCCGCGCTCCGAAAGCGACACCGTGCCGCCGAACGTGTCGGGGTCCGGCAGGCGGAGCGAGCCCTGCGTCCCGTGCAGCTCGATCGGGTGGTTGGAATGGCGAAACACGTCCCAGGACGTGCCGAAGGTGACCTGCGCGCCCGACGAAAACTCCAGGAGCGTCAGCACTGTCGTCGGCGTGCCGACGGCAAAGCGCGTGTTCTGGAACGGCCCCTCGGCTGTAATCAGGCGCTCGGCCTCTCCCATCGAGGTCAGCGCCATCACCCGGCGCACAGGCCCGAGAAGGTTCACCAGCATGGTGAGGTAATAGGGACCCATGTCGAGCATCGGCCCGGCGCCGGGCTGGTAGTAGAATTGCGGATTGGGGTGCCAGTGCTCCATGCCCCGGCCGAACATGAAGGCCGTGCCGGCCACGGGCTTGCCGATCGCCCCCTCGTCCATGAGCCGCCGCGCGCGCCGCCCAGCCGCGCCCAGAAACGTGTCGGGCGCCGAGCCGAGCTTCAGGCCGCGCCCGCGCGCCTCCGCCACGATGCGCCGCCCCTCTTGGGCCGTGACGCCGAGCGGCTTCTCGGTGAAGACATGCTTGCCCGCCGAAAGCGCCGACATGGTCACGTCGAAATGCGCGGCGGGGATCGTCAGGTTAAGAACGATGTCGATCTCGGGCGCGGCGTAAAGCTCGTCCAGGGTCATGGCGCGAACGCCGTATTCGCGGGCGCGCGTCGCGGCCATGTCGGCCGACAGGTCCGCGCAGCCCCGCAGCTCGACGCCGCCGAAGAGCTTGGCGTTGCGCATATAGGTCATGGCGATGTTGCCGCAGCCGACAACGCCGAGGCCGATCGTGGTCATTCTTCCTCCCAGGCAAGCTGCGGCCCCGCCCCCATGGAGCGGCCGGCGCGCGCCGATGCGCTTTCCTCCCGGCATCGGTTGCCCGCATCTAAGCATCCGCGCGGCCGGCGCGCGACCGGTTTTCCGTAGGGCGACGCGATCTCCCGCGAGAAGGACTTGCACCCACTCCAAGCGCGCAAACAGACAGACGCCACGCTTTCCCCGGCGCGGCGGCTCGCATAGGCTCGCGTCGGCGAATCGGGTTTCGCGCTGCGCCTTGGGAGGGGCGCTGCACTGAGTGAGGCCCGGCAAGGCAAGGGGGAGGCAGGACACGCGCATGCTGATCGGCATCGACTGGGGCGGCACCAAGATCGAGGGCATCGCCCTTCTGCCGGACGGAACGGAACTGGCGCGCGAGCGGCGCGACACCCCGCGCCACGACTATTTCGGCTGCATCGACATGATCGGCTCCATCATCGCGGACATGGAGGGCAAGACCGGGCGCCGGGGCACGATCGGCATCGGCATTCCCGGCTCGCTGGAACCCAAGTCCCGCCTCGGCAAGGGCGCGAGTTCCACTTGGCTTCTCGGGCGCCCGGTGGAAACCGATCTCGTGGAGCGGCTGGGGCGCGAGGTGCGTGTAGAGAACGACGCCGACTGTCTCGCCGCGTCGGAAGCGGTGGACGGGGCCGGCGCGGGGCACAATGTCGTCTTCGCGGTGATCCTCGGCAGCGGCGCCGGGGCGGGCATCGCCGTGGGCGGTCGCGCCCATCACGGGCCCAACAATTCGGGCGGCGAGTGGGGTCACAATCCGCTGCCCTTTCCCAACCAGTCGGAGTTGACGGGCCGTCCCTGCTATTGCGGTAAGCATGGCTGCATGGAAACCTGGGTCTCGGGCCGCGCCTTCGAGGCGGAGTTCGCCCTTCACACCGGCACGGAGCGCAAAGCCGCCGAGATCATGGAGATGAAGCGCGGCGGCGACAGGCTCGCGGGCCTTCTCTGGAGCCGCTATGTCGACCGGGTGGCGCGCGGGCTGTCGGTCGTGGTCAACGCGCTCGACCCCGACATCTTCGTGATGGGCGGGGGCATGTCCAACGTGCCCGAACTCTACGACGATCTCTCCCCGCTGATCGCGCGCTACACGTTCTCCACCGTCTTCCACACGCCGATCGTGAAGTCGCGGCACGGCGATTCCAGCGGCGTGCGCGGCGCCGCCTGGCTCTGGAAGGACGGCTGAGCCTTCCCCTCCCTCCTCCCGCAAACGGACTTGGATCTCCCATGACGCCTTCCGAACTCGACGCGCGTTTCCGCTTCGCCGAAGCGCTGGTGCGCGAGGCCGGCGCGCTCGCGCTGACCTATTTCCGCCGGCTCGACAGCCTGACCGTGCGCTCCAAGGGCCTGCAGGACATGGCGAGCGAGGCCGATCTCGACGTCGAGACCATGATCCGCGAGCGTATCGCGCAGGCCTTTCCGGAGGACGCGTTTCTCGGCGAGGAAACCGGGCGCACCGAGTTCGGCGGCGAACAGGGCATCTGGGTGGTCGATCCCATCGACGGCACGCAGCCCTTCGTCAGCGGCATGTCGAGCTGGTGCGTCTCGATCGCCTTCGTGCAAGGCGGACGAAACCGCATGGGCTTCGTCTACGCGCCGGCGCGCGAAGAGCTATTCACCGGCGGCGACGGGCACCCGGCGACGCTCAACGGGCGCCCGATCCGGGTGAAGAGCGCGGCGTCCGTCAAGGAAGGGCTGGTGGCCGCCGGCTATTCCACCCGCCTGCCGCCGGAGCGCTTTCTTCCCGCCTTCGAGCGGCTGCTGAAGGCCGGCGGCATGTTCTACCGCGACGGGTCGGGCGCTTTGTCGTTGGCCTATCTCGCGGCGGGTCGGCTGGTCGGCTATGTCGAGCCGCATATCAACGCCTGGGACTGCCTCGGCGCGCTGGCGGTGATCGAGGCCGCCGGCGGGCGCTCGAGCGACTTTCTGGCCGGGGACGGGCTGTGCAACGGCAACGTGCTGATCGCCGCCTCGCCGGAACTCTACCCCTCGCTGGAGACGCTGTTCCTCGAAGGCTGAGCCCAGGGACACGCCTGCCGGCATCGCGCCGCCGCCGGCGGACCGGCTGGAAAGCGGCCAACCTTCAGGCCGCTTCCAGCCAGGATCGGTAGCGCAGGAGAAACGCCTCCGTGCCCTCCGGGCCGAAGGCGAGTTCGCGCGCGCAATGGGCGGCGCCGATCAGGCAGGCCTCGTCCACCGGCGGGGCGGCCGAGACGGCGAGGTCGGACGTCGCCAAGGGCAGGCAGCGCAGGCGCAGCACCTCGCGAATGGGCGCGACCAGCGCCTCGCCGGCATGGGCGAGCGTGCCCCCGATCACGATCCGCTCCGGGTTGAGCAACGCCACGGCATGGCCGAGCGCCTCGCCCGCCGCCCGCCCGGCGGCCAGGATCAGCGCCTGCGCCTCCGGCTGGCCGGCCTCGAACTGGGCGATCACGTCGCGCGCGTTGCGCGCCGGCAGGCCCTGGTTTGACAGGTCGCGCGCCAAGGCCCAGCCCGCCGCCCGCGCCTCGAAGCAGCCGCGCTTGCCGCAGCGGCAGAGCGGCGCGCCCGGCTCCAGAAACTGCATATGGCCGATATCGCCCGAGGCGCCCCGCGCCCCGCGCTGCAGCCGCCCGTTGGCGACGATGCCCGAGCCGATGCCGGTCCCCATCTTCACGAACAGGAAATCGTCCGGGCGCGGCGCCAGGCGGCGATGCTCGAAGATCGCCATGAGATTGACGTCGTTCTCCACCGCCACGGGCGCGCCATAACGTGCGCGGAGCCAGTCCCCCAAGGGAAAATCGTCCCATCCCTCAAGGATCGAGGGGCCGTAAACGCGGCCGAGCCGATGGTCCACCGGCGCCGGCAGGCTGAGCCCGAGCGCGGCCACGAAGCGGCGCCCGCCGAGATCCGACAGGAGCCGCCCGAAACCCATGGCCAGCCGCTCCATCGCGGCTTCCGGCCCGTCCGCGATGCGAAAGGGCACGAGTTCCTGCCGCAGCACAGTCGGCGAAAGGTCGGTAACGGCGAGGCGCATATGCGTTTCGCCCATGTCCGCCGTCAGCAGCACGGCACCAGTGGGGTCGAGCGCCAGAAGCCGCGTCGGCCGTCCGCCGCTCGGCACCGCGCTGTCCCCCTCGCGCACGAGGCCGGCGGTCTGGAGCGCCAGAAGCCGCTGCGCCAGCGTCATGCGCGACAGGTTGGTCGCCTGCCCCAGCGCCGCGCGCGACACGCCCTCGCCGGAAGTTGCGATCTGCGCGAGCACGGACGCCGCCGCCGTCAGCGCGGAAAGGGCAGGCTCGGCTGGGGGAAGGGCAAGGCTCAGGGATCGACTCACGAGACGGGGCCGGCGAACCATTCCGCCGAACCGGAGAAATAGGCACGGCTCGCCTGCGTTCCACCAGCCCGCGTGCGCCGCACCATGCTTTTGTCTTTTTTTAGACAAAAGGCGCTTGCCAGATCGGGCCGCACGGCCCTACGATCTCGTCATACCAGCCGGCGAACCAACGCCGGCACAACGAGCCCGGCCTTCCAGAACGGCCCGGCCATGAGCGGCGAGATCCATCGCCGCCGGGGAAACGAGACAGCGGCGCCCGCGAGCGGCGGGCGATCCCGCACTATGAGCAGTCGGCAGTCTGCCCGCCGGACAAGGGCAGGTCAGGGCGTCGCATCCGGCCCCGCGGCCTCGTGCGGCCTCCGCTTCCTGGGAGGGAAACTCGGTGCACTCTTCGAACGCGCATTCTTCCAACGCATTCTCCACGCGCCGCCTGGGCGCGCTTCTGGCCGGCGCGGCGCTGATCGGGCTCGGCCTGACAGCAAGCGCCAGCGCGGCGGACCCGATCAAGATCGGCATCGTCACCAAGACCGACGCCAACCCGTTCTTCGCCAAGATGAAGGAAGGCGCGGAGGCCAAGGCAAAGGAACTCGGCGTCGAGCTGCAGAGCTTCGCCGGAAAGTTCGACGGCGACAACGACACGCAGGTCACCGCGATCGAGAACCTCATTTCGTCGGGCGTCAGCGGCATCCTGCTCGCCGCCAGCGACACCAAGGCGATCACGCCCGTGGTGGAACAGGCGCGCCAAGCCGGCATCCTGGTGATCGCGCTCGACACACCGCTCGACCCCGCCAACGCCGCCGACGCGACCTTCGCCACCGACAACGTGAAGGCGGGCGAGCTGATCGGCCAATGGGCCGCCAAGACGGTCAAGGACCCAAGCACAGCCAAGGTCGCCTTTCTCGACGCGATCGAAAGCCAGCCGACCGTGGACGTCGCGCGCGACCAGGGCTTCATGAAGGGCTTCGGCATCGACGTGAAGGACCCCAGCCGCTATCTCGACGAGGACGACAAGCGCATCGTCGGCCATTTCTGGGGCAACGGTTCGGAAGAGGGCGGGCGCACGGGCATGGAAACCCTGCTCCAGAAGGAGCCCGACCTCTCGGTCGTCTACACGATCAACGAGCCGACGGCGGCGGGCGCCTACGAGGCGCTGAAGGCGGCCGGCAAGGAAAGCGGCGTTCTCATCACCTCCGTGGACGGCGGCTGCCCCGGCGTCGAGAACGTGAAGGCCGGCGTGATCGGCGCCACCTCCATGCAGTACCCGCTCCTCATGGCCTCCAAGGGCGTCGAGGCGATCGTCGAGTTCAAGAAGAACGGCAAGAAGCCCGAGCCGACGCCGGGTCTCGACTTCTTCAACACGGGCGTGACGCTCGTCACCGACAAGCCGGTGTCGGGGATCGAGTCCATCACCTCCGCCGAAGCGCTGAAGAAGTGCTGGGGCTGAGATCGGCCTGAGCGGGCCGGGCGCCGCGCTCCCGCCAAGGAGCGCCCGGCGCCTAGACCGACCATCGGACCGGGGCGTGCGGCCAGGAAGCCCGAGCTTGGCGGGCTGACCGGGGCGCCCCGTCGGGGCCGCGAACGCTGACCCCGAGCTGAGCCGTCCGGCGTCCCCGCTCCCGCGCGATCCATCGGATATCGCACGTCCATCAGCATCCCGCCGCCTTCGCCCTGCCGGCGCGCCTTGCCCGGCTCCCAGCGACCAAGGCGCAGACCGGCGGCCGGGCGGCCCCCTCGACGGCCGCCCGGCTCCTTTCCCCCGTTCCAGGAGACCCCAGCGATGACCGCTTCCGAGGGTTCTTCCGTCGCCGGCGCCTCCGGCGACGGGTTCGCGCAGTTCGAGGAGGGGCGGCGCTCGCCGCTCCGCCGGCTGCAGCATCTCCTCCACCGCTACCCCACGATCGTGCCCTTCGTGGTTCTGGCCCTGGGCCTCGCGGTGTTCAGCCTCATCGTCGGCGCGCGCTTCTTCCAGCCCTTCAACCTCTCGCTGATCCTCCAGCAGGTGACGATCATCGCGGTTCTGGGCGTGGCGCAGACGCTGGTGATCCTCACCGCCGGCATCGACCTGTCGGTCGGCGCGATCATGATCCTGTGCACCATCGTCATGGGGCATCTCGCCGTCTCGGCCGGCCTGCCGCAGGAGGCGGCCTTTGCGGCGGCGCTGCTGGTGGGCCTCGGCTGCGGCGCGATCAACGGCGTGCTCGTCACCTATCTCAGACTGCCGCCCTTCATCGTCACGCTCGGCACGTGGAGCGTCTTCGGCGCCCTGTTCCTCTATTATTCCGGCAGCCAGACCATCCGCTCGCAGGTCGTGGCCGCCGAGGCGCCGCTCCTGCAATGGATGGGCGCGGCGACCTCGCTCGGCGGGGCGCGCTTCACCGCCGGAACGCTGGTCATGCTCCTGGTCGCGGCGGCCGTCTGGTACATGCTGAACCGCACCGCCTTCGGCCGCCATGTCTATGCCGTGGGCGACGACGCGGAGGCGGCAAGGCTCTCCGGCATCGACGCCAAGCGCACGCTTCTGTCCGTCTACGCCCTGTCGGGCCTCATCTGCGCCATCGCCGCCTGGGTGCTGATCGGGCGCATCGGGGCCATCAGCCCGACCTCGGGCGGCTCGGCCAATCTCGACTCCATCACCGCCGTGGTGATCGGCGGAACCTCGCTCTTCGGCGGGCGCGGCTCGATCGTCGGAACCCTGGTCGGGGCCCTGATCGTCGGCGTCTTCCGCAACGGGCTGGCGCTCGCCGGGCTCGACGCGCTCTGGCAGGAATTCACGGTCGGCCTTCTCATCATCGTCGCGGTCGGCCTCGACCAGTGGATCCGGCGGGTGTCGGCATGAGCGCCTTCGTTCTCCAGGCCGAGGGGCTTCGCAAGCGCTATGGCCGCGTGGTCGCCATGGACGGGGTGGATTTCGACCTGAAGCGGGACGAGATCCTGGCGGTGATCGGCGACAACGGCGCCGGCAAATCCACCATGATCCGGGCGCTGGCCGGCGCTGTGCGGCCGGACACCGGGCGCATCCTGATCGACGGCGAGCCCGTGTCCTTCCGCACGCCGATGGACGCGCGGCGCGCGGGCATCGAAAGCGTGTTCCAGAACCTTGCCCTCTCCCCCGCCCTGTCGATCGCAGAGAACCTGTTTCTCGGCCGCGAGGTTCGTCAGAAGGGTCTGGCAGGACGGCTCTTCGGCCATCTCGATCTCGCCCATATGGAAGCGGAAGCGCGGCGCCAGCTCGCCGGGCTCGGCCTCACCACGGTTCAGGACATCCACCAGAAGGTGGAGACCCTGTCGGGCGGCCAGCGGCAGGGCGTCGCCGTGGCACGGGCCTGCGCCTTCGGCGGGCGCGTCGTGATCATGGACGAGCCGACCGCCGCGCTCGGCGTCAAGGAAAGCCGGCGCGTTCTCGACCTCATCCTCGACGTGAAGCGGCGCGGCCTGCCGGTGGTTCTCGTGTCCCACAACATGCCGCACATTTTCGAGGTGGCGGATCGCATCCACATCCACCGGCTCGGTCGCCGGCTCGCGGTGATCCGGCCGCGCGACTTCACCATGTCCGACGTCGTCGCCTTCATGACGGGCGCGGCGGTTCCTCCCCCGGAAGCCCTCGCCGCCTGACGGCCGGCTTCCCCTTCTCGATCAGAAAGGCACGCAATGTTCGCCGCCAAGCGCATGGACCACAAGCTCGCCCGCATCCGCTCGGGCCAGTATTCCCCGAAGGACTTCATCATCGCCGACGCCAAGGACGGCGACATGGCGCTGGGCACCGGCACGGCCGGGCCGGACTTCGGCGCGGACGGCAAGCCGACCGGGCGCATGCGCCCGCTTCAGGTCTACCGCGACGGCATGGAGCGCATGGTGGCCTCCGGCCTCATCGACATCATGCTGACCTCGCTCTCCTCGGCCGAGGTGCTGACGAAGAAGGGCGTCTACGACGGATCGGACGTGACCCCGGCCGTGCGGCTCAACGACGGCAGCGACATCTGGCATTGGCGCGGCGCCAACTACAAGCACCTGCCGACCGTGCCCTTCCGCACCGCGCGGCTCGACCGGGTGAAGCCGGTGTCCGATCTCGGCCTCTACGCCCTCACCTTCTTCAACGATCTCGACCAGGACCGGCGCTCGCTGGACGCCTATGCCGAGTTTCGCGACGAGGCGACGGCGGCGGGCGTGCGGCACTTCCTCGAAGTCTTCAATCCGCAGTTCGAGGTGAAGACGGCGGGCTCGGACTTCGCCACCTACAACAACGACGCGATCGCAAGGTGCCTCGCCGGCGTGTCCTCGCTGGATCGGCCGGAATTCCTGAAGGTCGTCTACAACGGGCCGCGCGCCACGGAGGAGCTCGCCTCCTACGATCCCGGCCATCTCATCGTCGGTATTCTGGGCGGGGCCTCGTCCACGACGCGCGACACGCTGGAGATGGTGAAGCAGGCCGAGAAATACGGCGCGCGCGTCGCGCTCTTCGGCCGCAAGATCTTCTTCGCGGAGGATTGCGAGGAGATCGTCCGGCACATGCGCCTGGTGATCGAGGAGGACGTCTCGTCCGAGGAGGCGACGAAGCGCTATCACGACATCCTCGGCAAGAAGGGCATCCGCTCCAAGAAGTCTCTGGAAGAGGACCTCGAGATCACCGACCCCTCGCTCAAGATGGGAGCCTGAGGCGGAATGGAGACGGCAAGACGGGGGTTCCTGACGGCCGGAACCTGGTGCGCGGACCACAACAAGCTGGTGGAGCGCTGGCCGGAGGAGGACATGGTCGTCGAGATCCTGTCCGAGGGCGTGGAAGGCGGCGGCTCGGCCTGCAATTTCGGGATCGACATCCGCCGGCTCGACCCCGCCATGCCGGTGGACACGATCGGCGTGGTGGGGGACGACGCGGACGGCGCCGTCCTTCGGGCGCAGGCCGAGGCGGCGGGCATCGGCGTCGCCGGCCTCCATGTCGTGCCGGGCGGGCGCACCAACTTCACCGACGCCTACAGCGTGCGCTCCAGCGGGCGGCGCACGCATCTCTTCCACCAGGGCACGAGCGCGCTGCTCTCGCCAGAGCATTTCGACTTCGCCGGCTCCGCCGCGCGCATCCTGCATCTCGGCCTGCCCGGCATTCACGAGAAGATGGACGGACCCTGGGGCGGCGAGGCCAACGGCTGGCTGCATGTCCTGAAAGCGGCGCGCCGCGCCGGGCTCCAGACCAATCTGGAGCTTCTGCAGATCGCGCCCGCGCGCCTGCGCACCATCGTGGAGCCCTGCCTCGGGGCGCTCGACCTCCTCGTCATCAACGATTTCGAGGTCGGCGCGATCACCGGCACGGCGACGACGTGCAATGGGGCGACGGATGTGGAGGCCTGCCAGCGGGCCGGGGCGCGCGTGATGGAACAAGGGTCCATGCAGGTGCTCGCCATCCATTTTCCGCTCGGCGCCCTCGCCTTCGAGCGGGACGGAACGGTGACGCACCGGCCCTCCGTCAGCGTGCCGCAGGGCGCGGTGATGGGCGCCAACGGCGCGGGCGACGCCTTTGCCGCCGGCTTCGTCTACGGCTTGCACGAGAGCTGGCCGGTGTCCGAGTCCCTTCGCCTCGCGCACGCCTGCGCCGCCGCATCGCTGCGCGATGTCGGCACGACGGGCGGCGTTGAATCCTGGCGCGCCTGCCTGGATCTCGCGGAAGGCTGGGGCTGGCGGCACTGATCTTGGTGGCGCGCTGCGGCTGACGGGTCCGATCGTTCGGGTCCCGACGAGCGCCCCATCATGGATCGACGGATTTCAGGCGCCCTCCTCACTGCAAGGTCTCGTGGCTTGGCGCACCGCCTGCCGGTGGTGTTGTTCGCGTCAACGCTTCAGCCGCTCGCCATTGCTAATGGTGTCGAGCATCCTCCCTCCGCGAAAGGGCTGGGCGGCTCGCCAAACGAGCCGTTCCCCGCTCCTCCGCACCTTCACTTCACAGCATCAGTTGACTGCGTGCCGGGGCGTCTCGTTCATGAAGGCAAGCGTCTCCGCAAAAGAGCGGATTCCGGCGTCCGAGCCGAGGCCCGTCGCCACCAGGGCGGCGGAGGCCTGGGCGAAGTCGAGCGCGGTGGCCAGGTCCATCCGGTGGTGCAGCGCGGCGATGAAGCCGGCATCGAACGCGTCTCCGCAACCGGTCGTATCCACGACATCGATCGCGAAGGCCGGGCGCGTCACCGCCTCGCCGGAGGCCGCCATGAACGAGACCCCCTCCCCGCCCAGCGTGAAGACGCAGTGCCTCACACCGCGATCCAGAAAGAAGCGGCCCGCGCCGCGATTGTCGGACACGCCCGAGATCGCCTGGGCCTCCTCGATCGAGGGCATGAAATAGTCGATATGCGGCAGAAGCGGCTCGATCAGCGCGAGCGTGCCCTCGTTGGCGCCGAGGAGATCGAAGGTCACGGTGCGCCCGCGCCGCTTGGCCTCCGCCAGAAGGCGGCGGCTCGGCTCGCCGTCGAGCTTGCCCAGGAGGCCGGTGCCGCCGAGATGCACGATGGGCGGCGCGAGCACCGCGTCGAGCGCGGCGTCTTTGACCTCGAAATGGTCGGAGGCGCCACGCGCATGCAGCGCCGGGCGCGAGCCGTCGCGGCGGATGTTGAGGATGGTGGCGGAGGTCGGCACGCCAGATAGGCGCTGCATCTCAGCAGTATCGACGCCGAAGCGTTGCAGCGTCGCCAGCACGAAATCGGCCTTCTCGTCCTCCCCCACGGCGCCGACGGCGAGGCAGTTCAGCCCGAGCTTGGCCAGATCCACCACGGTTCCGCCCGCCGTTCCCGCGACGGTGAGGCGGATTTCCTCGATGAAGTCCACCTGCCCGCCGGGCGGGATGGCGTCGACCGGGCGGCCGAGCACGTCGAGAATGTAGAGGCCGATCACCGAGACGTCGTGGGTCATGAAAACGTGGGTCCAAGCAAGGGTGAAGGGAAGTCTCAGTGCGCTCAGCCGCGCTGGCCGAGGGTGAAGATCGTGCCAGCGATGAGGATGAAGGCGCCGACGATGGCGAGTTGCAGCGTGCTGGGAATGCCGACGAAGATCAGGACGTTGCTCACCAGCGTGATGAGGAGGACGCCGAGCAGGGTGCCGACGACGCTGCCCGAGCCGCCGGTGATGCGCGCGCCGCCCAGCACCACGGCCGCGATCACCTCCAGCTCCATGCCGGCGAGATCGAACGGATTGGCGAGCCGGTTGCTGGACACATGCACAACGCCGGCGACCCCCGCCAGCAGCCCGGCATAGGCGAAGACGAAAAGGCGTACGCGGAAGAGATTGAAACCGAGCCGTTCGGCGATCGCGGGATTGCCGCCCACCGCGAAGACGGCGCGTCCGATCAAGGTGCGCTCCAAGATGAACCAGGTGAGGACAGCCGCGCCGACGAGAACCAAGACGGTCGCCGGCAGGATCGAAACCGCGCCGTTCGCCCCGACATGGGTATAGAGCGGCGCCTTGCCGAATGCGTCCATCGCGGTCGGAATGTTCATGAACAGCGCCGTCCCGACGAAGGTCAGGAGGAAGCTGCGGATGATGTATTGCGTGCCGATCGTCACGATCAGCGAGGGCGCCTGCAGCTTGTGGACGAGAACGCCGTTCACGGCGCCGAACGCCGCGCCGCCGAGCGCGGCCAGAACGAGGATGACGGGCATGGGCATGCCCGGCACGACATCCACCACCAGCATGGTCAGCGCATACATGACGAAGGCGGCGATGGCCGTAAACGACACGTCGATGCCGCCCGCCGCCAGGACCACCAGCACCCCCATGGCGAAGAGGCCGCGCACCACCGAGGCGCGCAGGATGTCGAAGAGATTGTTCATCTGCAGGAAGTCGGGATTGGCCGCGACCACCACGAGGCAGGTGAGGACGACAAGCGCCAGCGTGAAGAGCTCCGGCCGCCGGATCATCTGGTCGCGCAGCCGCGCGCCGAACCCGGAGCGCGCGGCGGTGGGGGCGGACAGCGTGTCGGTCATAGAGAAGGGCCTTTCCCGGTGCCGGCCATCGCCTGGTAGATCGCGTCTTCGCTGAAGGCCGCGGCGGCTCGCTCGGCGATGATGGCGCCCTGGCGCATGACCATGATCCGGTCGCAGTTCTGCAGGAGCTCGGGCAGGTCGTCGCTGATGATGAGAACGGCCATGCCGCCGTCGGCCAGGCGCTGGATGATGCGGAAGATCGTGTCCTTGGAGCCGACATCGACGCCCACGGTCGGCCCGTGCAGGATGAGAAGACGCGGCTCAATGGTAAGCCAGCGCCCGATCAGCACCCGCTGCTGGTTGCCGCCCGAGAGCGACTGGACGGGGCGCGACACGTCGGGCGTCGCCACCTGAAGATCGGCGACGCTCGCCTCCGCCAGCCGCCGCGCGCGCCGGGCGCTGACCATGCCGAAGGCGCCGCGCAGCCTGTCCAGCACCGGCAGAACGATATTGTCCTGGATCGGCTTTTCCAGAAACAGGCCCTCGGTCAGGCGGTCCTCCGGCACGTAGCCGATGCCGGCAGCGATCGCCTCCGAAGGCGTTCGCGGGTGGATCGGCTGGCCGTCCAGCCGGATGGAGCCTTGCGTGGCGGGCGCGACGCCGGCCAGCGCCAGCGCCAGCTCGTTGCGCCCGGAGTCCATGAGGCCGGTGAAACCGAGGATTTCGCCGCGCCGGATGCCGAAGGAGAGATCGCGAAAGCCCGGCGCGCCGAGACCCTCGACCTCGAGCAGCGGCGCGCCGAGCTTGGGATCGGTGCGATAGCGCGCCTCGCTGATCTCGCGCCCGGTCATGAGGGCTGCGAACTCGGCCTTGGAGCTTTGCGCGACATCGAGCTCGGCGACCTTCAGCCCGTCGCGCAGGATGATGGCCCGCCCGCCGATCGCCTTGCACTCGTCGAGCTTGTGGGTGACGAAGAGAACGGCGACGCCCCTCGCCCGCAGCCGCTCCACGACGGCCAGAAGGTTCTCGACCTCCTGCCGCGTCAGCGAGGTCGTCGGCTCGTCCATGATGACGAGGCGCGCCTCGGCCGCGATGCCGCGCGCGATGGCGACGAGCTGGCGCGTGGCGAGCGGCAGCGTGTCGGTGCGCCGGGTCAGGAAGGCGCGGGTCGTCGGCAGATGCACCTTTTCCAGCGCGCGGCGGGCCGTCTCGTGAAGAGCGGAGACGTCGAGCCGGCGCGCCAGACGGCCGGAGGCGGCGACGAGCTGGCCGGTCAGCGCGACATTCTCGGCAACGGAGAGATTGGGCAGGAGCGAAAGGTCCTGATAGACGGTTTCGATCCCGGCCTTCAGCGCGCCGATCGTGCCGAGATCGCCCGCGCGCTCGCCGGTCGGTTCGCCGTCGATCAGGATCTGGCCGCTATCGGCGGTCTGAGCGCCGGAGATGATCTTGATCAGCGTGCTCTTGCCGCAGCCGTTCTCGCCCATGAGGTGGTAGACGCGCCCGGCCTCGATCGTGAGATCGACCTCCTTCAAAGCATGGACGCCGCCGAAGGACTTTCGCACCTTTCGGATTTCGAGAAGCGGCGCCGCGCGGGGCGGCAAGGACGCATCGACCTGCATCGTGGTGACATTCCTGAGGGAATTGGGCTGGGCCTTGACCGCATTCGGCCCGGAAGCGTTCGGCCCGCAGGCCGAAAAGGCCGGCGCCCCTGGAGGGCGCGGGCCATGCTTGCTATGGCGCCGGGCAGGCGAAGAGCCTGCCCAAGCGCTCCCGAGCTGAGCTCAGAACGGGTAGTTCTTGTAGCTCGACTTGTCGACGTCGACCCAGGCCTGGCCCTGCACGATCACGCCCTTGCCCGGGCCCTTGGTGACGGAGACCTTATCGTAGCCGGGCACGCCGAGATCCATGCCGTCGGTGATCTCCTTGCCGTCGAGCACCATGTTGGCGACGACGTTCATGACATAGCCGGCGTCCTTCGGGTCCCAGAAGAAGATCTCGTCCACCGCGCCGCTTTCGAGATAGGGTCCGGTGTCCTTGGGCAGGCCGAGGCCGTAGACGCAGGTCTTGTCCTGCAGCCCGGCCTCTTCCACCGCGCGGCCGATGCCGATCACGTCGATGGCCGAGGAGCCCTGGAAGCCCTTGATGTCGGGGTAGCGGCGCAGAATTTCCTTGGCTTTCTCATAGGCGCGGTTGGCGTCGTTGAAGGACTCGTTCTTCGCCGCCACCAGCTCCATGCCGGGATATTTCTTGGCGTTCTCCGCGCCGGCATCGACCCACTGGTTGTGCGTCAGGCTGCCGAGCGAGCCGACGAAGCTCGTCCACTTGCCGCTTTGGCCCATGCAGGCGGCGAGCTTCTCGTTGATCCGCGCGCCGAACGCCTTGTTGTCGAAGGCCTCGATATCGACCGCCGTGTTGACCAAGCTGTCGCCCTCGTGGGTGATGACCTTGATGCCGCGCTGGCCAGCGCGGCGAAGGACGCCTTCCAGCGCCGTCGGGTCCATCGGGACCACGGCGATGGCCGAGACGTTCTTGGCGACGAGGTCCTCGATGATGCGGGACTGCTGAGCGGCGTCCGCCTTGGCCGGGCCGATCTGGCTGGCGGCAACACCGGGATGGTCGGCCCCGTAGGCCTTCACGCCCTCGTTCATGCGGATGAACCAGTTTTCGCCGGTGACCTTCACCACCGTCGTGATGGTCGGCTTGTCCGCTGCCAGCGCCGTGCCGGCGGCGAGCGTCGCGGCAAGGGCCGCGCATGTGCAGAGTTTCGAGATCGCGCTCATGAAATCCTCCCTCAAGATGGTCGAAGTCGTCGCACCGCGTCGCCCGCTCCTCCCGAGCCGGCGCGCGGAGTGTCGTCAGGCCGTGGGCCGCAGCCAGAGGCCGAAGTCGAGCCGCGTCGAGGCCAGGAGCGCCAGAAGCAGCACCCCCCAGGCGAGGTCGCGGAAGAAGTTCGAGATGTCCATGAAGTTGAAGAGGCTGGACAGGATCTGCAGCGCCGTCGCCGCGAGCAGCACGCAGCTCACCTTGCCGTAGCCCCCTTCCGGCTTCACGCCTCCCATGACGGCGATCAGCACCGCGATCAGGACGTAGGAGCCGCCATAGTCCCATTTCACCGAGGCGTTGCGCGAGGCGATGACAATGCCGGCAGTCGCCGAAAGGACGCCGCTGCTCGTATAGGTCAGCGTGATCATGCGGTTCTCGGCGATGCCGCCGTAGCGCGCGGCTTTGGCGTTGCTGCCGAGGAGCATGAGCTTCAGACCGAAGGGCGTGAACCGCAGGACGAAGCCGAGAACGCCCGCCACCAAGAGGAACAGCGCGAAGCAGAGCGGCACGCCGAACACTGGCGAATTGCCAAAATCGTCGAGCGGCGGAATGTAGCCGAGGCTGATGGCCGAGCCATTGGTCAGGAACACCGCGCAGCCGGTGAAGAGAAGCTGGGTTCCGAGCGTCGCGATCAGCGGCGTCAGCTTGGCATGGGCGATCAGCAGCCCGTTGGCGAGCCCGCCGATCAAGCCGACGACGAGCGCAAGCGCGGCGAAGACGACGGAAAAGAGAAGCGGCGCCTCCTCGGCCGAGACGAGCCCGCCGGCCAGGAGAAAGGCGGTAATCCCCGCGAGATTGGCGAGCGCGATGCCCGATAGGTCGATGCCGCCATTGCCCGAGCTCATGGCCAGCATGACGCCGAGCGCAAGAAGGCCGAGTTCGGGAACCTGCGCGGCCATGGACTGGAGATTGTAGCTGTCGGTGAAATTGGCCCCGGCCAGCACCGCGCCCGCCGCCAGCACGGCGACGTTCAAGCCGGCCAGCGCCAGTCCCTGCCGATCGACACCGGAACCCATGTCGCACCCTCCCCATGGCCGATGCGGACCGCCTGTGCGGCCGGAGCGGGTCTCCCTCCCGTCATCCAGCCAGCGCCGTCACCGACTTTTGACATTTGTCACGACGATCTGTCTCCTGTCAATTCTGGACGGAGGGTTCGCAGATCTGGCGGCGCGGAGGGGTTTGGGGAGCGGCTTCAGTGCTGAGAACGCAGGCAGCCGGCTGATGGGATGGGGTTTGTGGAGAGACCCGCGCGAGCCTGCCCGCTCCCGAACCACGCGGCCTTCGGAGTATTGCAAACGGTTGTTCTTCAAACGCGGCACACCGACCAAGACTGTTGTCCGGCGGAGCGGTGAAGCGCGTCCACGAAGTCAGCAGCGGGCGGGCAGGTCTTCTGGAAGGCGTTCAGACGACACGCTCATGAAGCGCTGCCCTCCAAAAACTTGCGGCGTTTCGAAAGATTGAAAATACGCCGAGAACCGGCCAACACACCCCACAATGCTTGCGGCGACGCGGCTCTCCTCCTCCGCTGGCAATCCCCGCCTATTCCGCCGCCGCGCCATGGTGCGTGCCATCGGCCTCGGCGCGATGGATGAAGCCCATGATCGCCTCGCTCATGTGCTCGTAGACGCCGTCGTTGCGGATTTCGCCGCGCAGCCGGTAGCCGTCCATGACGAGGATGCGGTCGGCAAGCGAGATCATTTCCGGCATGTCGCTGGTGATCACGATTACCGCCGTACCCGCATCTGCCAATTCGCGAAGAAGATCGTGGAGATAGGCCTTGGTCTTGATGTCGATTCCCACGGACGGCTCGTCCACGATCAGGATCTTCACCCCCGCCGCCAACCACTTGGCGACGCTGATCTTCTGCTGATTGCCGCCGGACAGGTTGCCGACCGTCTGCGACAGGCTCGGCGTCTTCACCTCCAGCTTGGAGATGAAGGGCTGGACGGCGCGGCGCACGCGCCCGTCCGTCAGGAAGCCGAAGAGCCCCGAGAGCGGCCGCCACACGGCGATGCCCGCATTGTCGAGAACGGAATGGGCGAGAACGAGGCCGTTGCCCTTGCGGTCCTCGCTGACATAGCCGATCCGGTGCCGGTGGATCGCCTCGGCGACATTGCGGATCGTCACGGCTTCGCCGGCGACTTCCACCGTCCCGGCCGTGATGGTGGACTGGCCCATGATGCAGCGGGCGAGCTCCGTGCGGCCCGCGCCGACGAGACCGTAGAGGCCGACGATCTCGCCCGCCCGCACTTCGAGGTCGATGTCGCGATGCCCCAGCGCCGTGGCGACGCCGGAAAGGCGCAGGGCCGGCGGCTGCGATGTCTCGACGGGCGCTGCGAAGCCGCGCGAGGCGCCGCTTTCGGCCCGGCCGATCATCATGCGAACGAGGTCCTGGCGGCCGAGCCCTTCCATCGAGCGGCTTTGCGATGCGTTCTCGCCGTCGCGCAGAACCGTGACGCGGTCGCAGATCTCCTGCACCTCCTCCAGCTTGTGGCTGACGAAGAGGAGGCTCGCGCCCTGATCGCGCAAGCGCTTGAGGAAGGTGAAGAGCCGGTCGGTCTCGTTGGAGGTGAGCGAGGCCGTCGGCTCGTCCAGCAGCAGGACCTTGGAGCGCAGCGACAGCGCTTTCGCGATCTCGACCATCTGCATCTGCGCGACGCTGAGGCGCGAAACCGGCGTCCGGGGGTCGATGTCGAGCCCCAGCATCTCCAGCCAGCGCGCGGCCTGCTCGTTCAGCGCGGCATAGTCCACCGGCTTCACCAGAAATCCCGCGATCTGTTCGAGATGGATGTTCTCGGCCACGGAAAAGCGCGGGATCAGGTTGCGCTCCTGATGCACGACGCCGATCCGATGCGCGATCGCCTCGCGCGGATTGCTGAACGAGACCGGCTTGCCTTCGAGGGCGAGCGTGCCCGCGTCCGGACGGTGGACGCCGGTCACGATCTTGATGAGCGTCGACTTGCCCGCGCCGTTCTCGCCGAGAAGGGCGTGGATGGAATGGCTCTCCAGCGTCAGGGAGACGCCCTTCAGCGCCTTCACGCCGGGAAAGGACTTCTCGACGCCGCGCGCTTCGAAAATGGCGGTCATCGTCATGCTCCGTTTCGGCCCGCCGCGAGACGGGCTTCGCGCAGGCGGTTGAGCCCGACCGCCGCCAGGATCATCGTGCCGAGCACGATCTGCACCAGGAAGGGATCGATGTTGAACAGCACCAGAAGCTGCGTGATGATGGCGACCACGGCGACGCCGAAGAGGGTCGCGGCGACGCTGACATGCCCGCCGGCCAGAACCGCGCCGCCGATCACCGGGGCGGCGAAGGAGAGGATCAGCCAGTCGTCGCCGATCGTCGGCTGACCGATCTGAAGCCGCGCCACGAGAAGAATGCCGGCGAGACTCGCCAGGAACCCCGACAGGGCGTGGGCGAAGACCACCGTCATGCCAACCGAGACGCCGGACAGTTCGGCCGCATGGGAATTGCCGCCGACCGCCAGGATGAAGCGGCCGATCGGCATGCGCGAGAGCATGTACCAAAGGCCGATGGCGACGAGGATCGTCGGCACCGCGAGCCAGGGCAGCGGCCCCAGAACCTGCGCCTGCCCGAAGGCCTTCACGCTGTCGGCGATGCCGTAGAAGGGTTCGGCGCGGGTGATGCCGAGATTGATGCCCTTAAAGATCGAAAGGCTGGCCAGCGTGATGACGAAGGCCGAAATGCCCGTCCAGACGATGAAGAGCCCGTTCAGCATGCCGCAGGCGACGCCCAGCGCGAGCGCTGCCACGGCGGCCACCGGAGCGGGCAGGCCGAAGCCCTGCATCAATCCGGCGAAGGTGATGGCGGCCAGGCCGCCGATGGCGCCGACCGAAAGGTTCATCTGGCCGATCGCGATGATGATCATCTGCGAGAAGGCGATCAGCGTGTTGACCGCGATCGCCAGCGCCAGAACCTCGAGATTCAGCGGCGAAAGGAACGAGGGCGACAGGATTCCGGCGACCGTCATGGCTACGACAGTGACCGAGAAGGGGCCGAACCAGTCGTTTCGCAGAAGGCGCGTCGTCAGGCTGTCGGAGGCGGCGGGCGCTCGTGTGGTGAGGCTCATGCGAGATTCCTCCGGGCCAGGAACGACCGGCGCGACTTGTCGATCAGCACCGCCAGAAGCAGGAGCAGGCCGAGAAAGGACTGGATCCAGAACTCGCCGAGTTGCAGCAGCAGGAGACCGTTGGTCAGAAGGGCGACGAGCAGCGCGCCGAGCGCCGTGCCGAGCACCGAGACCTTGCCGCCGTTCAAGAGCGTGCCGCCGAGCACGGGGCCGAGAAAGGCCGGCAGGAGCCAATCCTGGCCGAGCTGGCCTGCCATGGAAGGAATGGCCGCGCCGTTGCGCGCCACCATCATGACCGCCGCCACCGCCGCCAGAAAGCCGGACAGGACGTGGCAGAGGATAAAGATGCGGTCCACCCGGATGCCTGAAAGCTCGGCCGCCTCGGGCCGCGCGCCGGCGGCCAGCATCTCGCGGCCGAGCGCGGTGAAGCGATAGAGATAGACGAGCGCCAGCATGACCACGAGCGTGACGAGAAGCAGCGGCGAGACGACGCCGCCGATCTTGGCCCGGCCGATCGTTGTGAAGGCGGCGGGCAGCGCGCGGTAGGATTCGGCGCGCGTCAGAAAGATCATCGCGCCGAAGAAAATGCTCATCGTCGCGAGCGTGATGATGAAGCTGTGCAGGCCCGTGCGAACCACCATCCAGCCATTGACCCAGCCGAGCGCGGCGCCGACGGCGAGCCCGGCGACGACGCCGAGCGGCCAGGGCATGCCCAGCACCTCGATGGCGTAGCCAGAGGCCATGGCCGCGCAGACGCCGATGGCGCCGACCGCGAGGTTCAAGCCTCCCGTCGCGATCACCGCCATCATCGACAGGCCGATGACGATGCTGACCGCCACCGTGCGCCCCAGCGTGAAGAGGTTGAAGGGCGACAGGAATCCGCCCGCAAGCGCCGCGAAACCGGCACCGAAGAGGAGGATGAGAACGATGAGGCCGAACTCGTTGGTCAGAAGGAGACCGGCGCTGGGGGCCGCCCTTCGAGGGCTCGAGCTGGCGGGCGCTTCGTCAAGGGCCATGACGCGCTCCTGATGGGTCGGATTTCGGGCGGGTCGGCCGGCGCGCCACCGCGCGCCGGCCCGCATTGGTTAGGGGCAGGTCAGGTAGGTCGTGTCGAAGCCGGCGAGCAGCTTCTTGGTCTCGTCGCGCATCGCGTCGACATAGGTGTCCACCTTGTCGCTTCCGACGAAGATCGTGCCGGAATCGATGAACTTGGCGGTCAGCGCGTTGGACTTGAACGGCGCGTCGGCCTTCACGGTGCAGCCCTTGCGCAGCTTGTCGAGCGCGAAGGCGCCGACATAGCCCTGCCCATAGGGGTTCTGCAGCATGGTGCCGGACACGAACCCGTCCTTGATCGCCTTCAGCACCACCTCGTCATGGTCGATGCCGACCATCTTGATGCGCTTGTCGCCGATCTTGCGCAGCGCGTTGGCGGACACGACGGCAGGCACCCAGGCGGTGGTGACGATGCCGTCGATCTCGCCGGCATGGGCGGCGAGATAGGCGTTGATCTTCTCTTCGGCGGGCTCGGGCGCGTCGATGTCGGCGATGACCTGCACCACCGTCGCCCCGCCTTCCTTGGCCGCCCGCTCCACTGCGTCGATGCGCAGCTGCGTGTTGGGATCGACCAGGAAGCCGGTGAAATGGGCGATGCGCTTGCCCTGGCCGAGGACCTTCAGGAGCTCCTTGGTACCGAGATAGGCCGAATTGCCCGTGTCGGTGCCAAGGCAGAAGGCGGCTTCCGAGGGGTCCTTGAGGCAGCCGGCGCCGGTGACGACCGGCGCGCCGTTGCCCACGATCTCGGACACGGTGGAAACCGTACCGACGCTGTCGCCGGGGAAGATGAGGAAGCCGTTATAGCCCTGGCTGAGCATGCTCTCCAGAAGCTGGTTCTGCTGCGTCAGCTCCCACTTCTGGGGAACCTTGTAGTCGGCGCCGGCCAGCCCGAAGTCGCGGACCGCGTCCTTGGCTGCCTGATCCCAGGCCGCGAAATAGGGATGGGGCCCGCCGGGGACGAGGCCGACCCGCGTGTCGTCGGCGGCATGAGCTGAGCTGCCGACCGAAACGAGAAGAGCCGCCCCCATGAGGCAGCGAGTGAAATGGCGCATGGTGATCCTCCCTGACCGTCGATGCCGAGTGGACCGTCTTCCCCGTTTTGAAAGCTGCGGGGTTTCGGCCAAGCTGACTTGCGCATCGTCCATCAAGGCTAGTATACTTGTATCCAAGCCGCAACGGGAATTTCTCCAATGCCCCCACCAGCCAGCAGTCTCGGCGCGGACCAGCCCTCAAACGCCCCGGAGGAGCGCGGTCTCGGCGGGCTTATTCTCAAGCTCGACCGGCGCCTCTCGGTCGCCGACCAGGTTCACGCCGCGCTTCGCGAGGCCATTCTGGCGGTGGATCTTCCGCCCGGCGCGGCGATCAGCGAGAACTCGATCTGCCGGCAGTTCTCCGTGTCGCGCACGCCCGTTCGCGCCGCAATCCAGCGCCTGTCGGAGGAAGGGCTGGTGGACGTCTTCCCCCAGCAGGGCAGCTTCGTCTCGCGCATCAAGATCGGCGGCATCCACGACAGTCATTTCGTTCGCCGCACGCTGGAGATCGCGCTGGTCCGCGAGGCGGCCCTGCGCTGGACGCCGGAGGCCGGGCGCCGGCTCGCGGAGACCCTAGAGGCCCAGTCGACCGACATCGCGCGCGGCGACGTCGACGCCTTTCACCGGGACGACGAGCGCTTCCACCAGCTGATCGCCATTCAGGCCGGGCACGAGGGCGTCTGGCCGAGCGTCATGGCTGCCAAGATGCAGCTGACGCGCTTCATCCGCTTTTCCGGCAATTCGGAGCGCCTTCCCGTCGTGGTCGAGGAGCACAAGGCCATCATGGACGCGCTCGATCGCGCGGATGCCGATGCGGCCGAGACCGCGCTTGTCGTCCATCTCGACAAGATCTTCATCCTGTTCGAGGGCATGCCCGCCGAAGAGCGCCGGCATTTCGAGCCCTGACCCCCCCAAGACTTACGCCCCAAGACTTACGCCCCAAGAGAATTACGATCCACGAGGACGACGCGACATGGAATTCAAGGACAAGACGGCCGTGGTGACCGGCGCCTGCGGCGGCATCGGGCGCGCCGTGGTGCAGGCGCTGGCGGCCAAGGGGGCGCGGCTGGCTTTGATCGACCGGAACGAGGCGGCGCTGACGGAGCTTTGCGGCACGCTGGAAACGGACTGCGCGGGTTTCGCGATCGATCTCGCCAATGCGGAGGCCGTGCGCGCGGGCGCGGACGCCATTCTCGGCCGCTTCGGCCGGGCCGACATTCTCGTCAACAATGCCGGCATTCTCTCGCCCGACAAGCTGGCCGCGACCAAGCTCGAGGATTGGCGCGCGCTGATGGCCGTCAATCTCGACGCCGCCTTTCTGCTGACGCAGGCCTTCGTGCCCGGCATGAAGGACGGCGGCTGGGGCCGGCTCGTCAACATCTCCTCCTATGCCTGGAAGTCGGGCGGCCTCACCGCCGGCACGGCCTATGCCGTGTCCAAGGCGGCGCTGGTCGGGCTCACCTTCTCCTCGGCGCGTGAGCTGGCCGGCACGGGCATCACCGCCAACGCCATCGCGCCCGCCTATGTCGTCTCGCCGATGATCCTCGATCAGCTGAGCCCCGCCGACCTGGAGCGCCAGCGCAGCGCCATTCCGGTCGGCCGTCTCTGCGAGCCCGAGGAAGTCGCCCATGCCGTGTCGTTCCTCGCGTCTCCGCTCGCCGGCTTCATCACCGGCGAGGTGATCGACATGAACGGCGGCCTGCAGTTCGGCTGACCGCCCGCCCTTTCCACCTCTTCTCGCCAACCGGGTTCCCAGCATGTCCCAGCCTCCCCGCCTCAGCGCCGCCACGCTCGATCGCCTGCCGTCCGCCATCGCGCGGCCGGGCTACGATCGGTCCACCGCCCGCGCGGGCATCGTGCATCTGGGGGTCGGCGCCTTCCATCGGGGGCATCAGGCCGTGTTCGCGGACGATGCGCTGGCGCGGGGCGAGGCGGGCTGGGCCATCGTCGCGGCCTCGCTCCGCTCGCCCGACACGCGCGACGCGCTGGCGCCGCAGGACGGTCTCTACACGTTCGCGCTGCGCGATCGCGGGTCGATCGAGGCGCGGGTGATCGGCTCGATCCTCGCGCTCGTCGTGGCGCCCGAAGACCCCGAGGCGCTGATCGCGGCGATCGCCGATCCCGCAATCAAGCTCGTGACGCTGACCGTGACGGAAAAGGGTTACGGGATCGACCGGGCGACCGGGGGGCTGAACAGGAGCGATCCCGCCATCCAGGCCGACCTTGCCCCGGGCGCTGTGCCACGCACGGCGCTGGGCTTCCTGGCCGCGGGCATCGACCGGCGCCGCCTCGCCGGCGCGCCGCCGCTGACGGTGATCTCCTGCGACAACCTTTCCAAGAACGGCGAGATCCTGCGCACCGTGCTCGCGGAGTTCGCCTCGCTGAAGAGCGAAGCGCTCGGCCGCTATGTCATGGACGAAATCGCCTTCCCCTCCTCCATGGTGGACCGGATCGTGCCGGCCAGCACGGAAGCGGACCGGGCGACGATCGAGGCCCTGCTGGGCGTTCAGGACGCTTGGCCCATCCTGGCCGAACCCGCCTTCGACTGGATCATCGAGGATCGCTTCGCCGGCCCGCGCCCGCCTTTCGAGGCGAGCGGCGTGCGCTTCGTGGCCGATGTCGAACCCTACGAGCACATGAAGCTGCGGCTCCTGAACGGCGCGCACACCGCGATCGCCGCGATCGGCCTGCTCGCGGGCTTTGCCACGGTTCCCGAGGCCGTCGCCGACCCGTCCGTCGGCGGCTTCCTGAACCGCTACTGGGACGAGACGGAACCGACGCTGTCGATCGAGCCGGAGGTGAGCCGGGCCTATCGCGACGCGCTTCTGCCGCGCTTTTCCAATCCCGACCTGCCCCATCGCACGTCGCAGATCGCCAACGACGCCTCGCTCAAGGTGCCCCAGCGCCTGCTCGCCCCGCTGCGCGAGCGGCTGGAGCGCGGCGAGAGCGTCGACGCCCTCGTCTTCGCCGTCGCGGCCTGGCTGCGCTCCTGCGCGGGCGTCAGCGACGCGGGCGTGCCGTTCGAGATCAAGGACCCCGCGCTCAGCGCATGGGCGGGCCGGCCATCGGCGGCACTGAGCCCTTCCGCCGAGACCGAGGCGTTTCTCGGCTTCGAGCCTGTCTTCGGACGGGACCTGCCGCAGCATCCGCGCTTCGTCTCGGAGCTGAACCAAGCCGTCGCCGAGATCGCGGATCAGGGCGTGCTCGCAGCGATGAAACGCCGCTTCGGCTGAGGGAAAAGGTCGAGGCATTCGAGGCGAAGGGGGCGGCGCCCGCTCCCTTCGCCCATTCCAATTGCAATCGCCGCGCCGGTCAGGCTGCGGTCAGGCCGTAGGTCCGCGCAGTGTTGTCGCGATAGAAGCGGCGCAGGTCCTCTTCCGGCACGCCGGCGAAGGCGTCATCGAGAAGCGCGACCCAGGCCTCGTAGTTCGCCGCGAGATTGACGACCGGCCAGTCGCTGCCGAAGAGACAGCGCTCGAAGCCGAAGCATTCGACCGTGTGGTCGATGAAGGGCCGAACGTCGTCGGGCCGCCACTCGGCATGGTCGGCTTCGGTCACCACGCCGCTGATCTTCACCACGACGTTGGGCAGTTCGGCCATCGCCCGCATCGTGCTCGCCCATGGCTCCATCGTGCCCTCGACGATCGGGGGCTTGGCGATGTGATCCAGCACGAATGAGACGTCGGGGCAGCGGCGCACGAGTTCGACGGCCTGGGCGAACTGCCAGTGCCGAATGCAGATGTCGAAGCTCATCCCGGCTCGGCCGACCTCGCGCACGCCCTCCACGAAGTTCGCCGACAAGCAATAATCGGGGTCGGCATGGTCTTGGATCAGGCGTCGCACGCCGCGCACCAGCCCGACCTCACGGAGGCGCCCGAGATGCTCGGCGACGCCCGCTCCCAGCTCCACCGGCGCGCTGGCGACGATGCCGATGATGCGGGGGTCTTCGGCGGCGAGTTCGGCCACGAAATGAGCTTCGTCCTCCTCCCGGCCGGGCGCCGCGTCCACTTCCATGAAGACGAAGCCGTCCACCTCGACCTTGCCGCGCGCGCGATCGAAATCTCCGGGCAGGAAGGCGCCGGCAATGGCGGGAGCGGACGCGAGCCAGGGATAGTCGATCCGGGCGGGATCGTAGAGATGCACATGCGCGTCGATGATCGGAAAGTTCGGCAAGACGCTCAACCTCGATTCGGGTGGGATGAGCCAATGAACCGGCTTCCCTATCGCGAGGCAAGTGACCTCTCGGCACGCGCCTTGTCCAACACGGGACGAAAGAAATCGCGCCGAGACGCACCGCGCGCGAACGAAAACGCCCTTGCCGGGGGAGGACCGGCAAGGGCGCGGAGGCAAACCGAGGGTGGGAGGAACCGCCCGGTTCGAGCGCTTCAGATGGGGGAGGACCAGCCGAAGCGAAAGGGGGAAAGGGTCAGCGGACCGACTGGCGGGCGACGGCCGGGATATCGGCGCGCGAGAGGCCGAGATCGTTGAGTTCGCGGGCGGTCATGCTGTTCAGTTCGCGAGCCGCGCGGCGGAACTGGCGGCGATCTTCGAAGTAGCGAGCGAGGGACATCGTGTCTTCCTTGTCTGTCCGGCCTCTCGTCGGTGGTGGCCGGTGGTTTCCTGTTCTCTCAATACGGGAACCCTACGCCTCGCCCCCGATCATGAGGAGCGCAAAGGTCGAAGGGGAGCCCTGCGCCTTGTCGCTATCTCCCGCTCGCACGCCCCGTATGCGACTGGCGCATGGGGACGGAGCCGACCTCGCGGCCCGTTTGCCCGCGATCGGGACAGGATGGCGCGGGATGCCGGAACGTCTGTCCGGGTGGAACCTTCCTTTCCCAGATGTCCTGAAAGGAAACGCCATGTCGAAGATCACCACGCCCCTCGCCTCGCCCGACCGCCCCGTGACGGCGCCCGATGCGAAAGCCTCAGAAGCGGTTCGGTCCGGCGAGCAGGCCCAGACGGAAGGCCGCGAACTGACCGAGACCGAAAAGGTCGCCATCGAGGAAAACAAGCTCGCGAGCGGCGGCGTCGCGCCCGAATACAAGGACGCGGAAGCCGAAGGCGGGGCCGGCACATCCGCCACCTGGGCCGGGTCCTGACACGATCGAGCCCCGCTCGGGCGGCGGGGCTCGATCACCAAGTCATAAGGGGCAAAGTCCAACGGCTGTCAGGGACGGTCGCCGAGATAGGAGGCGATGGCGCTCTGGATCGTCGGCTCCCGCAGCGGTGGCGAGGACTCCCGGCGCCAACTGTCGATGATGTTGAGCATGGCGGCGGCATCCCGCGCTTCCTCGATCGGCATGGCGACGAGGATGCGGTCTCTGACGGTCGCCGGAAGCTCGGTTTCGAGATCCAGGACATTCCAGGTCCCGGCCTCGTCTCTCTGGATCGTGTAACGGTCGGCTGGCGGGGAAAAGCTCATGTCAGAACAGAACAACGCCGGCGCTCACGCCCTCTTCTCGCAGCACGTCGGCGACGAGATCGAGGGTAAGCGGAGCTGGCATCCCGTCCTCCAACAAGGATCGAGCCGTATCCTCGATCCGCAACGGCGCGCCTTCGTTCGAGGCGTCGGAAATCGCGTCCGCGATGCCCACGGCTATGTCGAGATGTGTAACCATTCGGTGCCCCCAGAAGGCGCTAGGCTTCCGCGACGGTAAGCCGCGCCTTTCGACCTTATCGTCAGTGACGGCAAACGCTGGGGTTATGTTCCCATACTTTTTAATTGATTTGTTAGGGAACTCAGGTCTTACGCCGACACCGGGCGGGCCGCCCCCGGGCCGCAGATCAGGCCGCGAAGGAAACCGGGAGGCAGAGGCTTTCACCCCCATGCGGAGATGGGAAAAGCCGGGCACGCACCAGGCGACGGCCCGCCGGCAGGCCGCCGGGATGACCCAGTTGCCCCCAGCCTGCTCGTCGCGGCTGCCGTTGACCGAGGGCAGGAAGACGCCCGGCAGGAGCAGCCGTGCTCGGGGTGCTGCCAGCGGATCAACGCCACGGCGCCCACCGGCGCGCGGTCCTTCAGGCGCGCCTGCGGGTGATATTGCGGAAAAGCTCAATCTTCCGTCCCGCGAACGCCCCGCCAGCACGCGATAGAGTCACGCACCACTTGTTCACGAGCCGAGTTTCGCTGCCGGTCGCGGGCAAAAGCTGGAGCTACTTTTCGACCCTCAGATTCTGACGCACGAGGTCGTTGGCGAGGCTGGAGAGCTTCTCGCTGGCCTGCTTGGAGTCGGTGGCGAGATAGTGCAGGCCGGGCGAGGCGCAGGCGTCGAGCTGCGGCGTGATCGAGGTGTAGAACGGCGCGACGCGGCTGAGGAAATAGCCCTGATAGTCGAGGTCGTAGATGTATTTGATCTCTAGGACGGCGACCTTGAAGCCCTTGTCCTTCAGCGCCGTGCAATAGCCCTGGTTGATCGTTCCGAACGTCCAGGACGGCTCGTCCTTGACGCCGTCGGTGATGATCACCGCCACCTTCTCGGGCTTGGTCTGGGCCGAGCCGTCGGCTTGGTCGCCCATCATGTCGCTCAAGCCTTGAAGCGCCAGCGTGTAGGTCGTGTGTCCGTTGGCGACCGTGAAGTTGCGGATGGACTTCTTGAGCTCCACCGCGTTCGTGCTGGCGGTCAGGCCTTTTTCGAAGGCCGAACTGAAGCCGGCGGTCGAGATGCGGATGGTCAGGTTGTCGCTCTTGGCGTTCACGGCCAGAAGATTGTCCACCGTCGTGTCGAACGCGTCCTGAAGCACGTCGATGCGCAGCTTGGCCTTGTTGGCGCCGGCCTCCTGATTCATCTGGTAGACCGATTTGGGGCTCCAATAGGGCTCCACCTCGTGGCAGGCGAAGGCGCAGGGGCGATTGTTCGCGGCCTTGGTGGTGGCCTGCAGCTTGGCCCGCTCCGTCGCGTCCGCCGCGATGTTCATGGATTCCGAGACATCCAGCAGGAAGTAGAAGTCCATATAGCCGTTGCGCTTGATCGTGGACTGTGACTGGCGCGAGTAGGTCAGCGCGTCGGTGTGAGCCAGCGAGAGAAACGCTGTCTTGTAGCTTCCAGAGATGGTGACGGAGACGAGCCCGTTCGCCGTGTCGATCGCACTGGCGATGGTGGCGGACTTCAGATCGTCGGGCAGATTGGCGGTCGCCACCGAATTGATCATCGCGGTGGCGTCGCTGGCGGTGCCGGTTTCCATGCGCTTGGCGCCGGCCAAGGCCGCCGCGTCCGCCGCCGCCTGCGCCGCGCTTGCATCGCGCGAGAGCATGCTGACATCCACCGCGCCGCCGATGGCGATGGCGAGCATGATCAGGACGCCCGCCGCCATGACAGCGAAGTTCCCCCGACGGTCGAACAGGAAACGCTTGAGCATCGGGTCTACCGTTGATGCCGATAATCGGGGAAAACTGGGTCGTGGCATTCTCTCCGGGACTATGGGTCGCGGACGTTCGAATCCCGTTAATGGACCCACTATCTTTGGTTATGTCTTCCGATCATCATCGGGCTGGTTCCGAGGTCCCTAACGATAGGGTTCGATAAGGGTCGTTCCGTGCCTCTCACCCCAATCGGAGAGTTCGTCCAAGCCCAATCAGGCTCAAGTGCGGAGCGATCTTGAACCGAAGTTCTGACTTGTTTCGGCCCTGTTAGGGCGGGACTGCGGCCGGTTGAACGCTTCCGGCACTACGGCGAGGAACTCGCCAGTCCCGCCTCTACAACTGTTCCTTCCCCGGTGCGAATGCGGCATCGGACGGTGCTTTTCCTCCACCGTCCGCCAAGTGACGTAGCGCAAGCAGCATAATAACTTTCGGTTTCATATTCAGCCGTCTACCATGACTTGCGCATGTAAAATACCGAGGCCCGTCCCTGTCCCCTCAGCCGGCGATCGGCAAGCCCGAAACGACCGGCTGCTCGGCCCGCCGCTCGTCGTCTTCAGCCCGGCAGCATCCCGCTCGTCAAAACCCGTCGCCGCTCCTCGCCAGGGCTTCGATCACCTCCCACGTCCGAAACACCCGGCAGAACTCGCCGTCGAGATTGGCGAGGCTCATGGCGTGGATGTCCTCGGCCGCATGGAGGCGACCATCCGGGCCCGCTCGGTCGAAGGTCCAGGTGGCGTCCGCGACGAGGATCGCGTCGTAGCCGAGATTGCCCGCCATGCGCGTCGTGGTCTCCACGCAATGGTTGGTGGTGGCGCCGACGATCACCAGTGTCGACAGCCCCATGCCTTTCAGCCGCGTGTCGAGATCGGTTCCGATGAAGGCGCTGTTGACGTGTTTCACCAGCACGGGCTCGCCGGGATGTTCGCGCGCGTCCTCGCGCACCGCGTATCCCGTCGCTTGTGGATGGAAGCGGGAGCCAGGGTCGGTGTTGGCGTGCCGGATATGGATGACCGGCGCCGGGCCGGCGCGGAAGGCGGCGAGAAGATCCGCGATGCGCGCCGGCGCCTCGGGATTGTTCCGCTTCGCACCGGCCCGCTCCATCTCGTCGAAGGCCTGCTGCACGTCGATGACGATCAAAGCCGTGTTCTCGAGGATCAGACGCATCGTCTCCCTTTCCTAAATCCAAGCTGCCACCCGTTAGACGGACAGCCTCTCAAGCCCGGAGAAGCGTTTCCCGCTCCCGCCTCGACCCGGCCATTCGGGCCTTCGCGGCCGCGACGACCGCCGCCGGAGCGGTGTCCGGGCGCCCAGCGTCGAAGGGCGGGGCCGGGGCGTATTCCAGCGAGAGCTGGATCGTCTCCGCCTCCTCGCGGCCCAGGAGTTCGGCCACCACCGCCAGACCGAAGTCGATGCCGGATGTGACGCCGCCCGCGGTGATGAGCGAGCCGTCCTGCACGACGCGTTCCTCGACCGGGATCGCGCCGAACCGGGGCAGGAAGTCCAGCGCGTTCCAATGCGTCGTCGCGCGCCGTCCCTCCAGAAGCCCGGCCTGCCCCAGAACCAGCGACCCCGTGCAGACGGAGGTGAGGAAGCGGGCGCGCGACGCCTTGTCCCGCAGAAAGGCCAGGACCTCCTCGTCGCGCAGGAGCGCGTTGACCCCGCTGCCGCCGGGCACACAGAGCACGTCGAAATCGGGCGCGTCGGACATCAGCGTGTCCGGCTGCAGCACGAGCCCGGTCGCCGAGCGGATCGGCTGGAGGTCCTTCCAGACGAGATGGACGCTCGCCCCCGTCGCCGAGGCGAAGACCTCGTAAGGTCCGGTCAGGTCGAGCTGCTGAACGCCGGGAAAGCAGAGGATGCCGAATCGAAGGCTCATGGGTCGCTCCTGTCTTGACGCGGCGAACCTATCGCGCGACGACTTGGCCATTGCGCCAATCATCGCTCGGATCACGCCAATCGCCCCCGCCCCTCCCCACCGCGTCGAGATTCTCGGCTTTGCCGGTGCCCAGATCCTGGACATCACGGGGCCGGCGCAGGTCTTCGCCACGGCCAACGACCTGACGCCGAGCGGAGCCGAGAAGCCGTACGAGATCGCCTTGGTGGCGCTGGGACCAGAGATTGCGACGAGTTCCGGTCTCGTCCTTCAGGCGGAGCGGGCGGAAAGCTGCGAGCGCGACCCCGGCACGCTGATCGTCTCGGGCGGATACGGCGTGGACGCCGCGCGCGAGGACGAGGCCCTGATCGGCTGGATCAAGCGGCGCGCGCCCCGCGCCGGGCGCACGGCCTCGGTGTGCAGCGGCGCGCTTCTTCTGGCCGAGGCCGGGCTGCTGGACGGGCGACGGGCCGTGACCCACTGGCAGCGCTGCGCCGAGTTCGCCTCCCACTATCCCGCCGTGCGGCTCGAACCCGATCCCATCTTCGTTCGCGACGGATCGATCTGGACCTCGGCCGGCGTCACGGCGGGGATCGATCTCGCACTCGCCATGGTGGAGGCGGACCGGGGCCGCGCGCTGGCCCTCGCCGTGGCGCGCCAGCTCGTCGTCTTCCTGAAGCGCCCGGGCGGCCAGTCGCAGTTCAGCGCGCCGCTGGCGCTCCAGGCGAGCGATGCGCGCTTCGAGACGCTGCATGGCTGGATCGCCGCCCATATCGACCGCGACCTGTCGCTCTCGGCATTGGCCGACCAGGCCGGCATGAGCCTTCGCACCTTCTGCCGCCGCTACCGCGAGGGAACCGGCCGCACGCCCGCCGAAGGGGTCGAGATGATCCGCGTCGAGAGCGCGCGGCGGCATCTGGAAGAAGGCGCCAGCGTGTCGCGCGCGGCAACGCGCTGCGGCTTCGGCTCCACCGAGACGATGCGACGGGCCTTCCTGCGCCAGATGGGCGTCGGCCCCAACAGCTACCGCGCCCGCTTCCACGGCTGACGGGCTCGGGCGAGCCGGAGGCTGTCCCAGGGTTCTCCCGCTTTCAGGCGACCGGCTGTCGCGTCTCCCCGGGCGGGGTCGCGGCCAAGTCGCCCCCGGCGCGTCGATAGGCGCTGGGCGTCGTCGCGGTGACGCGCAGGAATTCGCGGTTGAAATTCGACTTCGTGCCGAAGCCGGAATCGAACATGATCTTCGTGACCGGCTCCCCGGTTTCCCGAAGAAGGCGGCACGCCCGTTTGACGCGGTGCGTGTTCACATATTGCGAAACGCTCATCGCCTGCGTCCGGTTGATGGCGTTCGACACGTCCCGCGCCGGCAGGCCCAGCTTGCGGGCGATCTTCTCCAGATTCAGATCGACATCGCGATAAAGCTCCTTGTCCCGCATCAGCGCCTCGATCGCATTGGCGATCTCTAGGTCCGCCTTGGTCGGTAAGCTGGCGACCATGCGGTCCGGGGCGGGCTCGGTGGCGTCCGCCTCGACCTCCACCGAGCTGGAACTGGCGACCGACGCCGCCGCTCCCAGAACCAAGAGCGTCGCGACGTTTCCGACCGCGACCATCGCGCCGGAATGCGTGCCGCCGCTGACCGCGAAATCCAGGCTGACGAGAATGTCCGTCGCGGCAGAGGCCAGGAGCGCGACGCCGGTGATCTGCAGGGCGCGGTAGGACCGCAGGACGCCGTCGAGGCGCGACGCCACGAGGCCGTCGGGGCCAAGCCGCGCCCGCCAGAGAAGCGCGGCGCCGTAGCCCGCGAAGGTCGCGGCGATGACCGCCCCGACCGGATCGGGCCAAAGCAGCATGAGGGCCACCACGAGCGCGACCGGCAGAAGATGCGGCACGATCGCCGCGAGCCTCAGGGGCGGATCGTCCCGCGCCAGACTGTCGAAGCTCAGCCAGGCGAGCGGCGCGATCAGTGCGGCCAGCGGCGACATGACCGGCAGAACGGCGCGCAGATCATAGCCCCACCGCAAGCCGACAAGGACGGATTGCAGGGCATAGGCCGCGATCAGGGCCGTGAAGAGAGGGTTCGCGCGAAACCCGTCCCCGTCCCGCCGAAGGGCCTGGAACAGGATGGTGACGAGCAGCAGCGACACGAGGAAGGGAAGCGGAACGAGAATCATGGAAAGGGGTCGAACGGTTGGGGTCGGGCGGGTTGGGCTCGCCATCCTTGCCCTCGATCGCGATCCGGATCGACCTCGATCGCAATCGAGGTCGCCGGCTATCCGCGTTTTTGGCGAGGTCCGCCCGTCTCAACCCCTCGACGGAGCCGCCCGATGAACGCCCGACCGCTCGCCCTGCTTCTGCTCGCCATCCTCCTGTACGCCCTCCCCTCGCCCGCCTTGGCGGAGGACGGGACACAACCCGGCCAGACTCTCGACATTCCCGGCGTGACCGCCATTCGCGTCATCGGCGAAGCCGCATCGATCCACGTGACCACAGGCGAAAGCGATGCGCCGCGCGCGACGCTGGGCGGTCGGCGCACGGGATGGTTCTCGAACTGGTATTCGAGCTGGTTCTTCAACGACTGCCGAACGCAAAGCCGCATGCGGATCGAGGACGCGGTGCTGACCGTCGAGGCAGGCCCATCTTCCTGGCTGGAGCCGTCGGACTGCGAGGTCACGCTCGACGTGACGACCCGCAAAGGGGTCTCGGTCGACATCCGCCAGGCCGCCTCGCAGGTCAGGCTGGCCGGGGAATTCTCGACCGTCTCGCTCGAAACCAAGGCGGCGGATTTCGCCCTGGAAGGACATGCGAAGTCGGTCCAGCTGACCTCCGACGCGCTTCGCTCCCGCCTCAGCTTCGACCGAACCGAAGAGAACGAGACGATCGCCATCGCGGCCCGCGCGCTCGACACCGCGCTCGGCTTCAGCGCCGGCACGCGCATCAGTTACGACGTGCAGGCCGCGGCGGCCCTGGTGGACAGCGCGCTTCCCAACACCGCCGGCGCCAAGCCTTCGGTCGCGATCAAGGCGGATTACGTTCGAGCCGTCATTCGCTAGAGGCGAAGCGGCATCTTCGCCGCCAATGAAAACGGGGCGAAGCCGGGGCTGCCGGCCTCGCCGCGTACAAGTTTCTCAGGCGGGCAGCGCCATCTCGACCTCGCGGCCGCGCTTCAGCTCGCGCATCCACTGGCCGTATTCCGGCTTGTGCTTCAGCTGGTGGCCGTAGTGGCGGCGAAGGGCCTCGACCAGCCGTCCGCCCCGGCCGAGCTTCTCGTCGGCATAGGCGATCATCACCGAGTTCGGCCAGGCCTTGCTGCGGATCTGGCGAAGGCGCTCGAACAGCTCCTCCTCGCCGGCGGTCGGGTCGCCCTGCGCCATCAGCGTCACCATGGCCGCCGTGGAGCGCGAGATTCCCATGTGGCAATGGACGAGAAGATGCCCGGCCGTGCCTTCCACCGCGCCCTTGTCGAGCTGGTCGCCGAAGGCGAGAATGGCGCCGACATGCTCTTTGGCCGGCATGATCTGCCCCGGCAGCGGGTCGATAATGTCGTGGAACCGAAGCGTCGTGCGCAGATGCTTGGAAAAGGCCTCGAAATGGTGGATGTCGGGATGGCCGGGGTCGATGATCGACAGGACATGCGTCACCCCCGTCTCGCTATGGGCGGGCAATTCCTCGATACCGCAGATCGTGCGCGACGAGATCGCTAGGGTCTTCATGAAGGTCCTCCCGGCTGGCAAAGTCGCCCCCTGCTTACGCTTCCCGCAGCGGGCTCACAATGACCGCGCGGCGGCAAATCGACCGCCCCTTCGCCGGCCCCGGCCGCGAGCCGGGCAGGCGCCCGCCGGGGCTTGAAGGCCGGGCGGGCGCGAAGCGCGGTCAGACCCGGGCGCCGCGATCGACATCCATCAGCAGCTTCTCGGTCCGAGCGTCTTCCAGCCGGTTGATGAAGCGCGAGGATTCCTCGATGTCGCGCAGCGTCTTGGTGACCGTGATCGAGGTGTGGACCAGCATGATGGAGGCCATGGCGTAGAAGCCCTTGGCGGCGAAGCTCGCCTCCAGCGACCAGATGCCCGCCGCCATCATGCCGGCGGCGATAAGGAAGCTCGCGATGCTGAAGGTCTTCCAGGCGGAGGTGTGCTTGGGGGTCTGAAGCTCGTTCATGGGTTTTCTCCGGTTGGGTTCGGGTTGTTCGAAAGAAGAGTGGGATCAGATTGGAAAGGGATCAGGACGCGCGGGCGGCGCGGCGCTCAGCGAGGCGGCGCAGCACGGCATCCGCTCCGCCCGCCGGGGGCTCTCCGCAGCCGGCTTCGGCCAGCTTGGCGAGGATCGTGGCGGGGTCGTTCGCCTGGCCCATCGTGTCGAGAAGATCCTCGGCCGCCTCGCCTTCGCGCTGACGGCCGCGCAGCCGATCCAGCGTGTGCTCGGCTTCGCTCAGCGTGGCTCTGAGGTCGCCGGGGGCGGTGGAGCGAAGACGCTGCACGCTTTCGCCCGCTTCCAGAAGGCGCAGTTCGAGGCGAAGCTGGCGCAGGCGCTGCTCGGCCTGCACGGCGAAGCGCTGCAGCTTGTCGACCTCGCCCTGCAGGCGGGCCAGCGCGCCTTGCGAGCGGTCCCGCTCCTCCTCCAGGCCGGCGATGGCGCTGGCCGCCTCGCGGGCGAGATCGCCCTTGTCCTGGTCGAGCGCCGCGATCGTGCGGGTTTCCAGATCCGCGATGCGGGCGCCGAGTTCGGCCAGACGCTGCTCTTCCTCCCGGTTGCGGATCGTCGCCACGGCGATGTCGCGTCGCGCCACCTGAAGCGACCCGGCGCAGTCGCGGATCTGCTGGCGAAGGATCGTCAGCGCGTGACGATCGGTGATCGCCTCCGCTCGCTCGAAGGCGCGACCCCGGGTCAGCGCCGAAAACTGTTTCCACATGCCCTCGACCTCTCTATGAACGTTGTTCATAACCGAACGTCGCATAGCTCTGAACGTTGTTCAAGCCGAAAAATGAACGTCGTTCAAAATTTTTTGGAGGGATTATGGCGACGAGAGACAACAAGCGGCAGGACCTGCGCGCGCGCATCATCGAGGCCGCAGAGGCGCGCATCGCGGCGGACGGCGTGCAGACGCTGCGAGCGCGCGATGTGATGAGCGATGTGGGCGCGGCGCTGGGTGGCCTCTACAACGCCTTCGAGGATCTCGACGACCTCGTCCTGCGCGTCAATTCGCAAACTTTGGCGCGGTTGAAGGTGGTGTTGCAGGCGGCGATCGCCGGCAACGGCGATCCGCGCGCGGCGCTGAAGGTTCTGGCGCTCGCCTATCTCGGCTTCGCGCAGGACAATCCCCGGCTCTGGTCGGCGCTGTTCGAGCATCGCTATGCGCCGGGCAAGTCGATCCCCGACTGGCACCTCGCGGAGCAGACCGAACTGCTCGCCTACATCTCGGCCGCGCTCCGGCCGCTCCAGCCGAGCCTGACGGACGCCGCACTCACCTTGAGGGCGCGAACCTTCTTCGGCGCCATCCACGGCATCGTCGCCTCCTCGCTGGCCGGGCGCTTCGTCGGCGTGTCCGGCGGCGACCTCGCCCGGGAGATCGCGGAATTCCTGGATCTTCTCGTGTCGGGCATGACGGAAAGGGAGGAGGAGCGAGGCTGACGCGGCACCCGCCGGGCATCGCGCCGGTCAGTGCTCGCCCGATCGGGTGGAAACGCCGCTCGCTTCGGCGAGCGCGTCCAACAGTTCCACCAGTTGCGGGCTGGGGCAGGCGGAGCCAAACCCGTGGCGCGCCTCCTCCGCGTCGAGCAGCACCACGCTGCACAGCGCATCCGTCAGGTCCGGCGGTGCGGGCGGGCTCCGGCCTTCGTCCGCCCAGACCCGGTTGGCCGCAAGAATGACGGCGCCGAGATCGGCGTCGGTGAGGGTGCCGCTCGCCTCCTGCTCGATGACGCTGGCCGTGGGATCGTTGCTCGTCCCGGCCCGGAGCCGCGTCACCGCCCGGCGCATCGTGCCCGCATCGAGATCGACGATGAGCCAGTTCGCCAGCGGCGAGAGGATGTTTCCCCGCGCGACGAGGACGCCATGGGCCGGCAGGGCGCCGGGAAAGGCCAGAGGAAGTTTGGCCCGCTCCGTTCGATACGGCGAGTCTCGCTTGTCCTGAGCGTAGGGGTGAGCCGCCACCGCCTTCGGATCAGCGGCGAGACCCGGCGTAGGAGCGACGCAGAACGGCAAGACACTTGCGGCGATCAGGCCGAAGAGACGGATGCGCGGGATAGGGCGGCGCAGGGATCGAGCGTCCACGACATGCCAAAGGCGAAGACAGGCCCGCCACCGCCCACTCCGGCGCGGGACATCACCTCTACCGCCACGCGGCAGCCCTTCGATCCCGCGCGCCGAGGTCAAGGACGGCCCGCTCCCCACTCGAAACAGCGAAACCCGGCGCGACCGATCGCCCGGGTCTCGCCTCCGATATAGGCCGAATTCAGAGCGCGTCCTTGGCGGGCGGCTCGTCGCCCGTCGTCTCGTCCAACGGCGCGTCCTCTTCCAGCCCTTCGGGATCGGTCGCCTCGTCCGGGCCCTTGATCATCGTGCCGTTGATCTTGATCGAGCCATCGGCGGCGGCCTCGATCAGCCATTCCAGGCGCCCGCCATCCTTGGGCTTCGACAGGCCCTTGGCGAACTGCAGCATGCCCACGGCCTGATGGAGGCTGGGATCGTCCGCCGCCGCGCCCTGGAGCGTGCCGATCACGGTGTCGAGACCGGCCGCGTCGATGGCCAGCTTCGCGTCCGGCGCGCCGGACGCGAACGACATGTCGCCGCTGAAGGCGATGTCGAGATCGCGCGAATGGATGCGGCTCGACTTGATCCGCGCCTGAATGCGCTCGGGCGCGAAGGCGGCGGCGGCCTTCAGCTGAGCTTCCGGCGACAGCGGCGGGTCCTGCGTGAAATCCGCTTCGTCCAGGGCGATGGCCACCGGGGTCGCGAGATCGGCGCCCGATACGGCGACGCCGATCTCGATCAGGTCGGGCGAAAGCGAGGCGCCCCAGGGCGGCATGAACGGCGTCTCGATCGCGATGCCGCGCAGCGCCAACTCCATGTCCATGGTCGAGTCCGTCGCCACGCCGCTGAGGCGCAGGGACTGGCTGGCCTCCTCGGCGCGGAACTTGCCTTGCGGCATGGCGAGGGACACGTCCTTGGCGGTGGCGCCGCCTTCGAGGCTGGCCCAAAGCGGCAGGATGGCGCGGAGCTTGTCCTTGAGCTCGGTTCCGAACGGGCCGGCGAGCGTCGCCTTCGCGTCGCGGTCTAGCGCCTCCACATTGGCGATGACGAGCGTGTAGAGATCGAGCAGCGGGCGGGTTCGGGCGGCCTTGGCCGCGCCGCGCGTTTCGATCTCCTTCGCGCCCATATCCATGGTGAGCGACAGGGGCTCGCCGTCCTCTCCGGCGGGAATGGTGAAGCTGGTCGCCTGGGTGACGGTGTCGTAGACCTGTGTGAACGCGATGTCGGCCGCGCCGTTTCCGGCGGGCGCACCGTCGATCTTGATCCGCGTCTGCGCGATCTTGGTGTCGCTGGTCGTGTTGACGGCGTCGGACTGATGGGTCGTGGTCGCCCCCGCCTGCCCCTCGGCCGACAGGAAGGTGGCAAGCTCCGGCGAGTAGATGCCCTTGATGATCTGCGACTCCTGCCGATAGGCGAAGCTCTCCGCTTGGCCCTCCACATCGTAGGTGGTCGAGAAGGCGACGGGGTCGGCGCCGAAGACGTTCCAGGTGCCGTCCGGCCGCTCGCTGACGATGAACGACAGGGGCGCGAACGTGATCTTCACGCCCTGCATCTCCGACAGGGCGGCGGCAGGGTCGATCGTGATCCGCTGCCCGTTCGGATCGGGCTCGACGCGCAGGATGCGCTTGTCGAACGGCAGGTTGGTCAGGAGGGCGGCGAGCGAAGACTTCAGCCGTGCGGCGCTCACGGTGGTGCCGGCCTCGGCCGGAGCGGGTTGCGTGGCCGCATCCAGCGCGAAGGCCGGCGCGACGAGCGCGGTCGACAGGCCCAGAGCGATCGCCGGACCCATGAAGTGATGACGCATGCGTGACCTCCTGGTCGAACTCTCTTCAACACCGTGATTCGCCCGAGCGGACAATTTGCCGCAACGATGGCGGGTATGGACATACCCAATTCTCACTGGAGAAACACCCGTGTCGAGGCGGCGGCGCCGGTGGAATCGACCACCGAAATCTCCACGAAGCCCGGTTCGCTCGGGCGCCAGGCCGCTTGGCGCTCGTAAAGACCGCGCAGCGCCAGATGCCCGTCGACATACCAGGCGAAGGGCGGCTTGCCGTTGCGCACCTTGAGGCTGAGATCGCTCGCACCGCTGGCAGGGGCGTCCGGCCCGAGCCCGAGCTCCACGCGCGCGTCCCTCGGCGGAAAGACGATCTCGGGCGCGTCGGCGAGTGCCGTCGGGCCACCGGCGCGAAGCCGCCGCATGGCCGGCGGCAGGGCGCGCGAGCCGGCAGCGGAGAGAATGCCCGGCGGCGGCCCGGGCAGGCGCACCGGCGGGCCGATGCGCGCAAACACATCGCGCATCACGGGCGCGGCCGAATCCTGGCCCACGAGCCCCGCCACCGGCGCCCCGTCCGGTCGCCCGAGCCAGACGCCCACGACATGGCGCCCGTCATAGCCGACGGTCCAGGCGTCGCGGTAGCCGAAGGAGGTGCCGGTCTTGTAGGCGATCGTGCCCGGCGGCCCCTTGGCCGTGGTCGGCGCGCCGGCGAGGATCGACGTGACGTACCACGCCGCCTGCTCGCTCAGGATGCGGCGGCCGGCGGCGGCCGGGCCGCCGGGCGGCGCGTCCGCCTCGATGCGCAGCGGGCGCGCAACGCCGCCATTGGCGAGGCCGGCATAGATCCGCACGAGGTCTTCCAGCGAGATGCCGAGCCCGCCGAGGCCGATGGCGAGGCCCGGCAGGGTGCGGCTGCCGAGTTCGGGCTCCGCCCCGGCGCGGCGCATTCGCTCCACCAGCCGCGAGGGGCCGACGGCGGCCAGAAGCTCCACCGCCGGCAGGTTGCGCGAAAGCTGCAAGGCGCGGCGCACGGTGAGAACGCCGGTGAATTCGCTGTCGAAATTCTGCGGTGTGTAGCCGGCAAACGCCGTCGGCCGGTCGTCGATCAGGCTTTCGGGATGGGCGACGCCGCGCTCGAAGGCGAGCCCGTAGATCAGCGGCTTCAGCGTCGAGCCCGGCGAGCGCAGCGCCTTGGTGAGATCGACATAGCCCTGCCGCCCTTCGTCGAAGAGATCGGGCGAGCCGAGCGAGGCGAGAATCTCGCCGGTCGTGTGGTCGGCGACGAGAATGGCGAGGCTCTGCGGCTTGGGGCTGCTCGCCATCTTGTCACGCGCATAGGCCTCGATCCGGCTTTGCAGCGCGGCGTCGATGGTGAGCCGCAGGCGCCCCCGCGCCCCGCCGGGTTTGATCGCCCGCGCGCGGGCCTCGCTCGCCGCGTGCGCGGCCAGAAGGGGCATGTCGAGGCGGCGGGTGGGGATCGGCTCGCGCCGGGCGCGCTCGGCCTCCGCCGCGTCGAGAAGACCGAGCTCGGCCATGCGGGCGAGAACGCGGTCCCGCGCGGCGCGCGCACGCTTCGGGTGGAGGTCGGGCCGCAGCCGCTCGGGCGCCTGCGGCAGAGCGACGAGCAGCGCGGCCTCGCCGGCGGACAGGCGCTTGGGCTCGTGGCCGAACCAGACGAGGCTCGCCGCGCGCACGCCCTCGATATTGCCGCCATAGGGCGCGAGGCGCAGATAAAGCGAGAGGATTTCCGGCTTGGTGCGCGCCCGCTCCAGCGCCAGCGCGCCCAGGAACTGCTCGCCCTTGGCGGCCACGCTGCGGGTCGGCAGGCGCTGGAGGAGCCGCGCCACCTGCATGGTCAGCGTCGATCCGCCGGACACGGCCCGCCCGTGCCGAACCGATTGCCAGAGCGCGCGGGCGAGCGCTTGCGCGTCGATGCCGCCATGGGTCTCGAAGCGCTTGTCCTCCCAGGCGGAAAGCATGGCGAGAAAGCGCGGATCGACGTCGCCGACCTCCGCCTCCAACCGCCAGCGCCCGTCGCTCGCCGCGAAGGCGCGCAGGATCTCGCCGTCGCGCGCCTCCACCACCCGGCTCGTTTCGGGCTCGCGCAGCGCCGCGACGCGGGCCTCCACCGCGCGCTCCAGCGCGGCATGGCCGGCGATCACAGCGGCAACCACCAGCCCCATCGCCGCCAGGGCGGCCAGCGCGCGGCGCCGCCCCGCCAGGGCGCGCGGCGGTTTCACCGCAGCGGGCCGATCACCGAGACATGCGCCTCGGCCGTCTGGCCGCGCCGCTCCGGCCGGTACATGTCCTCCACCGTAGCGGCGGGGTGCACGAACTCGCCGGGCGACAGCGCCCGGACGATATAGGCAAAGCGCAGCCTTTTCAGATCGTTGGCCGGCTTGTCCACCGCCGCGAGAAAGCGCTCGGCACGAAACTCGGTGTGGGTGGCCTCGCCGGAGAGTTCGAGAAAGTCCAGCGCCGCCACGTCCCCGCCTCGCAGGATGGCGGGATTGTCGATCGCGAAACCCGCCGGCAGCGGATCATCGATCATCAGCCGCGCCGGGGCCGTATCGACCGGCAAGACGTCGACCACCGCCACCAGACGCGAGCCTTGCGCGATGTTGGCGGGGTCGGCCTCCTCGCCTTCCAGCGTGTAGTAGCTGCGGGTGATCTCGTAGCCTGAGCTCATCGGCGGCAGCGGCACGCTCGGCACGCCGGCCATGGTCAGCGAGGCGGCGACCGGCGCCCCGCCCCGGTTGCCGATCACGAGACCGGGGGCCAGCGCCGCCTCGTCCAGCGTGCGGGCGAGCACGCCGTCGCGCGGCGTCCCGTCCACGGTCAGCTTGGGCGGTGCGGCGGTCAGCGCGGCGTGGGCGGCGAGCAGCGACCAGACGTCTTCCTGCGTCGAGGTGTAGCGCTTGGCCGCGCGCTCCTGCCCGACTTTGCGCGCCAGCGGCGCGAGATCGAGCCCGTCGACGCCGGTTTCGAGCGCCAGCGTCGTGACGGCCGCGCCGTCGCGCAGCGCGGTACCATAGTCGCTGCGGCTTGGCGCATCGCCCGCTCCGCCCGCGGCCTGCGTCACCGCCGTTCGGAACAGCGCCTCGGCGCGCACCCGGTCGCCATAGAGGGCGAGCGCGCCGGCCAGCTGCGCCTGCGAGAGCGGCGTCTTGAAGTTAGCGGCCTCGTTGTCGGCGGTGTAGCGCAGGTCGCCGATCGCGGCGCGCCCGTTGCGGGCCAGCACGTAATAGGCATAGGCCGCCTTGCTCCAGTCCGGTTGGTCCGGAAGGTAGGCGAGCTGGTTGCGAAGATTGTCGAGCGCCAGCGTGAAGCCCTCCGCCGGCACGTCGTAGCCCGCCTCCCGCGCGCGGGTGAGGAAGTCCGTGACATAGGCGTCGAGCCAGAGATCGCCGCTGCCCGGCGCCCAGAGGCCGAAGGCGCCGCTGGAATCCTGGTTGGCGAGCACGCTCTTGATCGCGCCGTCAACGCGCTCGCGCACCGTCTTCGTCTCGCCAGCGCGCGCTTCATCCGGCCGCGCGGCAAGCCCGGCCGCCAGCACCGTCTCGTCGAGATAAAGAAGCGGCAGGGCGCGACTGGTGAGCTGTTCCGTGCAGCCATAGGGATAGGTGTCGAGCGCGGCGACGACGCCCGCCAGATCGAACCCGCCAAGCGGCGTGACGGCCAGCGTCGCGCGCGCCGTGCCGGGCTGGAACTCCGTCAAGAGATCGGAGCCGAGCGTCAGCTGGCCGCCGGCGACGATCTCGAAGCGGCTCTTGCGCACGGTGCGCGGCTGGATGGAGCGCACGGGCAGCGCGAAGCTCTTGTGCAGCACCGTCCCGTCCGGTGTCGTCAGGGCGAGTTCGAGCGCCCCCTCGCCCGGCCCGATCGCCTCCACCGGTACGAGCAGCCGCGCGCGGCCGCCCTCCGTCAGGTCGAGATCGGCCGAGGCGTTGGCCGCGATGCGCAGGGCGCCCTCGCCGCCGGCGAGCGCCAGATGCACCCGGCCCGCCGGCCCTTCGACATGGTTGAGGTCGATCGCGATGCGCGAGCTGTCGCCGGGGCTGAGGAACAGCGGCCGGCTGACCTGCGCCACGATGGGATCGCGCACCAGAAGATCGGCAGAGGCCTCGCCGACGCCGGTCTTCGACCAGGCGATCGCCATCAGCTTCAGCGTGCCGTTGAAATCGGGCACGTCCAGCGTGACATGCGCCCGCCCGTCCGCCCCCACGGGAACGACGCCGGAAAACAGCGCCACGAGCTGGTCCATCGGCGGCAGGGAAACGCCGCTCGCCCCCGCGTCGCCGCCCGAGCGCACCGAGCCCGGCGCGCCCTGCATCCGGTCGATCAACCGGCTGTAGAGATCGCGGATCTCGACACCGAGCCGGCGCTGGCCGAAATAATGGGTCTTGGGCGAAGGCGGCGCAAAGCCGGTGACGTTGAGAATGCCGGCATCGACGGCGGCGAGCGTGACGAAGGCGCTCTCCCCCGGCTTCACGCCGGCAAGCTGGAGATCGATCCCCACCGGGCCTCGCGGCGCGATGCGCTCGGGCGCGTCGATCGACACGTCGAGCGCCCGCTCGCCGGGCTCCACGCTCGCATGGGCCAGCCCCAGCGCACGGCCGGGCATCTGCTTGGCGGCAATGTCCATCGGCCGGTAGAGCACCGCCGCGACATAGGCCCCCGGCCCCCAGTCGCGCGTTACGTCCAGCGTCACGTCGCCGCCGCCCAGCGGAATGTCGGCGGTGGTCACGGCGACGACGCGCTCGTCCATCACCAGCACCTGCGCCTTGCCGGCAAAGCGCGGCTCGATATGCACCACGGCCTTGTCGCCGATGCTGTAGCGCGGCTTGTCGAGCGCAATTTTCAAGATGTCCGGCGTTTCCAATGCGCGCGCGGAGACGGTCCAGCCGGCGGAAAAGGCGATGCTCGCGGGCAGCGCCGCCCCGGCGGGATCGGTCAGCACCAGCTCGTAGCTGCCCCAGTCGACGGGGAGCGAAAGCTTGGCCGGCGCATCGGCCGTCAGGTCGAGCGCACCGCTGCTGACCCGCGCGACACGGCGCACCGGCTCGTAGTTCCAGCGCCCGTTGGAGGAATACCACGTATAGTCCGTCGAGATATGGTTCAGCACCCATTGCGCGGCCTTGAGATCGATCCGCGCGCCGTCGGGGCCGACCGCGATGATCTCGAACCCGCCCTCGCCGCCCTGACCGAGCGCGCCGTCGAAGAGCGGGCGCAGGCCGATGCGCGGCTTCGTGCCGGCCAAGGGGCGCGTCGCCGTGCGCTCCACCGGGCGCCCGCCGGCGTCGGTGACGCGCACCTGCACGGTGGCGCTCATCGGCTTGGTGGTGGCCGGCGCCTCGAAGGGCTCCAGCGAGACCTTAGCGGCACCGTCCTCGCCGGTCGGCTCGGCCTCGAAGGGCAGGCGAACGGCGGTGGGCTTGTCGTCCGCAAGGCCGAACTGCACGCCGGGATAGCGGTCGAGCCCGTCTACGGCGCTCAGCACCGTTTCGCCGGATACGCCCAAGCCCGCCGCCGGCGCGCCGAAGAGGTAGCGCACGGCCAGATCGATCGACGGTGGCGCGGCGGGGTCGATCGGCGCTTCGGGAAGCGCGAGGTCGAAGTCGATCTTTTCCGGCTCGAAATCCTCGACGCGAAGGCTGGTGCGGGCGAGCGCGGGCTGCTTGGGGTCGGTGAAGAGGGCGACCGTCCAGAGCCCGCGCATGGCGCCGGCGGGAAGCGCGAGATCGGCGGCGAGACCGCCGGCCTGATTGGCCTTGAGGGCCAAGCGCCGATCCTCCACCCCGTCCGGCCGGGTGAGAATGCCGGTGAGGTCGAGATCGTCCACCGCCTCTCCTCCGGCGTCGCGCACCAGGGCGGTCAGATGCACCGTATCCCCGGCGCGGTAGATGCCGCGCTCGGTGGTCAGGAACACGTCCATCGCGCGCGCGGGCTCGCGCCCCTCGACGCCGCGATCGGTCAGGTCGAACGGCGCCGCCGTCATGTCGAGGAAGGAGAAGTCGCCGCCTTGCGGATCGTCGCCCGGCTTGGCGGCCATCAGCACGGCGGGCCGGTCTCCGCCCGTGCCTTTGAGAAGGCCCGGCGCGAAGCGGGCATGGCCGCTGGCATCCGTCTCCGCCGTGCCGAGAATCTCGTTGTTGACCGCCACCAGCTCGAGCTTGGCCCCGGGGAGCGGCTCGGCGGTGGCAAGCGAGCGGGCGAAAACGTGGAACCCGTCCTCGCCGGCAAAGCTGGTGAGACCGATATCGGTGACGACGAACCATTGCGTCGCCAGCGTTTCCTCGTCGCTGCGGGCGTTGGCGGCCTTGGCCGCCAGAACATAGACGCCGGGCCGGCGCTCCTTGAGGAGGGCGGCGACCGGGATGGCCGTCACCACCTCCTCATTGGCGACGCGCTTCACGTCCACGAAGCCCTTCCACAAAGCTTCGCCGTCGCTCTGCGTCACGGCGTCGAACTCGTAGGAACCCATCTGGCCGAGAAAGCGACTGTCGCCCATCGTGCGCGCCAGCGACCGGTCGCCGATGCGAAGCAGGCGCGCCTCCACGACGTCGGTGTTGACGGTGGTAACAGGCATGGTGGCATCGCCGCCCGCTGGCAGGACATAGGCATTGCCGGACAGGCGCACCGAGGGGTCGCGATCCCGCACATAGACCGAGACATCGGCCGATTTCGACAGCGTCTCGCCGCTCGCGGCCGGAACGCCCTTGCGCACCACCAGTCGGTAGCGCGCGCCATGGCGCACGCCGTCGACGCAGATCTGCGATCCGCTGGCGCTGACGGGAAGCGAGTCGCCGCCCTCCACCGACAGGAAGTCGCCGGCGGTCTCGGACGCGGTGACGGCGGAGCTCAGCGGCTCGGAGAAGTTCAGGCAGATGCGCGGGCGCGCCGCGTTGTTGTCGACGCTGTTGTCGACGATGCGGAACCCGTGTTCGGCGACGGCGGCGTCCAGCCGCTTGCGCGCGTCGGGCCGCTCCTCGATCGCCAGGCTCGCGCGCCAGGTGCGGATGGCGTCCTTCCATTCCTCGGCCGCCGCCATGGACTGAGCCAGGAAATCCAGCGCCGCCGCCTTGGACCTGATGTCCTTGGCCGAGAGATAGGCGTTGATCGCGGCCGGCGCGCGCAGGGCGGTGTTTTCGTCCAGCGCCTGCGCATCGTCGGAGGTGAAGGACAAAGCGGACAGGGCGAGGCCGAGCCAGGCGCGGCCGGACTCGGGGTCGCGCCGCAGCGCCTCGCGATACAGCGGGATCGCCGCGCCGAAATCCCGCTGCCCCAGCGCCGCGTCCGCCGCCTTCCACAGGGCCTCGCCCGCCGGAACGGCGGCGTCGCGCTCCTCTTCGGCAAGGCCCAAGCGAAACTGGCGGGCCTCGTCGAGGCGGGTCTTGGGCAGGAAGGCAAGCTCCGCCATTCGCTCGCGCAGCGCTTCGTCGCCGCTGGCCTTGGCCGCTCCGGCGGTGCTGATGCGGCCCGACACGACGCCGGAGGCCGCGCGCAACTCGCCCGCCTCGGCCTTCAGGAAGCACCAACCCTTGGCGGTGTTGAAGGTGAAGGCGCGGCATTGATTGTCGGCGAGGCAGGCCGTCTCGCAGAGATTCTGATCGGCATCCTTCAGGATGTCGTAGTCGTGCCCGTAATAGTCGGCGTTCGGCGCGGGGACGATCGTCCGCTCGCCCTCCTGCGCCAGCGCTGCACCCGTCAGGGAGAAGGCTCCCGGCGCGAGAGCCATAAGCCCCGCGAGCAAAAGACCCGCGAATCGGTTTTCGCGCCGTGCCATCGCCCTCTCCCCCGCCTGTCCCCTGCGCCGGAATCTAGAGGAAGAGCCGCTCTCCCCACAAGCGCCGGTTTAAGGATCTATCAGGTGATTGCGCAGCGCGGACGACGGCGGTCCGCGCCGCCCTCTCAGGCTTCCACCGCCACCCGCGCCTCGGCCGCGACCGGCCGGGGCACGAGAAGCGCCAGGGCGAGCGTCGCGGCGGCGATCAGGAACACGCCCCAGAAGGTGAGATGCAGCGAGGCGCCGAGCGCCAGACGCGCGGCTCCGTCGGCGGCGAGAGCCCCGGTCTCGCCGAGCAGGCGCCGGATTTCCTCGAAGCCGCCGGCAGGCCCCGTCCCGCCTAGCAGCGACAGGCTGAACACGGCGCCCAGCGCGCTGGCGCCCAGCGTCGAGCCGAGATTGCGGGCGAAGACGTTGGAGGCGGTGGCCGCGCCCCGTTCGCTCCAACCGACGCTGCCCTGGATCATCACGATCGCCGCCGTGTTGAGAAAGCCCATGCCGAGCCCCATCACAACCGAGCCCAGCGCCGGCACGGCGGGCGACATGCCCGGCTGCAGGATCAGGAAGGCGAGGGCCCCGATGGGCAGGAGGAGGGCGCCGAAGAGCAGCGTCGGCCGCAGGCCGAAGCGCGTGAAGTTGCGCGCCGCCAGCGTCGCGCCGATCGGCCAGCCCAGAACCATGGCCGTCAGCGTGAAGCCCGCTACCAGCGCGGACTGGCCGAGCACGCCCTGCACATACATGGGCAGAAAGGTGGTGAGGCCGATCACCGACATGCCGCTGAACAGCGTCGCGGCGTTGACGGTCAGGATCGAGCGGCGCGACCAGAGCGCCATGTCCATCATCGGGTCGGCGGCGCGCCGCTCCTGCGCGAAGAAGAGCACGGAGGAAAGCGCGAAGACGAGGCAGGCGCCCCCCGCCACCGACCAGTCCCGCGTGCCAGCCTCGGTCAAGGCGACCATGAGCGCGGCGACGGCGACGGCGAAGAGCCCGGCTCCCAGGCCGTCCACCGTGCGGCGCTCGCGCGCCACGTCCTCCTTCAGGAACATGGTGAAGCCGGCGAAGGCGAGAAGGCCGATCGGCAGGTTGATCCAGAACACCCAGGCCCAGCTGAGATGCTCCACGATCACCCCGCCGGCAAAGGGGCCGACCACGGAGGACACGCCCCAGACGCTGGCGAGAAAGCCCTGGATCTTGGCGCGCTCCTCCATCGTGTAGAGATCGCCGATCACGGTGAGGCCGACGGGCTGGATGGCGCCCGCGCCCAGCCCCTGAACGAAGCGGAAGGCGATCAGGCTCGTCATCGACCAGGCAAAGCCGCAGAGGATGGAGCCGATCAGAAACACCACGATGCCGAAAAGCAGCACCGGCTTGCGGCCGAACGTGTCGGCCAGCTTGCCGAAGACCACCGTCGTGGCGGTCTGCGTCAGGAGAAAGGACGAGAAGACCCAGGCATAGAGCTGGAGATCGCCGAGCTGCCCGGCGATCTGGGGCATCGCGGTGGAGACGATGGTCGCCTCGATCGCGATCATGGCCATGGAGGCCATCACGGCCGCCAGGATCAGGGGCCGGCGGCGGAGGGTGGAGTCGGCATTCATGCAGGATCAACCGATCGACGGGGCGCGAAAAGCGGCGCAGGAGAACAGGACCCGGGCCGGCGACAGGATCGGTCGGCGGGGATCGTCAGGCACGCAAACTAATCCGCTTCACGTTCTCGCGAAAGGGTGAAGTCAGCAGCCGCGACGCGCCTTCGCAGGGGCCGAGACGGCAGGCGCCTACACCCTCGATCCCGCACAATAGGCGCCGAAGGCCGCAACGAGATGGGTGAACACGGCGTCGATGCGGGCGCTTCGCCTGAGGTCCTCGTGCGCCACGATCCAGGTGTCGAGCTCGTAGACCACGACATCCGGCAGCACTCGGACGAGATCGCGCTGGCCGATCGGAACCTGGGCGACGCCGATGCCGAGGCCGGCGCGGACGGCGGCGAGTTGCGCGGGGTGGTTGTCGGTGCGGAGCGCGAAGCGGGCCGCTACGCCCTCGCGGGTCAAAAGGGCGTCCACCACCGCAAGTTCAGCCGGCGAGCGATCGGGGCCGATCAGCCGGTGCCCCTCCAGATCCTTCATGCTCTGCGGCAGGCCCCGCGCCTCGACATAGGCCGGCGCGGCGAAGAACCCGACCGGGATGCGCCCGACATGGCGCATCACCAGCGCGTCTTGCCGGGGCGGATGCATGCGCACGGCGATATCGGCTTCCTGATGCAGAAGGTCGGCCGAGGCGTTGCTCAGAACCAGTTCGACGTCGAGATCGGGGTGGCGCTCGCACAGCTTGCCCAGCATGGGCGGCAGCACCTCGACGCCGACGAAATCGGGAACGCTGAGGCGCACCGACCCGGCGACCGAACCCGTCTTCTCCGACGCGGCCCGGCCGAAGGCTTGCGAGGCGAAACCCATGCGCCGGACATGCTCGGCCAGCGCCCGCGCGTGCTCGGTCGGCGCAAGGCCGTTCACGCCCCGCGCGAAAAGCGGTTGGCCGATCGCCCGTTCGAGATCCTCCACGCGCCGCCGAACCGTCGGCTGGGTGAGACCCAGCGCGCGGGCGGCCGCCGAAAGGCTGCCCGTGTCCACCACGGCGAGAAAGGCGCGCTGGTCGTCCCAGCCGGGTTCGGATTGGCTCATCGTTTTTCGATGAACGGCCTGTCGCTTCTCGTCAATTCCTCACTGGCTCTTGCGGCCTTAAATTTCGTCTCAGCAACAGGAGACGGACCCATGAGCAAGACAATTCTCGTTCTCGGCGCAACGGGCGGCATCGGCGGCGCTCTGGCGCGCGAAGCCTTGAAGCGCGGCTGGACGGTGCGCGCGCTGGTGCGCGATCCCGCCAAGGCGGCGCGCGACTGGCAAGGCTCGCCCGCGCCCGAGTGGGTTCGGGGCGATGCGATGGTGCGCGGAGATGTCGTCGGCGCGGCCGCCGGAGTCGCGGCGATCGTCCACGCCGTGAACCCGCCGGGCTACCGGAACTGGTCGCAGCTGGTGCTGCCGATGATCGACAACACGATCGCCGCCGCCCGTGCGGCGGGCGGTGCCCGCATCGTGCTTCCCGGCACGATCTACAATTACGACGCGGCGTCGACGCCCGTGGTGGACGAGCGGACCCCGCAGCAGTCCAAAGGGCGAAAGGGGCGCATCCGCACCGAGATGGAACGGCGCCTCGCCGATGCTGCGCCCGACGTGCCGAGCCTCGTCGTGCGGGCGGGAGACTTCTTCGGCCCCGGCGCCCAGCAGACCTGGTTCGCCCAGGCCCTGGCCAAGCCACCGCTGGAGCGCATCGTCTCGCCCGGCCGCGCCGGTGTCGGCCATGGCTGGGCCTATCTGCCCGATCTGGCGGAAGCGATGGTGCGGCTGATGGACCTGCCGGCGGGGGCGCTGGCTCCGGCCGAGCGCGTGCAGTTCGGCGGCGTCTGGGATGGCGACGGCAGCGGGATGGTTTCGGCGATCCGCCGCGCGGCGGGTCGACCCGACCTTCCCGTCAAGCGGTTTCCCTGGTGGCTGATGCGGCTTCTCGCGCCGTTCGGCGGCTTCCCGCGCGAGGTGGTGGAGGTCAGCGCCTTCTGGCGCCATCCCGTCCGGCTCGACAACGCCCGCCTCCTGGCGCTGCTCGGCGAGGAGCCGCACACGCCGCTCGACACGGCGGTCGCGGCCGCCCTTCAGGACATGCGGGCGTGACCTGTCCCTAGCGAACCGCCAGCCCGGCGTGCAGCCCGCCGTCGATCAGGAAATCGGCACCCGTGACGAAGCCCGCCTTGTCGGAGGCGAGATAGGCGATCAGTTCGGCGACCTCCTCCGGCTCGCCGATGCGTCCCAGCGGATGGGCCGCGCCGAAGCGGGCGAAGGCCTCCTCCTCCGAAACGCCCTCGCCGCCATAGGTGCGGGCGGCGAGCGAGAGGATCGGCGTGCGCACCGAGCCGGGCGAGACCGAATTGACGCGCACCTTCTCGCCCGCATGGTCCAGCGCCATGGCCCGCGTCAGCGCGTGGATCGCGCCCTTGGTCGCGACATAGGCCGCGACGTTGGGCTGGCAGTTGTGGCCCTGCACGGAGGAGACGTTGACGATCGCGCCGCCGCCGCGCCGGACCATATGCGGAATGGCGAAGCGTCCCGTGAGATAGATCGAGCCGACATTCACCGCCATGCAGCGCGCCCAGTCGGCCGCCGCCGTGGTCACCACCGTGCCATAGGGATGGACGGCGGCGGAGTTGACCACGATGTCGATTCCACTACCAAGCTCCGCGCATTCGGCCACCGCCGCCTCGACCTCCGCCTCGTCCGACACGTCGGTCCGGCGGGTGCGCAGGGCGAGGCCCCGCTCGCTCGCCAGCCGGTCGAGCGCCGCGTTGGCGGCGGGGTCGATGCCGCAGACGAGGACGCTCGCCCCGCCCGAGGCAAGCCTCACCGCCACTGCTGCCCCGATGCCCGAGCTTCCCGTGACGAGCGCGACCTTGCCGGCGAAATCCATGACTGTCCTCGTTCAGTTGGTTTGCGTTTGCGTCTGCTCGCTCGCGGCGATGAAGCGCAAGCCGTAGCTGAGATGGCGCCCGATCAGATAGGCATAGGCGACCCGGTCGCGCTCGCGCAGGGCCGCCACGATTTCGAGATGCGCCGCATGCGTGTCGACCTCGACGATGCGCGCCTCCTTGCCGACGCGCATGAGGTTTTCGATCGCCGGCCTCAGCATTCGAAACGTGGCGCGCGCCGTGCCGTTGCCCGACAGCGCGATCAGCGCCTCGTGGAACTCGTAGTCCGCCCGCGCCAGTTCCGCGACGCCGCCGGCGCCGAGGATGCGATCGTTGACGGCTTGGAGATGGTCGAGATCGGCCTCGGAGGCGTGGAGGATGATGTGGTCGCCGACGCCGGTCTCCAGAATGCGGCGAAAGCCTTGAACGTCGCGGAACCCTTCGGCCGAGACGCCCTGGTGGAAGGAGAACAGCCGCTCCACCGCCGCCGCATGCCCATCGGAGACGATCGCGCCGCTTTTCGGCCGGGTCTCGATCAGTCCGAAGGCGCGAAGGATCACCAGCGCTTCGCGAACCGTGTTGCGCGAGGCGCCCAGGATCTCGCAGAGTTCGCGCTCGGTGGGGAACGGATCGCCAGCGCGAAGGCCGCGCACCGCCAACAGCTCGCGGATCTCGTCCACCAACCGGTTCACCACCGACCCGGACCCTGCCTCCGCCTGTGCTTTCGGATTCGCGACCTCTTTCATGCGGGGAAGACTAGCCGTTGGTTGGACCAAATTCAATCATTCCTGCATTGGTGGATTGATTCCGTGCGCTAACGGCGGCAATCTTCCCGCATCTGGTCCAACCAAATCGAGCACGAAAGGGTGCCTGCCCATGAACCCGATGAAGGAATGCTTCCGCTGGTACGGGCCGAACGATCCGGTTCCGCTCGCCCATATCCGCCAAGCGGGCGCCACCGGCATCGTCACGGCGCTGCATCAGATCTACGACGGCACGGCCTGGCCGGAACAGGCCATCCGCGAGCGCAAAAGCCTGATCGAGGCCGGCGGGCTGGAATGGGCGGTGGTCGAGAGCATCCCGGTCCACAATTCCATCAAGCTCGGCTCGGGCGAGCGCGACCGCTATATCGGCTGGTACAAGGACACGCTGAAGGCGCTGGCGGCCTGCGGCATCCAGACGATCTGCTACAATTTCATGCCCGTTCTCGACTGGACTCGCACCGAGCTTCGCCACCCCATGCCCTCCGGCGCGCTGGCTTTGCGCTTCGACGCGGTGGATTTCGCGGCCTACGACCTTTTCGTCATCCAGCGGCCCCATGCCGAGGGCGACTACAGCGAGCAGACGATCGCGCTTGCCAAGGCCCGCAAGGCCGAGATGAGCGAGGAGAAGGCCGCCCTCATAGAGCACAATCTGATCGCCGGCCTGCCCGCCAGCGAACGGCAATACGACCGCAAGCTGTTCCTTCAGGCGCTCGGCGACTATGCCGGCCTCGGCCGCGACGAGCTGCACGACAATCTCGCCTATTTCCTGCGCGCCATCGTTCCGGTGGCGGAGGAGCTGGGCTTGCGTCTCTGCATTCATCCCGACGATCCCGCCTTCCCGCTCTTCGGCCTTCAGCGGATCGTCTCGACCTCGGACGACGCCCGGCGCATCCTGGCGGCGGCCGACAGCCCGGCGAACGGGCTCACCTTCTGCACCGGCTCCTACGGCACGCGCGCCGACAACGACCTGCCCGCCATGGTGCGCGAGTTCGGGCCGCGCATCCACTTCGCCCATCTGCGCAACGTGACGCTGGAGCCGGACGGCTCCTTCCACGAGTCCGACCATCTCGGCGGCACGGCCGACATGCCGGCGGTGATCGTGGCGCTTCTGGAGGAGCAGGCGCGGCGCGAGGCGGAAGGCCGGGCCGATTGGCAGATTCCGTTCCGCCCGGACCACGGCCATCTCATGGCCGACGATCTCGCCAAGGACCGCATCAACCCCGGCTACTCCCTGATAGGCCGCCTGCGCGGCCTCGCCGAAATTCGCGGCGTCATGCAGGGCGTGGCCGTGGAGCGCCGCTTGAGGGCCTGAGGCCTGAACCTCGGATCGCAACGATCGCGCAGGCTGCCGCTGGCGGCCTGCGCGACGCTTGGGCCTTTCGACATCTCGAAGCGGGCGGCTGCTCGTCGCTCGTCACGCCCTGCGTGAGAAACGATCCGCCTCGAACAGGAGGCTCGCCGCGCCGACGAGGCCGGCATTGTCCCCGAGCCGCGCGGCCACCAGCGGCACGGCGCGAAAGGGCGCGAGCGCCGCACGGCGCATGGCCGCTTCCACCAGCGGGCCGAGACGCGCGAACTGGCGCGACATGCCCCCGCCCATGACCAGGATCTGCGGGCTGTAGAGATGGAGAAGGCTGGCGAAGCCGAGGCCGAGAAGCTCCGCCTCCTCCTCGACCAGTCGCCCGGCCAGCGCGTCGCCGGCCTCCGCCGCCTCGAAGACCGACGCCGCCGAAAGCGCGCCCCGGTTCGCATGGAGCTGAGAGGCAGACTCGCCCGCCGCCGCCTCGCGCGCGCGGCGCAGGAAGGCCGTGCCGGAGGCATGGGCCTCGAAGCAGCCGCGATGGCCGCAGGCGCAAAGCGCGCCGTCCCGGACGATCGTCATGTGGCCGATATGGCCGGCCATGCCCATGCGCCCGCGCAGGACCCGCCCGTCGGAGACGATGCCGCCGCCGATGCCCGTGCTGACCGTGGCGTAGACCATGTGATCGGCGCCCTGCCCCGCGCCGAAGCGCCATTCGCCGATCGCGGCGGCAATGCCGTCGTTTTCCAGAAGCACCGGCAGGCCGCTCCGCGCTTCCACGGCGCGGGCGAGCGGAAAGTCGGTGAAGCCAGCGATCGTCGGCGTCGCCAGCGCGATGCCGTTGGCAGCGTCCAGCGGCCCCGGCGCGGACAGGCCGATGCCGAGAACCGGGGTGCGCGCCTCCAGCGACATCGCCCTTGCCAGATCGGCGATCTGCGCCACGACGGCCTCGGCGCCCTCCGTGGCCGCCGTCGCCATCACGGCGCGATGCAGCACGGCGCCCGTCTCGTCGATCAGGGCGCCGCGAATTTGTGTGCCGCCGAGATCGATGCCGACGGCAAGGCGCGGGAATGGGCCGATGTCAGAGCCCATGCAGCCAGGCCGTGCGGGCGGTGAGGTCCGGCGCGTTGAAGGCGAGCGAGCCCAGCACAACGGTCTCGGCCCCCGCCTCGCGCAGGAGCGGAACGGTGTTTTCGCGAATGCCGCCATCGGCGGCGAGCACGATGCGATGCGGCGCGTTGGTGGCGTCGATCAGCGCCTTGGCCCCGCGCAGCCGCTCGCCCGCCGCCTCGTTCAGGCTCTGGCCCTTCACGCCGATCGCGGTGCCGAGCAGCGTCAGGAACCGCAGGCGCGGCAGAAAGCGAGCGACATCGCCGACCGGCGTTTCCACCCGCAGCACCATGCCGGCGGCAAGGCCCAGCGCCTCCAGCCGGTCCAGGGCCGCATCGGCCACCGCGGCGTTCTCGACATGCAGGCTGACGAGATCGGCCCCCGCCTCGGCAAACTGCTCGATCTGCGACAGGACCACGGCATCGGCCACCATGAGATGCACATGGATCGGCTTCTGCGACACTTTGCGAAGCGCCGCCACGAGATCGGGAAAGAACAGGAGGGCCGGCGCGAAATGTCCGTCCGCGACGTCGACATGCAGAATGTCGGCATGCGGATCGATGCGCGCCATCTCTTCGGCAAGGCGCACGAGATCGGCCGACCAGACGGAATATTCCGCGATCAGGCGGTCGGTGGGCAGCTGGTCGATCCAGCCGCCGTCGCGAAGGTTCGAACTCATCGGGGCAACTCCAGAAGAAAGCGGGAAAGGGCGGCGTGAAGATCGGCGACATAGCGCGCGCGATCCACCGCCTTGGGCGTGATCTCGACCATTGCGGCGCCGGGAACGAGCGCCGCGAGGGCCTTGGCATGGGCCAGCGGATGAACCACGTCCCTCTCATGGCCGACGACAAGCGTCGGGACACGCAGCCGGGCGACCGCCTCGGCCGCGATGCCGGGACCATCGACCGACATCGCGCGCAACAGGGCGGAGGTCACGGAAAGCGGCTCGCGCGTGAAGAAGCCGCGCAGGGAGGCGAGATTGTCCGGCGCCTCCAGCGCCAGCCGCCGGGCGGTGCCGCCCGCCTCGAACAATCCGCGCGCCTCCTCGCCGCTATGGGCGGCGATGAGTTCGCCGACCTCGGCATTGGGCCGCATGTTGCGCGGCGCGCGCTCCAGCACCCAGGCCGGGCGCACCAGCGCCAGACCGCGCACGAGATCGGGCCTGAGCACGGCGAGGCGCAGCGCGATGGCCGCGCCCATGGAAATGCCACCGATCGCGACCGGGCCGACGCCCAGCCGCTCGATCGCCGCGATCAGATCGTCGGTGAAGGTCGCGATCGACAGGCGCGACAGGGCGCCGGGCTCCGAGCGCCCATGGCCGCGCATTTCCAGCGTCAGCCGGCGCAGCCCGGCCTCCGGCGGAAACCCCTCGCGCGTCTGCCCGGCATCGCCGCAGAGCCCGTGCTGGAAGAAGACCGGCGCGCCGGCCCCGCCGGCATCGTCGAGATGCAGCCGAACGCCGTCCGCCGTCCGGAAGCTTTCCGCCGTCACGCGTTCTGCTCCACCAGTCCGGCTTCAGCGAGTTGCGCGCGCAGGAAACGCGCGACGCCCGGCGCCTCCGCCGCCTCCAGCCCATGTGTCACCAGAGCGCCGCGAAAACCGATCGCGCCGAGGCATCGGAGATAATGCGGGTAGTCGAGCACGCCCTTTCCAGCCGCGACGAAGGCGCCGTCCGGCGCACGGTCCTTGGCGTGGCCCATCGCGATCCGGTCGCCCAAGAGATCGACGGCTTCGGACACGAGGCGGCGCTGCTCCTCCGCGCTCGCGATCTCGAAGAGATTGGCGGGATCGAGCACGATGCGAAGGCGCGGGCTGCCCAACTCGTCGATCAGACGGCGCGCCTTGGCCGCGCCGTCCACGACATTGGCAAGTTCCGGCTCGATGCCGAGGTCGATCTCGTGACGCTCCGCGATGGCGAGCGCCGTTTCCATGGAGCGCAGAAGATCGCGCCAAGCCTCGGGCGAGCCGTTGTCGGCGTGGCCGCGCCATTGGTCGTCGGGGTCGCGCGTGCCCGTGCAGAGCGTGACGAGCCGCGTGCCGAGGGCGGGCGCGGCGGCGGCCAGCGCCTCCAGGCGGCGATGCCCTTCCTCGCGCCGGGCGGGGTCGGGATGGATCATGTTGTAGGTGCCCGACAGCGCCACGAGCCCGACGCCTGCGGCCCGCGCGGCACTCGCCACCCGCTCCGCCTCCGTCGGGGAAACGGCGTCCGGCATGGCGGGCAGGCCGGAACAAGCCATGTTGTACTGCGCGGCGGAGAAGCCCGCTTCCCGCACGCTGGCCAGAACCACGTGCGGATCGGTGCCGGGAAAGGTCTTGGCGAAGATGCCGAGGCGCATCACACGCCTCCCGAGACGTCGGCCAGCGCCACGCGCCGCCCGCCGTTCTCGACGGACCGGGCGATCGCCACCATGCCGCGCACCGAGGCCAGCCCGTCCGCCACGCTGGCGCCGGTCATCTCGGCGCCGTCCAGAACGGTGCGCGCGAAGCCTTCCAACTGGCGGCGGTAAAAATGCCCGTCGGCGCCGAGCACCCGGTGCGTCGCACCGTCCGCCTCGCGGAAGATGTCGACCTCGCTCGACTTGTAGTACCAGGGGTTGAAGGTCTTGCCGACGACGCTGCCGTTCCGCCCGTAGATCTGGAAGCCCTCGTGCCAGTCCATCCGCACCGCGACGGTGAGATCGAGATGGCCGAGGGTGCCGCTGGCGAACTCCACGTCCACGAACCAGCACCACAGGCCGCCGCGCTCCGACAGGCGCGCCTCGACGGCCACGATATCGCCGGCGAAATAGCGCGCGGTGTCGATGAGATGGCAGCCATGGGCGAGCATGTAGTAGCGCCGCAGGTCGGCCTTGGGGTTCTCGGCCGGCTTTCGCGCCCGCGCGCTGGTGACCACCAGCGGCTGCACGGCGTCGGTCATGGGATAGCGATGAGTGGAGTCGCAGTACCAGGCCTTGAGCGCGACGAGCTCGCCCATCTCCTCGGTGATGAAGCGCTTGGCCGCCTGAAGCCCGGCGTCGTAGCGCTTCATGTGGCCGACCTGGAACACGCGGCCGGACGCGGCGACAGCGGCCTGCAGATGCTCGGCCTCCTCCACCGTCAGACCCACGGGCTTTTCGCACAGGACATGCTTGCCCGCTTCCAGCGCGCGGATCGAGGCCGGCACGTGAAAGGCGTCGCCCGTGGCGATGATGACGGCCTCCACCTCCGGGTCGGCCAGCATGGCGTCGTAGTCGGCGAAGGACTTGGCCGCGCCGTGCGTCACCACCATGCGCTCGCGCAGGTCGTCCGCCACGTCGCAGATGGCGAAGAGATCGGCGTTCGCGGCCTTGGTGCAGCTTTCGAAATGGGCGGCCTGCGCGATCTGGCCGGCGCCGAGAACGCCGACGCGAAGACGCCTGTCTTCCTTCTGAGGCATGGAATGGGTCCTGACGGGAAAGCGAAATGGGAACGAAGACAAGCGCCGCGTCGGCCCGGCGCATGCCGGCGGCTGGGCCGTGCGCGGCCGAACGAGACGGCCCCTCCCCGGCACTGTCCCTTCGAGGCGCGACTTTGTTTGGATTGAAAACAAACAGCGAAGCGGGTTAGCTGTCAAGCCGTCTCGAGGCTGGCTGGATCGCCTTTCGGAAACTTTGCCCATGTCGATGCCCAAGGCCGTTCGGCACATCAACGAGAAGCGCGCGCTGGCAGCGCTGGCGCGCGAAGGCGCCCTCAGCCGGGCCGACCTCGCGCGCCATCTCGGCCTCACCCGGTCCACCGCGAGCAGCATCGCGGCGGGCCTGATCGAGGCGGGAATGCTGCGCGAGGCGGCGTCGCCGGAGAGCGGGGAGGCGGCGCGCATAGGACGCCCGGGCACTCGGCTCGCGTTGAACGGCGGCTACGGCACCTTCGTCGGCGCCGATCTCGGCATCGGGCATCTGCATCTGGTGGCGATGGACTTCGCGGGCGCATGCCTCGCCCGGCACAGCGAGCCGCTCGACCCCGCAGGCTTGGGGCCGGAGGGCACGATGGACCGGCTTCTCTCGCGGCTCGGCGTGTTCCGCCGCCAGCTCGACCCCGGCGCGCCACTGCGCGGCATCGGGCTTGCCGTGCCGGGCATCGCCACCCCGGAGGGGAGCGTGCTGCGCCTTCCCATCCTTGGATGGACGGATTGGCCGGCGGGGGCGCAGCTGCGCCGTGCTTTCCCCGATGTCGGCGAGATCGCGGTGGAAAACGACGCGAAGGCCTTCGCCTTCGCGGAAGCCGCATCGGGCGGTGCGGCCTTGAGGGGGCGCACGGTCCATCTCCTGCTCGATGCCGGCGTCGGCGGGGCCATCCTTCAGGATGGAGCCTTGCAGCGCGGCGCGCGGGGCTATGCCGGCGAAATCGGACATATGCCGGTCGGCGAGCGCGGCTTTCTGGAAGGCGCCGCCCTGCCAGGCTCGCTGGAATCCTTCGTCGGCCGCGAGGCGATCCTCCAGCGCTATCGCCTGGAGGGGGGCGAACCGACATGGCCGGCGCTTCTGGCGGCCCTGGAGGCCGGCGAGCCGGCGGCGCGGCGCACGCTTTCCGCCTGGAGCCATTATCTCGGCCGAGGGCTCGCCTCGATCACGGCGCTGCTCGATCCCGACGAGATCGTTCTGGCCGGCCCGGTCTGCGCCCTGTTCCAGCAAGGGGAGAGCGAAGTGCGCGAGGCGCTCGCCCGGCATCTCCTGTCCGGCCAGCCCCTGCCCCGGCTTTCGGCCTCGCGCCTCGGTGCGGACGGCGCGGCGCTCGGCGGCGCCCGGCTGCTGCAGCGCCGCCTCCTGTCGGTGGACGAGGATTTCGTTCTCGGTCGCTTAGAGACTGTTTGACAACTCGGCGACGGAGGGCCGCCGAGGGATTTTTCGTTGCTCGCGAGGCGCCGAACGCAGTCGATGCGAAGGCGCATCGGCGAGGATTGGCAAATGTCCGTGCGGACGGGCGAAACATCGGCCGCGCTCGCGCGGCTCTGATGCGCTTGCGCAGCACTGCTGCGCTTGCGCGGCGTGTCTCGCCCTGGGGCGTCGGCGGAAAGGCGCCGGCGGACCGACCCGACCGGGTTGTCGAACAGTCTCTCAGACCCCGATCAAAGCGCCTCGGCCTCGATCCGGTAGCTGGTTTCCCATGGCTCTCCGGCGCGAAAAGCCTGCGCCGTTCCCTCGCGAAACGCCGCATGACGGATCAGATCGCCCCGGTCGAAGGCCGAGGCGATGGGCTCGACGCCGAGGCCCCGGAACCGGCCGTTCCAGGGCGCGGCGTCGCGTCCGCCCTGGCTCACCCAAAGGAGGCAATGGGGAAAGGCCGCCGGGTCCCAGGTGAAGCGAACGCGCGTTGCCGCCGCCGTGTCCTCCAGGCTCATCGCGCCCTCGCAGCGCCAAAGCTGGACCAGCTCTTCGCCGAGGCCCGCCGCCGGCAGGGCGGCGAGCGAGGCATGGTCTCCCTCCACCGTGTCGATCGCATCGAGCCGGTCGAACAGGGCGTTCGGGCGAAGGCGCGAGACATCGGGCTGGAAGGTCTCGGGGAAAACCTGCCCTTTGGCGAAGGGCGCGGGCTCGACCCGCAGACCCGCCGTCTCGGCCGGCAGGCGGAAGATCGGATGAAGGCCGATCGGCAGCGCGCAGTCGACGCGCGTCACGACCCGAAGGGTGAACTCGACGGCCGCCTCTCCCTCCACGGCCCGGATCTCGCGCTCCAGCCGCTCCACCGCATGGCCGGCGGGAAAGTCGCAGGCGAGCCGCAAGTGTCGCTCACCCTGCTCCACCAATTGCCAGTCGGCGTTGGAGCCGTGGCCATGGTGGGCCGGGTCCGCCTCACCCGTGCCGAAGGGCACGCAGGGCCACTCGCCGCCGAGGGTGCGCAAATGGGCGGGAAAGCGCGTGTCGCTGAGGACGTCCGGCTCACCGTGCCAGGGCGCTTCGGCGAAGGGCTCGACCACGCGCCCGTCCGCCAGCCTCAGCTGGAGATGATGCGCCATGCCGCCGGTCGGGATGGCCAAGACGCGGCCCCGGTCCCATTCGATCGTCCAACCGTCCATCTGCCTGTTCCCCGCCAATTCCGGCGCGCTCCACTTGGCGCCGCCTCGTCTCTACGCAAAACGGCGCCCTTGAACAGGCGCCGTCTGCCGATCTGAAGGGTCTATAGGAGGATCAGCCGCCGACCATCAGCTTCACCACCTCGTCATGGGTGGTGTCGGCGATACGGCGCTCGCCGGCCAGCACCCCGCGCCGGAGCACGACGATACGGTCCGACACGGCGAAAATGTCCTGCAGATTGTGCGAGATGAAGATCACCCCGCGCCCCTGCGCCTTGAGCTGGTGGATCAGCGAGATGACCTTGCGCTGCTCGGGCACGCCGAGCGCGGCGGTCGGTTCGTCCATGATCAGGAGCCGGGCGTTCCAGTAGACCGCGCGGCCGATCGCGACCGCCTGCCGCTGGCCGCCCGAGAAGTTCGAGACCGGGGCCTCCATGCGCGAGACGTGGAAGTCCAGAAGCGCCATCGTGTCGCGCGCCGCGTCCGACATCTTCTTGCGGTCCAGCACCGGCAGGAAGCCGAACTTGCGCTTCATCGGCTCGCGGCCGAGGAAGATGTTGCCGCCGATCGACAGATTGTCGGCCAGAGCCAGGTCCTGGTAGATCGTCTCGATGCCGCTGTCTCGCGCCTCCTGCGGGGTGGAGAAGTGGACCGGCTTGCCCTCCAGCCGGATCTCGCCCGCCGTCGGCTTGAAGACGCCGGAGATCGCCTTGATCAGCGTCGTCTTGCCAGCGCCGTTGTCGCCGGCGAGAGCCACGACCTCGCCGGGGGCGATGGTCATGGAGAAGTCGTTCAAGGCCCGCACCGCGCCGAAATGCTTCGACAGATTCTTGATTTCGAGAATGGGCTCGGCGGCTCTACTCATCGATGCGTCCTCCGCTGAACCGGCGCTGCGCCTGGTCGATCAGAACCGAGATGATGATGACGATGCCCACGCTGATGAACTGCCAGAAGGGTTCGACATTCACGAAGACGAGGCCGTACTGGATCACGGCGATCACGAAGGCGCCGGCGACCGTTCCAAGGATCGTGCCCGACCCGCCGAAGAGGCTGGCGCCGCCGATCACGACCGCGGCCACGCAGTCGAGCAGCAGCGGCTCGCCGGCCTGCGCCGCGCCGGCGTTGAAGCGCGCGGAGTAGACGACGCCCGCCAATCCAGCGCAGAAGGCCGAGAGCATGTAGAGGCGCAGGAGATGCGACTTCACGTCGATTCCGGAGCGGCGGGCCGCCTGGACATTGGCGCCGATGGCGTAATTGTGCTGGCCGAAGCGCGTCTGGCTGAGAATATAGTGCATCACCAGAACGAAGGCGGCGGTGATGAGGATGATGTAGGGCACGCCGAAGATGCGCCCGTTGCCGATCGTGGCGAAGAAGGAATTGCTGACCGGAACCGTGGTGCCGCCGGCCAGAAGGAAGGCGACGCCGCGCGCCACGCCGAACATGCCGAGCGTGCCGATGAACGGGGGAACCCGCAGGCGCGAGACCAGAAGCCCGTTGATGAAGCCGGGAATGCCGGCGACGAGCACGGCCACCAGCGTTCCCACGAGAACGCCCATCGGCAGGCCGAGGCCCGGCGTGGCATAGTTGATGACATGCGCCGCCACCACGGCGGCGAGACCCATGATGAAGCCGAGCGAAAGGTCGATGCCGCCCGAGATGATGACGAAGGTCTGGCCGGTGGCCAGGATCAGCGGCGCGACGGCGAAGATCGCGATCGACTGGATGTTGAAGGAATTGAAGATGAAGGTGCCGCCGAACTCGGCCCGCGCCCAGCCTTCGAAACCGAGCGCCAGCGCCAGGAGGAAGAGCCAGGCGCGAAGGTCGGCGATGCGCTGAAGAAGCGTCTTGGCCTTGTCGGCGTGGTCGGCCTCCGGCTTCACATGGGGGGCGGAGGCAAGGCCCGGCGCCGGAGTGGGAGACGGGCCGGGAAGCGGCGCGTCCGTCGCGGATGCTGTCATGGTGTCACCTTGCCCGGCGGCGGTTCCGCCTCTCGTGGCTGAAAAGGTCGAGATGGGAAGAGAGAAGAGGCCGGCCCCGCCTCTCGCGGGCGCCGGGCCGGCCTTGCCCCGTTATTCGGAGTAGACGTATTTGGCGACGTTCGGGTCGGAGACGTTCGCCTTGTCGATCACCGTGAAGCCGGTGCCGATCGTGGTCGGGATCGACTGGCCGGTGAGATGGGCATAGGCGGACACGACGCCGTAATAGCCGATCTCGGCCGGGTGCTGGGCGATCGCGGCGTCCACGAGGCCGGACTGGATGTTGCCGACGATCGAGCCCGGCGCGTCGAAGGCGACGACCTTGACGTTGCCGGTCTGGCCGGCCTGCTGCACGCCGTTGCCCGCGCCGATGGCCGAGAAGAGATTGGCGCCGAACACGCCCTTGAGGTCCGAGTTGCGGGCGTAGACCGCCTGCAGCTGGCTCGCCGCCTTGTTGGCGTCGTTCTCGTTGAACTGCGTGTCGAGAACGGTGATCTTGGGGAAGTTCTCCTTCATCTCCGCCTTGAAGCCGGCTTCGCGCTGGTCGGTGGTGGAGATGCCGGGCTTGACGTTGGAGACATAGACCTTGCCGCCCGCATCGCCGATCGCCTTGGCGAGCGCGCGCGCCGCCATGCGGCCGCCGAGCACGTTGTCCGAGGCGATGTAGGAAAGCGGGAAGTCGGCGTCGCCCGAGCCGGTCTGGTACTGGCCGGTGCCGATGAACGTGTCGACGGTGATCACCGCGATGCCGGCGTCCTGCGCCTTGCGCAGCGGCTCGACCAGCTGGGTCTTGTCGGTCGGCGCGATCAGGATCGCGTCCGGCTTGCGCGCGATGGTCGCGTCGAGCACCGGCACCTGGACCACGGGGTTGAACTCCGGCCCGCCCTGGAACACGAGGGTCACGCCCAGCGCGTCGGCGGCGGCCTGCGCGCCCTTGCGCATCGTGATGTAGAAGGCGTCCGTGGTGAGGCCCGGAATCAGGGCCACGGTGTATTTCTTGTCCTGCGCATGGCCGGGGCCGGCGGACAGGCCGATGGATGCGGCCACGGCAAAGCCGGCCGCCGCCTTCAGGATCGAACGACGCTGCATGTTTTTCCTCCCTGGGATGAGCCAAGGGTTCCCGACATGCGCTCCCACACATGTTCCGATCGGGGTCCGGCCCGGATGTCTCATCCGCTCGCCGGCAGCTCACCTGTGCCTATGATTTCTGCGTGACCGGCCTTCCGTCAAGTGCAAATTGTTTCTGAAAGCAATTTCATGTCACTTTTCCAACGTCGCGGACGGAATCTTCACCCTTTCGCAGCCTCTTCCAGAACCGCTTCGGCCGTGCGCGGGTCGGTCGCCAAGGCCGAGATCAGGCCGGAGCGGGCCGCGCCCAGAATCGCCGCGGCTTTCGCCTCGCCCACCGCGACGCCGATCACCAGCGGCGTGCGGCGCAGCTGCTCGGCCGACATCGCGATCATCCGCCCCTCGCCCTCCCAATCTGTCACGCTGCCGTCGCGCCGGACATAGTGGCGCAAGACGTCGCCCACGGCGTCGCGAAGCGCGCGCTCTCCAGGGGTCGCGGCCGTTTCGTCCGGGGAGTTGGTGGCCGGCGAATGGGTGGAATGCGGCAGGCCGATGCCGACCACGGCCGCCGCCGTGCGCTCCCAGAGCGAGACGCTTCCGGCGATCGTCGGATCGGCCAGGAAGGCCTCCCGCGCCCCGGCCGAGGGCAGGTAGGGCGCATGCAGGAAATGCGGCGCGCCGCCCATGGTCTCGGCCGCAAGCCGCGCGAATTCGTTGATCTGGAAATGCGGGGCGTGCTGCTGCATGCCGCCCGTGGCGGGCACGGTGAGAATGCCGGGAATTGCCGGCAGGCCGGTTTCCACCACGGCGCGAATCGCCCGCCCCCAGCCGATCGCGACCACAGAGCCGGCCCGCAGGCCGCAACTCAGCAGCATCTGTCCGACGGGCGCGGCCAGCGCGCCGGAGCTCGGCCCAGGCGGCACTTCCACCACGGCGGCCTGCTTCAGCCCCAGCCTTTCGACGAGATCTCGCCCCAGCGCGTCGGGCGAAACGAGATCGCGCACCTCGATGCGCACGATCCCCTCCGCGCGCGCGCGCTGCAGAAGCCGGGAGATCGTCGCGGTCGAGAGCCCGAGGCGCTTGGCGATGTCCACCTGGCTCAGCTCGGACTCGTAATGCAGCTTGGCGACCGTGTGGATAAGAGCCCGCGACGCGGTTTGGTCGGACGAAGGTGAAGAAGCCAGCTTGCAATTCCTTTCAGCAATATGTTACCGAGCTATATCAGCGAATGGAAACATGCAAGCGACCGGGCCGCAACCCGCCTTTCCGGCGGGCCATCGCACCCTGGCGCATCCTTGGGAGGAGGACTTCGCATGGCACGGATGACAACAGCGGAACTGCGCGGCTATCACCAGATATGCGGACCGGACGGGGCGATGATGGTCATCGCCTGCGACCAGCGGGGCGGCATGCGCACGCTCCTGGCCAGCGACCCGGCCGAACAGGCCAAGATCGGCAACGACGTTCTGGGCCTCACCAAGGCCGACATCACCCGCTATCTCGCCAGCCAAGCGAGCTGCGTTCTGGTCGACCCGATCTGCGCGGTGCCGCAGCTGGTGGACGACGCGGTGCTGGAGCGCGGCACCGCGCTTCTGATCGGCCTCGACGCTTCGGGCTGGGACACCTCGCCGGAGGGCTACCGCCTGTCGAAGCTGGTGGACGGCGTCGATGCCCGGCGGGTGCGCGCGCTCGGCGGCACGGGCGGCAAGATCATGGTCTATCTGCGCTCCGACACGCCGGCGGCCAACACGCACAATATCGACATTCTGGAACGGGTGATCGCCGATTTCGCCCGCGAGGACCTTCTCCTCGTCGTGGAGTTCCTGACCTACGCGCTGGAGGGCGAGAGCCCCGAGGCTTACAAGGCCAAGATCCCCGAGCTGATCCAGGGTGGCACGCGCATCTGCCTCGATCTCGGCTCGAAGGTCCTCAAGCTTCCCTATCCCGGCTCGCCCGAATCCTGCGCTGCCGTCACGAAAATGTCGGGCGACGTGCCCTGGGCGGTGCTGTCGGCGGGTGTCGATCACGAGACCTTCCTCGGCCAGGTGGAGATCGCCATGGCGAACGGCGCCTCGGGCGTCATCGCCGGGCGCTCGCTCTGGAAAGATTGCATCTCGCTCGACCGCACCGAGACGCGCAAGCGGCTGGAAAGCGTCGCCGTTCCCCGGCTTCGCGAGATCCAGGCGGTGATCGCCCGCCACCGCGCCCCGGCCGCCAAGGTGGCCTGAACGCCATGGCGGGGCGGAACGCCATCGGCATCGACATCGGCGGCACGCACATCCGCGCCGCCCGCGTTTCGCCCGAGGGCGAAATCCTCGAGAGGGCGCGCGTTGCGAGCGCGCCCGATCCGCAGGTCGTGCTCGGTCGGATCGAGACGCTGGTGGCCGAGCTCGACGACGGCAGCGTCTCAGCTCTCGGCCTCGGCGTGCCGGGCCGGGTGGATTTCGCCGCGCGGCGCGTGCTTTCGGGCGGCTATGTCGATCTCTCCGGCCTTCCCCTCGCCGACCATCTGGAAGCCCGCTTCGGCTGGCCCGTGGTGGTGGACAACGACTGCTCCATGGCGCTGGTGGCGGAAGCCCGCGTCGGCGCCGCCAAGGGCGCCGAGAATGTCGTGATGCTGACGATCGGCACCGGCATCGGCGGCGCGATCCTGGAGCGCGGGGCGATCCTTCGCTCGCGCGGCACGGCCGGTCAGCTCGGCCATCTCAATGTCGATGCCGCCGGCGAGCCCTGCCTTTGCGGCAAGCGCGGCTGCGTGGAAACGGTGAGTTCGGGCACCGCGCTCGGCCGCCATATCGCGCGCGCCGGCCTGCCCACGACGACCACGGCCGCCGAGTTGCTTCAGCGCCGCGGCGAGGGCGACGAGACGGCGCGCGCCGTGCTGCACGCCTGGGCCGCGCCGCTGCGCATCGCGGTGGACGATCTTGTGGCGGTTCTCGATCCCGACCTCGTGCTTCTGGGCGGGGGCCTGGGGGAAGCCGCCTTCGCGGCGCTCGCCGGCATCGAAAAGCAGGCCTCTTGGTACGACAGCCCCGTCGCCCCGGCGCGGCTGGGAGACGATGCGGGCGTGATCGGCGCGGCGCTGGCCGCGCTGCCCGCGCGCGCGGCGTCCAAGCGCCTCGTGCTCGTCAACGGCGTTCCGGCCAGCGGCAAGAGCGGCGTGGCGCGGGCGCTGTCGGACGCGACGGGCTGGCCGATCCTGTCGCTCGACACAATCAAGAACCCGTTCCTCACCGAGATCGAAGGGGTCGATCGCCCCTTCAATCGCAAGCTCGGCCGCGCCAGCCTGCGCGCCATGTTTGCCCTGGCGCGGGAAGCGCCGGCGGGCACGACCCTGATCCTCGACGCCTGGTTCGGCTTCCAGCCCGCCGAGTTTCTGGCCGAACTCCTCGGCGAAGCAGGCATCGACACGGTCGCCGAACTCTGGTGCTCGGCCCCACCTGAACTCATCGGCGCGCGGTACGGCGCACGCGTGACGGAGCGCCCGCCCGGCCATCCCGGTCTCGACTACGTGCCCGAACTCGTGGCCCTCGCCGCAAGGGCGCGCCCGCTCGATCTCGGCCCCCGGCTCGATGTGGACACGACGGAGCGGTTCGACCTGATGCAAACGCGGCAGTGGCTTCTGTCCGCTCTGGCCGACAAAGCGCCGGCCAGTCTGGCGGCCTAGAGGCAGGCGGCATTCTCCGGCATATCGGGAAGGAGGCAGGCCGAAAGCCCCTCCTCCGGCTATGGAGTTCGTTCGTCGGCGCCCTGCGTGTCGCCGATCTCGAAAGCCCATCTGCAAGGCATAAGGACGGGTGCGCCGCAGCGCCCGTCCTTTGCTTCTCCTCTTCGCCTCGCGCCACCGTTTCGAACGTTTCCGCGTCCGAAGGGTTGTATGGGGGTAAGATGGGAGGTTCGAATGGATATGACCGACAGCGAACGCGAGTTCTGGCGCGGCATGCGCGCCTTGACCATGACGACCGAAGGGCACGAGGCGTTCGTGGGCCTCGACCCCAGCGAGAGCGAAACCTTTCTGGACCTCACCCGGCGCAACGAGTCCGGCGAGGACATGAACGGTTCGCAACTCTATCTCACGCTGCGCGAGAAGCATGAGGCGGCGCGACAGGCCATCGTCAAAGGCGAGGCGGAACTCGACGCCTGAGGGCTGGTCCGGCGACACGGTTGCGCCGTGTCTCCGCGCCTACCGGCCGTTGCCTAACTCCGGATCGTAAGCACTTCCAGATCGCGCGACGACACGATAGCCGGAACACTTCTAGCCGAGACGAATTGTCGAGTTCCCGTCGGCATCTTGGTTAAAGAGCTTACCTCAGCAGCTTCGTGGCACTCGTATCAAACGGCTCGGCGCCAGTTGGGCGCGGCGACGGCGTCGAAGCCCTGATGCCAGGCGATGCCGTCCGCGCTGCCGGAACGATAAGGGTTGTCGTGCCGGTTCATGTTCTTCTCGGCGGCCTCACGGCCTTCGAGTTGAACGCTCTCGTTGCGGGTCATCGGATTGCCGCCGGGAGCGGTCGAAGCGCGGGGCTGAAGCAAAGCGTCCTCCTCTTGATCTTTGACGATAAGTCTTGCTCGCAAATCTTGATCAGACCTGAAGGGCATTTGGTGCGCTGCGCTCGGTTAATCCCTTCAACTTCGCAGTCACATCCGAAACATTGCTTTGCAAAATCATTCGGCAGCATTCCGCAAGCTTGAACGGACCCGGCCGGGCGCCGGCGCCAATCCCGTCGAAATTGACGGTTGTGCCGGCGCGCAACGGCTGATTTCCAGCTTGTCCGCAAGCTCTCGCCCCGAGGACATGCGCCAGCGCGGGTTCGTCGCGTTCGCCTCGATCAGTGATGCATCACGACACTATGCGCTCTGGCGTCCTCGCCTCCTCGGGAAGCCAGGAGCGGTAGAGCGGATGATCGGCGGTGATGGGAAGCACCGTCGGGTGCCCGCTTCGCTGCGAGGCGTAGGCGGCGGTCACGAGCTCGAGCGAGTTGCGCGCGTCCTGCAGGGTCACGGGAGGCTCCGCCCCGGAGAGGATCGCCGCGTGGAAGAGCTCGAACTGCCGGGTATAGCCGTCCTCCCGCCCCTCGTAGCCCGCCAGCGCGGCGTCGACGCGCGCCTGATGCTCGGGCGTTCCCGCGACGAAGCTCCAGGGATCGCGCCCCATCGTGTAGGGCTCCAGAATGCTTTCGGCGACAAGGTCGTGAAAGCAGAAGCGCAGGCGCGAGATTTCCCGGCGCGAGCCGAGCGTCATGGAAAGGCTGGCCAGCGAGCCGTTCTTCATGCGCACCGAAAGCGCGGCGGTGTCCTCCACCTCGATCGGGTTCACCAGCGTCGCGCCATAGGCGAAGACATCGGCGCAGTCGCCATGGACGTAGTTGAGCATGTCATGCGCGTGGATGGCGTGGCCGAGCAGGCCGCCACCCAGCTCCGACCGCCACTTGCCGCGCCAGGGCACCTCGTAATAGTCCGGCCCGCGCCACCAATGCGTCTCGATCGTGGTGAGGAAGGGCCGGCCCGTCAGCCCCTTCTCGATCAGGAGCTTCAGCTTCTGAAGGCCCGTGCCGTAGCGATACTGGAAGATCGGCATGAGCTTGGGGCCGTTCGCGCGCGCGACGATGGCGGCCATCTCGTCCACCTCCGCGACCGAGCCGAAGAGCGGCTTCTCGCAGACGACATGCTTGCCCGCCTCGATCGCCCGGCGGCACAGGTCGAAATGCGAATCCGGCGGCGTGCAGATGTCGATGATGTCGAGATCGTCGCGCCGAAGAAGCGTCTCGACATCCTGCGTGTAGTCGGCAATCTCGTATTTCGCGCAGAGATCGCGGCCGCGCCCTTCGTCCAGCGAACACAGGACGGGCACCTCGAACAGGTCCTTGTTCCAGCCGTAGCCGGCCAGATGCCGTTCGGCGATCCCAGCTCCGACGACGCCGACGCGCAGTTTCCGGCTCATGTCCCGCCCCTCCTTCAACGATTGCCGATGCGCACGGCCTTCGCCTGCGCTTCCAGCGACAGGCGGCAGACCTCGTAGACATGGGCCTGCCGCATGGCCGTCTCGGTGCGCGCGCGCACGTCTTCAGCAAAGGCCTCGAAATAGATCAGCTTTTCCCCGCTACAGTCGATGTGGGTGTTCGTCGTGCCGTTCACGAGGAAGAGGTGGTCCTTCCCCGGTCGGCCCGAAATGTCGATATATTTGCGAAGCTCGATATAGCCTTCGGTGCCCAGAATCGTCAGCCGCCCGTCGCCCCAGGTGCCGAGCGCGTCGGGCGTGTACCAGTCCACCCGCACGAAGCCCGAGGCCTTGTCGGAGCGCAGCGTGATGTCGCCATAGTCCTCGAAGCGCGGGCGGTCGGGCATGGCGAAATTGCCGATCGTGCTCGCCACCACCTCGGCCGTGTCCGAGCCGGTGTAGAACAGGAACTGGTCGATCTGGTGCGAGGCGATGTCCACGATGATGCCGCCGAACCGGTCGGGATCGAAAAACCAGTCCGACCGCGTGGCAAGCTGCAGCCGGTGCGGCCCCATGCCCATGGTCTGCACCACCTTGCCGATGGCCCCCTCGCGCACGAGTTGCCCGGCCTTGACGGCGGAGCGCACGCTGTGGCGCTCGGTGAAGCAGACGGAGAAGATGCGCCCGGTGCGCTCGGCCGTGCGCCGCACCTCGTCCAGCTGGTCGAAGGTGGTGACACCGGGCTTGTCGGTCATCACGTCCTTGCCCGCCTCCATGGCGCGCACGGCAAGGCCCGCCCGGTCGGAAGGGATCGCGGCGATGCAGATGATGTCGATCGTGGGATCGGCGAAGAGCGTCTCGCGGTCCACCTTCGGGGCGCCGGGATAGTCGGCCTCGATCGCCGCCAGGACGCCCGGCGCGGTGGTCTTGGGGCAGTAGCCGGCGAACTCGCAGCCCGCCGCGATCAGGCCCTTGATGTGATCGAAAATATGCCCGTGGTCGATGCCAATGGCTGCGAATCTCAGCATGTCCGACTGCCCCTCCCGTCACGGATCGCCGCGCAAATGCTCCCAGTGCGCGACCCCGGTCAGACCCGATACAGGGAGGGAGTGCTTGTCAAGGCGCCGCCGGGCGGGCTTTCGGACAGTTTACCGAACGACATCCGGAACGAGCCAGAACGCTGGTAAGACCAGAGACGCTCGCCCTACAGCGCGATGAAGCCGAGCGGCTTCGCGCCACCGAGAGCAGCGGCCGTCACGTCCCTATGCAAGCCGGCGCGGCTTCGCGCCTACGGCGTCTTGGCGGCTTCGTCCAGCAGCGCGGCGAAGGTGGCCTGGGCTTTGCCGGGGTGCTTCACGGCTCGCGCCGCGTCCAGCTTGGCGGGCTTGCCCACCACCACCAGCGCCACCATGCCCATGCCGTAATGCGGCGTGCACTTGATGCCGTAGAGCCCCTCTGGGCCGACGGTCAGCGTGTAGGGCTTGTTGAAGCCGCTCTTGAAGGGCTCGACGCCCTCCGGCCAGATGTCCTTGACGGACTCGGCGTTGTGGCCGGGCTGTGTCGGAACGAAGGTCACGGTGTCGCTGGGCTCGGCGCGCACGAAGTCCGGCTCGAAGACCATCGCGCCCTTGGCGCCGATATTCAGCATCTTCACCACATGGTCCGCCGCCTCCGCGCCCGAGGCGAAAGCGAGGAGACCGGCGGCGAGGACGAGGCGAAGATGGGATCTGTTCAGCATGTCGAGCTGTCCGCGTTGGATCAAGGGAAAGAAGGCGGGCGCATCCGGGGAGAAGGACGCCGGAGCTTGAAGCATTTCCCAGGCAAAGCGGACAGGCTTTGCCTGGGATAAAGAGGCCGAGAGCCTTCGAACCGCCTCACGTCGGTTCGAAGGCCGGGGGATGGAGACCGGCGCGGGATCGCCACGCGCCGGCTGGCGTCAGAGTTCGCCGCGCGACATGCGACCGGCGATGTGATCGGCCTGTCGCAGAGCCAGCGCGACGATCGTCAGGGTCGGGTTCTCCGCCGCGCCGGTGGTGAACTGCGAGCCGTCCGAGACGAAAAGGTTGGAGATGTCGTGCGTCTGGCCGAACCGGTTGACGACGCCGTCGCTCGCCTTCTCGCTCATGCGGTTGGTGCCGAGATTGTGGGTCGAGGGATAGGGCGGGGTGTGGATGGTGCGCAGCGCGCCCACAGCCTCGTAGATCGCGGAGCCCTGTTTGTAGGCGTGGGCGCGCATCGCCGTGTCGTTCTCGTGATCGTCGAAATGGACGGAGGCGACGGGCATGCCGAAGGCGTCCTTCTCCTCCGCCAGGGTGATGCGGTTGTCCTCGCGCGGCATGTCCTCGCCCACGATCCAGAGCCCGGCGAGGTTCTGGTAGTTGTCGAGCGCGCTGGAAAAGTCGCGGCCCCATTTCTGCGGGTCGAGAAAGGCGGCCATGAAGGGCAGACCGAGCGACAGCGTCTCGAACTCGTAGCCGCCGGCAAAGCCCCGCTTGGTGTCGTGATGCGCCTCGTCGCGCACGATCCCGGCCATGGTCGTGCCGCGATACATGTGGACGGGCTTGTCGAACACGCCGTAGACCGAGCCTGTCGTGTGGCGCATGTAGTTGCGCCCGACCTGACCGGAAGAATTGGCGAGCCCGTCCTTGAAGAGGCTGGACTGCGAGTTGAGAAGGAGGCGCGGGCTCTCGATCGAATTGCCCGCGACGGCGACCGCCCGCGCCTTCTGCCGCTGCTCCACGCCGTTGGCGTCGGCATAGACGACGCCCGTCACCTTGCCCGCCGCGTCGTGCTCGATGCGCAGGACCTGGCATTCCGGCCGCACTTCCAGCTTGCCCGTCGCTTCGCCCTTCGGGATTTCGGCCACGAGCGTCGACCATTTGGCGCCCGACTTGCAGCCCTGGAAGCAGAAGCCGAGCTGCATGCAAGAGCCCCGGTCGTCGCGCGGCTCGGAATTGATGGCCATGCGGCCGGTGTGGACTTCCTTGTAGCCGATCTTCTTGGCGCCCGCTTCCAGCACCTTGAAGTTGTTGTTGCCGGGCAGGCCGGGAATGCCGTTGGTGCGCGTCACGCCCATGCGGTTTTCCGCCTCGGCGTACCAGGGCTCCATCTCCTTCAGGTCGATCGGCCAGTCCAGGAGATTGGCGCCTGCCATCTCGCCGTAATGGGTGCGGGTCTTGAACTCGTGCTCCTGGAAGCGCAGCGAGGCGCCCGCCCAGTGCACGGTGGAGCCGCCGACCGATTTCACGATCCAGGCCGGCAGGTTGGGAAAGGTGCGCGAGATGTCCCAGCTTCCCGACGTCATGCGCTTGTCGGTCCAGGCGAGCTGGCTGAACGAGTCCCACTCGTCGTTGATGAAGTCCCAGGTCTCGTGCCGCTTTCCCGCTTCCAGGATGACGGTGTCGATGCCTTTCAGCGCGAGCTGCGTGCCGAGCGTGCCGCCGCCCGCGCCCGAACCCACGATGACGAAGACGCTGCCGTCGTCGAGGTCATAAGGTGCTGCCATGATTGCTTGCCTCCCGCCCCATCGCGAACGCGCTTCGTCTTGGCGCGAAGCGTCGGCGTGCCCGGGGCCTCTCCATCGGGTTGAAACGCTGCGTGCGGCGGGTCAGGCCAGCCAGTCTATGTCGTTGAAGCCGCGTTCGAGATAGCCGCCCTTGTCGAAGGAGGAGCCCTCGTAGCCGAAGAGGGGCCAGAGATCCTTCTGGTTGTAGAGGCCGACCACGAGATTGCCGCGAACCTTCTGGAAGAAGGGCGAAGGCTCGATGGCTTTCAGCAGCGCCACCCGGTCCGCCTCGGCCGCCACGCGGGCATAGGGTGCGCCATGAGCGCTGGCGGCGGCGCGGTTCAGCGCGGCCATGCCGTCTTCCAGAAGGGTCAGCTGGTCGGGCGAGCCGCGCGCGGCCTCGTCCAGGATCTCGACGGCGGTGGCGTAGTGCTTGTCCTCGATCCGGTCGTGCGGGTAGCAGTCGCGCGACATCTGGACCAACGAGGCGAAGGTCTCCGGCTTGGTGGCCTTGGGCATCTGAGCCCAGGCGCGGCCCTGCACGAGCCCGCTCGGCAGGATCGTCATGGCCAGCAGCGTCGTGCCGGCTCCCCTCAAGAAGACACGGCGGGACAGGCCCGCCGCAGCGATGGACTGCGTCGTCATTCGTTCCTCCCATCTTGACCCGGCCGCCGCCCCTCGTGCCTCCCAGCCCGGAACGGTGACCTATCCCCTTGGCCCTCCGCGTGTTTTCGCGGCGGCATGCCTTATCGGAAGCGCCAGCTCCGTTCCAAAACCTCGATCTTGTAGCCGTCGGGATCTTCGATGAAGAAGAAGCGCGCGGCGTTTCCGCCCGGCGTCTTCAACTCCTTGATGTCCTTGGGCGCGAGGCCGGCCGCTTTCAGCCGCGCGTGCTCGGCCTCCAGCGCCTCGACGGACACGGCGAGATGGCCATAGCCGGTGCCGAGGTCGTAGGGCCCGGACTGGCCCTTGTTGACCGTCAGCTCCAGTTCGAAACCGCTTTCCGCGTTCTTCATGTAGATCAGCGTGAAGCTGTCGAAATCGATCCGATCGGCCACGGCGAGGCCGAAGGCCGTCTCGTAGAAAGCCCTTGAGCGTTCCTCTTCGAGAACGCGGATCATGGAATGAATGAGTCTCGCCAAGCCTCGCCCCCAACCGGTCCGTCAGCTGCCAAATCAGCTTTGGAATGATTCTTAAGACGATTGCGGAGGCAAGGGGTAGTAAGGGGTTAGGACAGGGCGCACGGCGATGGAAAATCGTGCGGCGAGCGCGGCTCGAGACAGCTTGCAGCAGGATTTCGGCCCGCCCGGTCGTGCCCCTTTTGCAAGGTTCGAGAACTCTCGGTCGGCTCGCGCGGGCGCGTCCCCCGAGCTCAATCGAGCAGGGTCCGATCGGCAGATGCCGGCTATTGCGATGGAAGCCGACGCCCTCTCCCGTTCGAGGGCGCCGATGCGATCACAGCATGTATTTTTGGCTCTTGCGGGGAACGGGCACCGGCACGGCGGCCCGCTTCATCTCGCGCCGCCGGTTGGCCTCCGCTTCGAGGGCCAGGATGTCCTCCGCCGCTCGCGTCTCGCCCTTCCCGCGCGGGATCAACCCTTGCAGCTGCAGGTTGAGAAAGCGAAGGCAGCAGACGCGCAGAAACGAGGTGAAGTTTCCGAGATCGTGCCCCTCGTCGATCGACTCGTTGTAGAGCTGGTGAAGAAGCTGCGGGATGTTGAGGTCGTCCTTTTCGGCGATCTCTTCGAGCACCGTCCAGAACATCTTCTCCAGCCGGACGCTCGTCACCATGCCGTCCATGCGGATGGACCGGGTCTGGCTTTCCCACAAGTCGGCGCTCGCGCCGACGAACAACCTGCACATGGCTCTTCCTCCCGCTGAAGCCGCCCTCTCCCATACCGACGGCCCGATATCCCGGACGATCTTCCGCGCGCGGGCGTCCGGCGACAAGCCCCCTTCCCGCCGAGAGGCCTCCGCGGCGAGCCGTCAGTCCGGCCAGTTGTTGATGGCCCGGCGCTTGCGACGGGCCGCGAAATCGCTGCTGATGATATCGTTGGAGCGGCGCGCGATGTCGAGTTCCTCCCGCAGGCGCTCCGCAACGATCTCCGCCTGGCCGGGATGAAGGTTGCAGGGGTCGAGATAGAAATGCCCGTGCTCGACCTCGTGATCGCGCACGATGACCGGGTGCGTGTCGTTGCTGGCCAGCGCGTCGGCGAGGTCCCAGGCCGTGATATGCGCCTCCGCCGGGTTCACGTGGACCTTCAGCCGGTCGAGCGGATTGTCGGTCGGATCGGGATCGATCGCGGCCTCCACCCCCGCAAAGTCCGCCAGCGTGCGCTGCCAGACATTCAGCGCCTCGCTCTCGCGAGCGCGAATGCCGGCGTGATCGCGGACCTCCCAGGCTTCCAGCGCGGCGATCGTGCCGACGATCCCTTCCTTCCCGACCTTCATGCCCCGGCCGATGCCGTTGTTCTGGAAATAGGCGGCGCGAACGAGATCGCGGCGCCCGGCCACGATGCCGCCCGTCGGCCCGCCGAGGAACTTGTGCGAGGAGTAGAGCACGAGATCGGCCCCGGCTTCGAGAAAGCGGCGCAGGTCGTATTCCGACGCAGCGTCCACGATCACCGGCACGCCGCGCGCATGGGCGACCTCCACAAACTCGGCAAGCCCCATCTGGCCGACCTGAACGGTGTGATGCGAGACGACGAAGAGCGCGGCGGCCGTGCGCTCCGTGATGGCGCCTTCCATCTGATAGGCCATGACGCTGGTCGCCTGCCCGACCGGCACGACCTTGGCGCCGGACAGGCGCACGCCCTGCTCCACCGGCGAGCCATAGCCGACCATGTGCCCGGCCTGGATCAGGACCTCGTCGCGCGCGAGGCGGTCGGTCTGCGGCAGGCGCTCGATCGCCGCGAGATCGTCTCCCGTCATGGCGCCCGCGACCGCGAGCGTGATCGCGGCGGCGCAGGAGGCCGTGACGAACCCGGCCTCGCCGCCCGTCAGCCGGCTGATCGTGCGACTCGCCAGCTTCTGAAGAGCGCCGATCTCGATGAATTGCGGCAGCGCCGCCGTCACGGCTTCCACCGCCTGCGGCACGACGATCGAGGCACCGAGCGAGGTCATCGTCCCCGAGACGTTGATGACAGGGCGCAGGCCGAGGCGAATGCGAATGTCGTCGTTCATGCGGTGTGGTCCTTGGGTTTGGTTCGCGGTTCGGTCCGGGGTTTCGTTTGGGGCTTTGAGCCGGGGTGGTTTCAACGGCCGGGCCGGATGGGTATGGTCGGGGCCGGATCAGCAGGCCTCGATCGGATGAGACGACAATGGCAAGAGGAGCGATCGCCCCGGCCAAGGACGGCGGAGCGCAGGAGGAGGCGGGCGCGGCCCGGCGCTCGCGCGTCAGCGGCATCGACCGCGCGCTGCAGATCTTCGACCAGCTGCGCGACACCGGACGCCCGGCGACGGCCTACGACCTCGCCCATTCGGTGAAGGCGCCGCTTTCCACCATCTATACGATCGTCGACGATCTGGTGGAGAAGGGCCTTCTCGTGCGCGGCGAAGGCGGCACGGTCTGGCTCGGGCCGCGCCTCTACCATTACGGCCTCGCCTACGAGCGCTCGATCGATCTGATGGCGATCGCCAAGGAGGAGATGATCGATCTCAACCGGCAGCTGGGCGAGACGATCCAGATCTGCGGGCGCGACGAGGACATGATGGTGGTGCTGGCCATGGCGGAGGGGCGGGACCATTTCCAGGTCACCTCGCGCGTCGGCTCGCGCGTGCCGCTCAACTGGGTGGCGTCGGGCCGGCTGCTGGTCGGCCACCTGCCCCAGGCAGAACGGGTCGAGATCTTCCGCCGCTGCGCCAAGGTTTCCCCCACCGGCCGGGCGGAGCTGAACCCCGAGACGCTGGCGATCCGCTCGGCCGAGGCGCTGGCCGACCGGCTGTCGATCCAGGCCGGCGAATCCGCCTATTCGGTAGCCTGCGTCGCCGCGCCGATCCTCGATCCCAAGGGCTCCTGCACGGCCACGATCTCCGTTGTGCTGCCCGACTTCAAGGTGGCGGAGGCACGCGAGCGCTACACGGAGGCGGTGCGCCAGTCCGCTCGGCGCATCGAGGGGCGCCTGGGCTGGAGCGGGCGGGAGGGCTAGGGCGCCGGTCGGCATCGGGTTGGGCATGTGTTGGGTCAGTCGATCGCCACGATCGCCTCGATCTCGACGGTGATCCGGCCCGGCAGGGAGCCGAGCCCGACGGCCGAGCGCGCGTGGCGCCCGGCGTCGCCGAACACCGCGATCATCAGGTCCGAGCAGCCGTTGATGATCGAGGGGTGATCGTCGAAATCGGCCTCCGCGTTGACCATGCCGAGAAGCTTCACGATGCGCCGGACGCGGCCGAGATCGCCGAGCGCGTCCTGCATGACGGAGAGAAGGTTGATGCCCGTCAGCCGCGCATGGCCATAGGCTTCCTCGACCGAGACGTCCGATCCCACCTTGCCCTTGTGAAGATAACCGTCGATCTCGCGCGGGCCCTGGCCCGACAGGTAGAGAAGCCGGCCCTCCACCACATGGGTCACGAAATTGGCGATCGGCGGCGGGGCGGGCGGCAGGGTGATGCCGAGCGCGGCGAGCCGTTCATAGGGGGCGGTCGGTCCGGCGCGGGCCGGCTGAAGAATGGACATGAGCCAGGGTTCCAGCGATGTTCAAGGGAGGGAAACGGGCGCGAGAGCGGGTCAGAGGCGGCCGGCGCGGACGAGCTCGTCCTGGCGCAGGCAGGCCGTGAAATGGCCCGGCCCGACCTCCTCCTCCGGCGGCACGGCGGCGGCGCAGATCTCCGCCGCCTCCGGGCAGCGGGTGCGGAAGACGCAGCCGGACGGCGGGTTCATCGGGCTCGGAATGTCGCCCTTGAGGATTACCCGCTCGCGCTCGATCGTCGGATCTGGCACCGGGGCAGTGGCGATCAGCGCCTTGGTGTAGGGGTGGCGCGGCCGGGCATAGACCTCGCGGCTCGGCCCGCGCTCCATGACCTTGCCCAGATACATCACCACGACCTCGTCGCAGAGATATTCCACCACCGACAGATCATGGGCGATGAAGATCATGGTGAGCCCAAAGGCGCGCTGGAGATCCTGCATCAGGTTGAGGATCTGCGCCTGGACCGAGACGTCGAGCGCCGAAACCGGTTCGTCGGCGACGATGAGGTCCGGCTCCACCGCCAGCGCCCGCGCGATGCCGATCCGCTGGCGCTGGCCGCCGGAAAACTCGTGGGGAAAGCGCTGCGCGTGGTCGGGCGACAGGCCGACGCGGGTCAGGAGTTCGGCGATGCGCGGCTGGCGCGCCGCGCCCTTGGCGAGCCCGTGCGTGTCCAGCGCTTCTGCGAGGATCGCCCCCACCCGCATGCGCGGGTTCAGCGAGGAGTAGGGGTCCTGGAAGATGATCTGCAGCCGGCGACGATGCGCCCGCATTTCCTTCGGCGAAAGGTCCAGAAGGTTGCGCCCGTCGAAGACGGCGCGGCCGCCGGTCGGCTCGATCAGCCGCAGGATGGAGCGCCCGACCGTGGTCTTGCCCGAGCCGGACTCGCCCACCAGCCCGACGATGCTGCCGCGCCGGACGGTGAAGGACACCCCGTCCACGGCGCGCACGGTTCCGTGCGAGAGCGCGAAATGGGTGGTGAGGTTCTCGACCGAAAGCAGCGTCTCGGCGGCGGGTTGAAGCGTCTGCGCATGGCTCATAGGAGGTCCGTCCTCAGGCATCGGCTGAGATGGCCGGGGGCGACGGTGAAGAGCGGAGGAACGCTCAACGTGCAGCCCGGCACGGCATAGGCGCAGCGCGGCGCATAGGTGCAGCCGGGCGGCAGCGCGGTGATCGGCGGAACGCTTCCCGGGATCGGCAGAAGCGGGCGGCGCTGGCCGTCGGGGCCGATGTCGCGCGCGGCGTTCGGCGTGCAGGCCAGGAGCCCTTCCGTGTAGGGGTGGCGCGGACGCGCGAAGAGATCGCGCACCGGCGCCTGCTCCACCACGCGCCCGGCATACATGACCACCACCTCCCGCGCGATCTCGGCGACGACGCCGAGATTGTGCGTGATGAAGAGAATGCTCATGCCCATCTCGCGCTGCAGCCGGCGCAGGAGATCGAGGATCTGCGCCTGGATCGTGACGTCGAGCGCCGTGGTCGGCTCGTCGGCGATCAGCAGCGAGGGCTTGTTGGCGAGCGCGAGCGCGATCATCACGCGCTGGCGCATGCCGCCCGACATATGGTGGGGGTAGTCGTTGACGCGTCGGCGCGCCGCCGGAATCTCCACCAGTTCCAGCATCTCCCCGGCGCGATCCAGCGCGGCGCGCCGGTCGATCCGCTCGTGCAGCATGATCATCTCGGCGATCTGGTCGCCCACCGTGAAGAGCGGGTTGAGGCTCGTCATCGGCTCCTGGAAGATCATCGCGATCTCGGTGCCCCGAAGGGCCCGCATCTCGCGCAGGCCGGCGCGGGCGAGATCGCGCACCCGGCCCCCCCGGTCGCGATACAGGATCTCGCCGGCGACGATGCGGCCGGGGTCGGCGAGAAGGCGCATGATCGACAGGCTGGTGACCGACTTGCCCGAGCCGGACTCGCCGACTACCGCGACCGTTTCGCCGCGCCGGAGATCGAAGGTGACGCCGTCGACGGACTTGGCGGTCTGGCGGCGCGACACGAAATGCGTCTGCAGATCGCGCACGGACAGGACGATGTCGGGGGCAAGATCGGCCCCCGTCTCGCCGCCTGCCCGATCGCCTGCCCCGAGACCCGCCAGGATGCCGCCGGCCCGAGCCATCAGCCGTGCGCCCCGCAGGTGCAGACCTTGGCCGACCCTTCCTTGGGCATGTGGCGCGAGGCGCGAACCAGCGTGGCGCCCCGCACGGCCCAGCGCGGCTCGAACATCTTATGGAGCTTGGCCGTCGCCCCTTGGCTGTCCTGCACCGAAAGATCGCTGTCCACGAGATCGAAGACGGTGAGTTCGGCCGTCTTGCCCAGCCCCAGGAGATCGTCGGTCGGCAGTTTGACCGCCGACATGGGCGCCGTGGTCGAGGCCGTCACCACCGCTTCGAAGGGCATGCCGACCGACAGGAGCTTCGACATGGTGGTCGCCATGTCCCACACCGGGCCGTTCAGCGAATGGTCGTGCAGATCCGTCGAGATGGAGAAGGGCAGAAGGCCGCGCTGGATGGCGATCTCCGCCACCTTGAAGGAGAAGGACGCCCCGCCATGGCCGACATCGAGGCGGATGCCCTGGTCGGCGCATTTGGTCACGAGGTCCCACAGGTCCTCGTCCTCGATGATCGAGCCGCCGGCCTTGCCGTTGAAGCAATGGGTGATGATGTCGCCCGGCCGCAGCAGCTCCAGCACCTCGTCATAGGTCGGCGGCGGCTCGCCGACATGGATCATCATCGGCAGTTTCAGGATCTTGGCGACCTTCTTGGCCACCTTCACCGGCGTGATGCCCCAGGAACCGAGGATGACGTGGCTCGCCCGGCACTTGATGCCGACGATGAGGTCGCGGTTCGCCTCCACCACCGCGATCGTCCGGTCGATGTCGATCGAGCGGATGTCGATGAGTTCCGAGACGCGGTTGCAGGCGACGAGGCCGATCGAGCCGATGTTGAGGAAGGCGAGGATCCGCTCGGCCGCCGGCTCGATGATGTATTCGCGAAACCCGTGGAAGGTCGCCTCGCCCGCCGAGCCGGCATCCACGATGGTCGTGACGCCGCGCTCCAGGCCCGCGAGCTGGGGTCGGATCGAGATGTCGGTGCCGCCGTGCCAGACATGGGCGTGAAGATCCGTCCAGCCGGGCGAGACGTAGGCGCCGCCGCCCTCCACGATCCGCGCGGCGGGCGCGGGAAGCAGCGCGGGGCCGACGGACTGGATGCGGCCGTCCGCGCCGATCAGGATGTCGGTCGCCGCGCCGGGCGCGGCGCCCGGCACGAAGCCGACGGGGCGGACATTGCGGATGAGAATGGGCTGAGTGTCCACGGATCAGATATCCTTGGCGAGGCGTGGGTCGAGAAGATCGCGCAGCCCGTCGCCGACGAGTTGCAGCGACAGGACGGCGAGAACGATGGCAAGGCCGGGGAAGAAGAGAATCCAGGGCGCCTGGTCGAGATATTGGCGCCCTTGCGCGATCATCGTTCCCCAGGTCGGCACGCTGGGCGAAACGCCGACGCCCAGGAACGAGAGCCCCGCCTCGGCCAGCATGGCGCTGGCGAAGATGAAGGTGCCCTGCACGAGGATCGGCGAGAGAAGATTGCGCAGAACGTGGCGGACCATGATGCGGGGGGTGGAAACGCCGAGCGCGCGCGCCGCCTCGACATAGGGCAGTTCGCGGATCACCAGCGTGGAGGCCCGCACCACGCGGGCGAGCCGGGGCGCGTAGACGATGCCGAGCGCGATCACGACATTCACGACGGAGGGGCCGAGGGCCGCCACCAGCGAGATGGCGAGGAGAATGTCGGGAAAGGCCATCATCGCGTCGATCAGCCGGGCGAGCGGCGCGTCGAGCCGGCGGAAGAAGCCGGCGAGAAGCCCGAGCGTGACCCCGAGGAGGCAGGACACCGCCACGACCGACAGGCCGACCAGAAGCGACAGCCGACCCGCGATCGCCGCCCGCGTGAAGACGTCTCGCCCGAAATCGTCGGTGCCCAGCAGATTGACCGGGGACGGCGGCTTCAGCCGGTTCACGAGCGAGAGTTTCGACGGCGAATAGGGCGAGAGCATCGGCGCGAAGACCGCCAGAGCCACGATCACCAGCAGCACCGCGAGGCCGGCGACCACGGGCTTGCGCCGCAGAAGCGCGCGCAGGAACTGACCGCCCGCCGGCCCGGACACGGCCATGGAAGCGGCGGCCATCAGTAGCGCACCCGGGGGTCGACGAGGATATAGAGCATGTCGATCCCGAAATTGATGAGGACATAGAGCCCGGCCACCACGAGCAGCGCGCCCTGGATCACGGGATAGTCGCGCCTCAAAACCGCGTTGACGACGAGGTTGCCGACTCCCGGCAGCGAGAAGACCGTTTCCGTCACCACCGCGCCCGAGATGAGCAGGGCCGCCGTCAGACCGATGATCGTGAGGATCGGAATCAGCGCGTTCTTCAGGGCATGGCGAAGCACGACGCGGCGCTCGCTCATGCCCTTGGAGCGCGCGGTGCGCACATAGTCGTCGCCGAGCACGTCGAGCATCGAGGCGCGGGTGAAGCGGATGATGAGGGCGGAGGAGACGATGCCGAGCGCGAAGGCGGGTAGAACGAGATGGTGCAGGCGCTCGGCGAGGTTCGTCCCCGGCCCGCCATAGCCCGAGGTCGGAAACCAGCCGAGTTTCACGGCGAAGAACTGGATCATCAGGAGGCCCAGCCAGAAGCTGGGAATGCTGGCCGCCAGCATGGCGAGCGTCGTCGCGGCCTGATCGAACAGCGAGCCCCGCCGATAGGCCGAGAGAATGCCGATCGGCAGGGCGATGGCCACCGCGATGGCGAGCGAGAAGAGCGTCAGGAAGAAGGTCGGCTCCGCCCGGTCCGCCAGGGCCGAAAGAACGGGCTGGCCGAGAAAGATCGACTGCCCGAAATCGCCCCGCGCGACATCGAAGATGTACTGGCCGTATTGCACGAGAATGGGCCGGTCGAGCCCGAGCTGGGTGCGCAGCGCGGCGATGTCGGCGGCATTGGCGTCGGGGCCGAGCATCACGGCGGCGGGATCGCCCGGCGTCACGCGCACGATCACGAAGACGATCGTGACGACGATGAGCATGACGACGAGCATGCCGAAGATGCGGTTGGCGATGGTGGTAATCATCGGTTCCGTCCGATTGGGCGGGAAGCACGGGGCGCTTGAGCGCACCCCGCGTCCGGGCCGAGGAGCGGCGAAGGTCTATTGCGCCAGCGAGGCGTTCCAGAAATAGGGCCAGGGCGCCGGCGTGACCCCGTTCAGCGCCGGCGACTTGGCGGCGACGGCGTTGAAGTCGCCGACCTTGAAGGCGGGCACCTCGTCGTAGAAGACCTTCTGGACCGCCTTGAAGAGCTCCGCCCGCTTGGCCGGGTCGGCCTCGGAGTTGAAGGCCTTCAGGGCCGCGCTCTTGGCCTCGCTGGCCCACCAGCCGGGCGAGGTGTCCTGCATCACGCCGATCAGCGCGGGCTCGGGCAGGAAGGGCGAGTGGGTGATGTAGATGTCCCAGAGCTTGGGGTCCTGGCGGCGCTGCGTCAGCGTCGCCCAGTCCACGACGTCGAGCTGCACGGGGAAGCCGGCAAGCTTCAGATACTCGGCGGCGACCTCGGCCATCTTGTAGTGGAACTCGTATTGCCGGCTGGTCAGGATGCGCAGCGGCGTCGTGCCGTCGTAGCCGGCCTCCTTCAGGGCCGCGGCGGCCTTTTCGGGATCGCCGATCCCATAGGCCGAGACGCCCTCCTCGTTGTGCCAGCTATATCCATCGGGATAGAGCGCGCCGTCGACGGCAAAGAAGTCGGTGGAGCCGAACCCGGCGATGAGCATGTCTTCGGGGTTGAGCGCGGTCAGCACCGCCCGCCGCTTGGCGACGTCCGACATCAGCCCTTCCTTGGTGTTCATGATGAACACCGGCCAGCCGAAGGGCTTCAACGTCACCGCCTCGGACTTGCCCGACGACAGGCGCCCGACCGACTCCACGGGAATCGAATCCACATAGGCGAACTGGCCGGCGACGGCCCCTTCGACGCGCGTGTTGGGATCGGGCACGGGCACGAAGCGGATTTCGTCGAGATATTGATGCCGCGCGCCGCCATAGCCGTTCGATGCGTCCTCGCGGGAATGATATCCGTCGAAGCGCGTCAGCTGGATATACTGGTCGGGCTTGCGCTCCTTCAGCATATAGGGGCCGGTGCCGACGATCTTTTCCATCGGCACCGCGACGTTCTCTTCCGGCAGGATGATCGCGGCGGCGTTGTTGAAGGCCAGCAGCGACAGGAGCGGCGCGTAGGGCTCGTTCAGGACGATGCGGATGGTGGAGGCGTCCGGCGCCTCGATCGAGGTGATGATCTTGGCCGCCTGCTGGCCGCGCGAGGCCACCGTCTCCCATCGCTTGAGCGAGGCGAGAACGTCGGCCGAGTCCATCGTGGACCCGTCGTGGAAGGTCACGCCCTGGCGAAGCTTGATCGTGTAGGTGCGCCCATCGGCCGAGACCTCTGGCAGGCTTTCCGCAAGAAGCGGCACCACGGTCCAATCCGCGCCGAACGTATAGAGCGTCTCGAAAATATGCTGCGAGACGATGCCCACGAGATCGGCGGTGGAGGCCATCGGGTCCAGCGTCGGCGGCTCGCCGATCGTCGCGACGTCGATCACGCCGCCGCGCACCGGTTCGGCCGCCAAAGCCGGGTAGGAGACGATGGCGGTCGCCACCATAAGGCCTGCGGTCATCCAGAGTTTCATCGCGCCATCCTGTATTACATTATTAGATAATACATTCTCCAATAACGATCTAAGCGCATCGGAAGCGGGTGGTCAATCCGGCGCACGTCAATTCGAGTCGAGCGAAGCGAAGCGCACGGCAACGGGCCGCGACCGGCGAGCGGGTCGCAAGCAACGAGGCGCCGCTGTCGAAGTCTATCGAAAGAATGGTTGGCAGTTGAGCAGAGTCGGACCCTTGTCCCCGGCACGGGGTGATCGGTCCGCCGAAAAGACGGTAGCCGTCAAAGCGCGCTAGGCCGGGCTCGGATGAGCCAGCCATGAACGGTTCGGAGAGGCGAGACCGGACGCTAGGCTTCGCTGTCCGGCGCCAGGGGAACGAGGTCGGCGACGGCCAGTTCGAAGGCCACGCGATCCCCCACGCGAAATGGAGAGCCGTGGGGCGCGTGGACGAGATGCTGCGCGCCGTCCGGCGTCGCCACCCAGAGCGTCGCGTCGTGGCCCTTGAACTCGCGTTCCACGACGAGCGCCGAGAGGGCCTCGCTCGTGGCGGCCGTCAGCCGGATATGCTCGGGGCGGATCGACAGGAGGACCTCCCCATCCGCCGTTCCGCGAAGAGCCGCCCGGCCGAAGGGCGTTTCCACCTCACCGCCCCTCGCATGGGCGCGCACGAGATTGGTTCGCCCCAGAAACGAAGCGACGAACCCCGTGGCGGGCCGGTCGTAGACCTCGTCCGGCGTGCCGATCTGCTCGATGCGCCCCTCGCGCATCACGCAGACCCGATCGGCGAAGGACAGGGCCTCCTCCTGATCGTGCGTGACGAAGACGGCGCCGACGCCGCTCGCCTTCAGAAGCGAGCGGATTTCGCGGCGCGTCGTTTGGCGCAGGGCCGCGTCGAGATTGGAAAAGGGCTCGTCGAGAAGGATCGCGTCCGGCCGGGCCGCGAAGGCGCGGGCGAGCGCCACGCGCTGCTGCTGGCCGCCGGACAGCTGGTCGGGAAAGCGGCTCTCGAAGCCGGACAGGCCGACCATCTCGACGAAGGGCCTCGCCTCCGCCGCGCGGCGGGCGCGCGGCACCTGGGGCATGGCGAAGCCGACATTCCCCGCCACCGTCAGATGCGGAAACAGCGCATAGTCCTGAAACACGATGCCGATGCCGCGCCGCTCCGGCGCGAGCCCTTCGATCCGGCGGCCGCGCAGGTGGATCTCGCCCGCGTCCGGCGGCTCGAAGCCGGCGATCATGCGCAGCGTCGTGGACTTGCCGCAGCCGGACGGGCCGATCAGCGCCAGGATTTCGCCGGGCTGGAGATCGAACCCGACCTCGCGCACGGCGGCCACCGCGCCGAACCGACGCGCGAGCCCGCGCACCTGGAGCAGCGGCGCGTCTGGAGCCGTCGTCAATGCCGCCCTCCCTCGTGGCGCATGATCAGGCCGACGAAAAGGCTGGAGAACAGGATCGTGACGAGAGCGTAGGGAGCGGCTTCCAGGAGCATGCCTTCGTTGGTGCGCGAGAAGATGGTCATGGACAGGGTGGTGTAGCCCGTGGGCGCGAGAAGGTAGGTGATGGGCAGTTCCTTCACCACGACGATGAAGAGGAGGAGCCCGCCCGCCACCAGCGGCCGGGCGAGGCGCGGGAGCGTCGCCCCGGCAAAGGCGGACAGCGGCCCCCGGCCGAGCGAACGCGCCGCTTCCTCCGGCCTCTGCCCCATCTGGAGGAGCGCGCTGCGGACCGGCCCCACGGCCAGCGCCAGAAACGAAAAGGCATAGGCCAGCATCAGAAGCGGCAGCGTCTGGTAGAGAAAGGGCGCGGCCGAAAGGGCGAAGAACACGGCGGCGAGTGCGAAGGCGAGCGGGGGCACGGCATAGCCGAAATAGCTGAGGCGCTCCGCGAGCGCGGCGAGCGGGCCGCGATGGCGCGCCGCCAGAAGCGCGACGGGCAGCGCCAGAAGCGTGGCCAGAAGCGCGGAGGGCAGCGCCGCCAAGACTGTCCGCCCCGCCACCATGCCCAGCGCCGGCCAGTCGATCTCGGCGGGCGCGCGGCCGAGCCAGAAGAGGATCACGAAAAACGGCAGGCCGAGCGAGGCGAGTTGCACCAGCCCGCAGAAGAGGAGCGCCGGCCAGCGCCAGCGGCCGAGCGGCACCGGCTCGGCCGCGCGGGGCACGCCGGTTCCCGTGCGCCCGAAGCGCCGCCCGCGCGACAGCCAGACTTCTCCCAACAGGATCGCGCCGGCCAGCCCCATCAGCATCAGCGACAGGCAGGCGGCGTAGACCCGGTCGAAGGCGCCGGCATATTGGTTGTAGATGGCGAAGGAGAAGGTCTCGTAGCGCATCAGCGCCACCCCGCCGAAATCGCCCAGCACATAGAGCGTCATCACCAGCCAGCCCGACAGGAGGGCCGGTCGCAGATGGGGCAGCGTCACGGTGCGGAACGCGTTGGCGCGCGAGCGGCCGAGCGAGCGCGCCGTTTCCTCCAGGCTGGGGTCGAGGCCGAGGAGCGCCGCCCGAAGGTTCAGATAGAGATAGGGGAACGTATAGAGCGAGAGCGCCAGCGTCGCGCCGGGCAGGCCTTGGAGGCGCGGCAGGGTCAGGCCGAAGACATGGTTGAGCGGGCCGTAATAGCCGGACAGGCCGATCAGCGCATAGGCCATGACATAGCCCGGCACCGCCAGCGGCATCACCGCGAGATAGCCGATCAGGCGACGGGCCGGCAGGTCGGTCCGCACCGTGATCCAGGCGAGCGGCAGGGCGATCAGCGTGCCGAGCGCGGCGACGCAGGCGGCGAGCTTCAGCGTGTTGCCGAAGAGCTCCAGCGTGCGCCAACGCAGGACGAGAGCAGCCAGCGTCCCGGCGTCGGCCTCGGCCGCGCGGGCCAGGAGATAGACGAAAGGCACGAGCATGCCCGCCCCCACGAGAAGCGCGGGAGCGAGCAGGGCCAAGGGCGGACGCGCCGCATCGGCGCGCCAGAAAGGGGCCAAAGCGGTCAGCGGAGGCTCACAGGAGGTTGGCGGACCGAAGAAGCTCCAGCGTGCCCGGCAGATCGGAGAGTTGATCGAGCGGCACGTTCGGCGCGGCCGTCTCCACGGTGGCGACGCTCGCCAAAGTGGCGTTGGGGATGACGCCCTTGATGACGGGATATTCGTTGCCGCTGGAGGTGAAGTATTGCTGAACAGCGGGCGTCAGCAGGAAGGCGGCGAAACGCTCGGCGGCTTCCTTGGAGTCGCTCGTCTCCAGAATGCCGACGCCCGCGACGTTCAGGAGATTGCCGATGTCACCATCGGCGAAGAAGCGCTGCTCCACCGGGAACTTGTCGTCCCGCCCCTTGAAGCGGCCGAGATAGTAGTTGTTGGTCAACGCCGCATCGATCTCGCCATCGGCGATGGCCTGAACCAGGGCGACATTGTTGCGATAGGCCTTGGCCCCGTTGGCGACCATGCCGTCCACCCACGCCTTGGCGGCCTCCTCGCCCTCCTTGACGCGCAGCGCCGTCACGAAGGACTGGAACGAGCCGTTGCTGGGCGCCCAGCCCACACGGCCCTTCCAGGCGGCGTCGGTGAGGCCGAGAACGCTTTTCGGCAGCGTGTCGGCGGGCGCCCGCTCCGGCGAGTGGACGATGACGCGCGCGCGGGCGCTGGTGCCGATCCACTTGCCGTCCGCGCTCTTGAAGTGCTCGGGCTGGTTCTGGCCGACATGGGCCGGCATCTTGGCGAAGAGCTTGTCGGTCGCGCCGAGCGCGCCGCCGTCCTGCGCCCAGAACAGATCCGCCGGCGACTTCGCGCCCTCCTCCTGCAGGAGGGCGGCCAGTTCCGCCGTGCCGGCATAGCGAACCTCGACGTCGAGACCGCTTTCGGTCTCGAACATCTCGATCACCGGCGCGACGAAGGCCTCGCCCCGCCCGGAATAGATCGTCAGGTCGGCGGCCGCAGCCGTTCCCGCCGCGAGACAGAGGGAAAGGCCGGCAAGGCCGGAGAGGAGAAGGGTCTTCATGGGATCAACTCCGAACGTCGAACGGATCGCGATAAACCAAGATGATCGCCCTCCATCTTTCCGCTTCCAATGAAACGAGTCCGGAAAGAGCGACGAACAGTCGGATGCCGGCGAAGCAGATCAAGACGAAAACGCGTCAGTCGAGCGATTTAGACCTGTTCCAACTTGCGCGGCGAAACATGACTTTTCCTTTCAATTTTCGGCGGCCGCCGCAATCGGCCCGGCTATCACAAAGCAGTAATCACGATCGCTTATCTCTTCTCGGCAAGACTTAACGCTCGGAACCCGTTTGGAAATTCGGCGAGGCCCCTTGAGGACCGGAGCGATCGCCAGACACTTTTCTGGCGGACGGAGAGCTGGAACAGGCGGAGACCGTCTTTAAAGACAGCCCGCCGATTCGGCTGTCGCAGAGATCATACCCGCCAGACCCCGGATCTTGGCGGAGGGAGAAGCTGACTTTTCTGCTTCGGGAACGGGTTCGCTCATAATCCGAACGGGCTCGGGCGGCCGAGGGCGTTCGCCATGTCCTGCGTCCTCGCATCGTGAGGCCCGCGAGGGACTATCTGTTGGCGATCACGCGGAAGTCGAACCCGTCCACGGCAGCGATGTGGATGGGGTGCCGATTGCCCGTCGCCACGTTGGTTTCGAAACCGCGCGCGGTGCGCTTCTGCGCGGAGCGGCCGAGTTTGCGCACGATGTCGCTTGAGCGAAGGCTGTCCGCCGCCTCCGCGAGGCCGCTCAGGCAATGGACCCCCTCGTAAAGGGATTCCCCGAAGGCGTTGGGCGGCGCGGGGCTCGTGCCGAACTGCTGATGGTACTTCTCCAGGAACGCATCGTTGTTGCGGGACCGAAGGTTGGAGAAATAGGCCGAGGAGACATAGAGATTCTCCGTGCAGTCCGCCCCTATGCCGTAGAGGATCGTCTCGTCGATCGCGGTGCTGAAGCGCAGGATGCCCGCCGCCAGCCCCGAGGCGGCGAAGGCGCGGTTGAACAGGATCGCCTCGTGCCCCAAGAGCCAGGACAGGACGACATGGGGCTTCGAGCGCCGGATGCGCGAGAGGACGCGGTCGTGATCCTCCAGGCCGAACGGCACCTCCATCTCGCCGACGACGTGGCCGCCGCCGTCGCCGATCAGGCGCCGCGCCTCGGCCATGGAGCGCTGCGGCCAGAGATAGTCGTTGCCGAGCAGGAAGAAGCGCGAGGCGCGCTTTTCGCTGGCCAGCCAGTCGATGCCGGGCTTCAGCAGCTCTTGGGCCGTTTCGCCGATCGTGATGATCCCGGGATCGCTTTCCGCCCCCTCGAACTGCGGCGTATAGAGGAAGGGAATGCGCCCGCGCGTGGCGTTTCGGATCGGCTGGCGCGCCGAACTCGGCACCATGGCGACGATGCAGTCGACCGCGTCGAGATCGACGATCGCAAGGGCAGCATCGACGGCGCTCCGGTCGCTCGCGCCAGTGTCGCGCAGGACCAGCTCGACCTCCCGCCCCCGGATGCCGCCCGCCGCGTTGATCTCGCTGGCCGCCAGAAGCGCGCTGGCCTCGCAGGACGGCGCCCAGATGCCCGCCGGTCCGCTTCGCGGAATCAGGATTCCGATCTTGAGAGCGCTCCGCGCCATCGCCTGCCACCGGTCCTTCCGCTTGAACCTAACGCAACGATATACCGCCTTTGCGCCCGTGACACGATCGGAACGCGCGAGCGGTCCGCACCGTCCAGCCGAAGGACGCCGGCTCCGGTCTCATCTCGCCTCTCCGGGTTCGAAGGGCGCTGCGCTTTCAAGGTCGGCAAAAAGCGAGGGCAGCGGGCGAAGCGCGGCCAGGAGCGCGGCCTCGTTCACCTCTTCCAGGCGCGCGGGCGACCAGCGGGGCGCGCCGTCCTTGTCGATCACCGCCGCGCGCACGCCCTCGTAGAAGTCGTGCCCGGCCAGCATCAGCGCGTCGGCGGCATATTCCCGGTCGAGACAGGTTTCGAGATCGGGCGAGGCCTTGGCGGCGCGCAGGAGATGGAGCGTCAGGACGTGGCTGGTCGGAGATCCCCGTTCGAGATGGGCGAGCGTGGCGCGGGCGAAGTCCGATCCCTCCTCGCGCAGCACCGCGATTCCATCGGCCATGCGCCCCGCGCCGAACGCCGCCTCGATCAGCCCGGCATGGGCCGCGAGTTCCGACGGGCCGGGGTCGGCGGCATGGGCCGCGAGGGCCTCGTCCGCCGACCGCCCCAACGCCAGATCGCCGAGCAGAGCGGGCAGGCGTCCGGACGGGACCATCGCGTCGGCAAGGCCCGCGGCGATCGTGTCCGCCGCGCCGATCGTCGCCCCGGTGAGGCCGATCCACAGGCCGAGATTCTGGCGCGCGCGAGACAAGGCGAACGTGCCGCCGACATCGGGGAAATAGCCGATGCGGGTTTCCGGCATGGCGAAGCGCGTGCGCTCGGTGACGACGCGGTGGCTTCCATGAACGGAAAGCCCGACGCCGCCGCCCATGCAGATCCCGTCCATCAAGGCGACCCAGGGCTTTCGCAACCGGGCGATGCGGGCGTTGAGCCGATATTCGGCGGCCCAGAAGGCCATGGCGGCGGCCGGGTCGCTGCGGCCCAGGCTCCAGATCATCTTGATGTCGCCGCCCGCGCAAAGCGCCCGGTCGCCCTCGCCCGTGAGCGCGATCGGGCGGATCGCGCCGTCCGCCTCCAAGGCGTCCAGTCCGTCGGAGATCAGGCGCACCATTTCCAGCGTCAGGCTGTTGAGAGCCTTCGGGCGGTTGAGATGGATGCGCCCGAGCGCGCCCTCGGTATACGTGACAACGGGGGCGGGCTCGTTCATCTCGACTCCTTGCGCCCTGCCGGACGGGTCTTGCGCCGGGCCGGACGGGTCATTCGCCGTCATGGAAATTCGGGCGGCGCTTTTCCACGAAGGCGGCCATGCCCTCGCGCTGGTCGCGCGTGCCGAACAGGCGGTGGAACACGGCCCGCTCGTAGAGAATGCCCTGTTCCAGCGGCAGGTCCTCGGCGCGCAGCACCGCCTCGCGCGCCAGACGCACGGCCGGGCGCGAATAGGCGGCGATCGCGGCTGCCGCCGCCATCGCCGCCGGCAGGACCTCGGCGTCCGGCACCACGCGCGCCACGAGCCCCGCGCGCAAGGCCTCGTCGGCCGCCATCATGCGCCCGGTCAGATGCAGGTCCATCGACAGGGCGCGGCCGATCAGCTTGGTCATGCGCTGCGTGCCGCCCATGCCGGCGATGACGCCGAGCTTCACCTCGGGCTGGCCGAACTTGGCCCCTTCGCCGGCAATGGCGAAGTCGCACATCATCATCAATTCGCAGCCGCCGCCCAGCGCATAGCCATTCACGGCCGCGATCTTGGGGATGCGGCAGCGGGCGAAGCGATCCCAGACGGCGAAGAAATCGGCCTCCACCATCTCCTCGGCCGACTTGTCGGCCATCTCGGAAATATCCGCTCCGGCTGCGAAGGCGCGCTCGGACCCCGTCACCACCACCGCGCCGATGCCGCGATCGGCGTCGAGGCTTTCCACCGCCTCCACCAGCTCGCCCGCCAGCGCGGTGTTCAAGGCGTTGAGCTGGTCGGGGCGGTTGAGGCGGATCAGGGCGACCCGGCCCTCGCGGCTGACGTCGATCAAGTCCGGCATGGGGTCTCCTAAAGCTGGCGGGCGATGACGAGGCGCTGCACCTCGCTCGTGCCCTCGTAGATCTGGCAGATGCGCGCGTCGCGATAAATCCGCTCGACGGGATAGTCGGCGAGATAGCCGTAGCCGCCATGCACCTGGATCGCCGCCGAGCAGACGCGCTCGGCCATTTCGGAGGCGAAGAGCTTGGCCATGGAGGCCTGTGTCAGGCAGGGCTGGCCGGCGTCGCGAAGGCTGGCGGCATGGAGCACGAGCTGGCGGGCCGCCTCGATCTCGGTCGCCATGTCGGCGAGTTTGAAGCCGATCGCCTGATGCTCGATGATCGGCTTGCCGAAGCTCTGGCGGTCCTTGGCATAGGTCGTTGCGGCCTCGAAGGCGGCGCGCGCCATGCCCACGGCCTGCGCGGCGATGCCGATGCGCCCGCCTTCCAGATTGGCGAGCGCGATCCGGTAGCCCTCGCCCTCCTCGCCCAGCCGGTTCTCGGCGGGCACGCGCATCCCGTCGAAGGCGATGGCGCAGGTGTCGGTGGAATGAAGGCCGAGCTTATGCTCCACCGCCGTCACCGTGTAGCCCGGCGTGTCGGTCGGCACGATGAAGGCGGAAAGGCCCTTCTTGCCGGCCTCGGGGTCGGTCACCGCGAAAACCAGGATGACCTTGCCGTTCTTGCCGGAGGTGATGAACTGCTTGGCCCCGTCCATCACATAGGCGTCGCCGTCGCGCCGGGCTCTGGTGCGCAGGGCCGAGGCGTCGGACCCCGCCTGCGGCTCGGTGAGGGCGAAGCCGCCGATCCAGGCGCCCGAGGCCATGTTGGGCAGGAAGCGGCGCTTCTGCTCCTCGGTGCCAAAGCGCAGAATCGGAACGCAGCCGACCGAGGAATGAACCGAGACGATGGTGGAGCAGGCGCCGTCGGCGGCCGCGATCTCCTCCAGCGCCAGCGCATAGGCGACGACACCGGTTTCCGACCCGCCATAGGCCTCCGGCACCAGCATGCCGAGAAAGCCGAGCGCGCCCATCTCGTCGAGTTCGGCGCGGGGGAAGCTCCCCTCGCGGTCGCGCTTGGCCGCGCCGGGCGCGAGGCGAGCCTGGGCGAAGTCGCGCACCGCATCGCGGATCTGCTCCTGCAACTCGTTCAGCAGCATCAGTTCATCCTTTCGATGGCGATGGCGGTCGCCTCGCCGCCGCCGATGCAGAGCGAGGCGACGCCGCGCGCGCCATCGCGCTGTTCGAGCGCGGACAGCAGCGTCACGATCACCCGCGCGCCCGAGGCCCCAATGGGATGGCCGAGCGCGCAGGCGCCGCCATGGACGTTCACCCTCTCGTGCGGCAGGGCGAGCTCGCGCATCGCCGCCATGGCGACCACCGCGAAGGCCTCGTTGATCTCGAACAGATCGACATCGCCGAGCGCCCAGCCCGTGCGCTCCGACAGGCGGCGCATCGCGCCGATCGGGGCCGTGGCGAAGAGGCCCGGCTTGTCGGCATAGGTCGCGTGTCCGACGATGCGCGCGCGCGGCGTCAGCCCGCGCCGCTCGGCCTGCGAAGCGCGCATGAGAACCAGCGCCGCCGCCCCGTCCGAGATGGAGGAGGCGTTGGCCGCCGTCACCGTGCCACCCTCCCGGAAGGCGGGGCGCAGCGTCGGGATCTTTTCCGGGCGCGCCTTGCCGGGCTGCTCGTCCTCGGCCACCGTCGCCTCGCCCTTGCCCGCGCGAACGGTGACGGGCACGATCTCGGCGGCGAAGCGTCCTTGCGCGATCGCGCCGCGCGCCCGCTCCAGCGAGGCCAGCGCATAGGCGTCCTGCGCCTCGCGGGTGAACTGGAACGCCTCGGCGCAATCCTCGGCGAAGGTGCCCATCAGCCGGCCCCGGTCGTAGGCGTCCTCCAGCCCGTCCAGGAACATGTGGTCGAGCATCTGACCATGGCCCATGCGCTGGCCGGCGCGGGCCTTGGGCAGGAGATAGGGGGCGTTGGACATGCTCTCCATGCCGCCCGCGACGGCGATCTCCACCGATCCCGCCCGGATCAGGTCATGGGCGAGCATCGCCGCCTTCATGCCCGAGCCGCACATCTTATTCACCGTGGTCGCGCCCGCGCTGAGCGGCAGCCCGGCGGCAAGGGCCGCCTGCCGCGCCGGCGCCTGGCCGAGGCCCGCCGAGAGCACGCAGCCCATGAGGACCTCCTCCACCGCGCCGGGCGCAAGCCCCGCCCTCGACAGAGCGCCGGCGATGGCGGCGGCGCCCAGCGCCGGGGCGTCCAGCCCGGCCAACTCGCCCTGGAACGCCCCCATCGGCGTGCGCGCCGCGCCGACGATGACGATCGGGTCCTGTTCGCTCATTCCGCTCTCTCCTTAGCCAAGCCCTGTGCATCCGGCCCCGCGCCGCTCATCGCGGCGGCATCCGCATGGCGCCGTCGAGGCGGATCACCTCGCCGTTCAGCATCGGGTTTTCGACGATGTGGCGCACCAGCGCCGCGAATTCGGACGGACGACCCAGCCGCGCGGGAAAGGGCACCGCCGCGCCCAGCGCGTCCTGAACCTCCTGCGGCATGCCGGCCACCATCGGCGTCTCGAAAATGCCGGGCGCGATGGCGAGAACGCGGATGGCGTGCCGCGCCAGATCCCGCGCTGCGGGCAGCGTCAGCGCAGCGACGCCGCCCTTCGACGCGGCATAGGCCGCCTGCCCGATCTGCCCCTCGAAGGCCGCGACGGAGGCGGTGTTGACGATCACCCCGCGCTCCCCGCTTTCGCCGGGGTCCTGCTTCGCCATGGCGTCGGCGGCCAGCCGCAGGAGGTTGAACGTGCCGACGAGATTGATCGAAATCGTGCGGGCGAAACTCTCCAGCCCATGCGGCCCGTCGCGGCCGACGATCCTCTCGCCCGGCGCGACGCCCGCGCAGTTCACGAGGACATCGACCCGGCCGAACCTTTCCAGCGCGACCCGCACGGCGTTCTCGCCCGCCTCCGCACTCGTGACGTCGGTCCGGCAGAACAGCGCGGCGGCGCCCAACTCCTCGGCCAGCGCCTCGCCCGCCGAAGCGTTCACGTCGAGAAGAAGCGCCTTGCCCCCGCCCGAAACCGCCATTCTCGCGAGCGCCGCGCCGAGGCCCGACCCGGCGCCCGAGATCAGGAAGACGCTCTTCTCGATGTTCATGCTCGCTGATTCCTCACCCCGGCCGCCTTCTCGACTTCCGCCTTGCGCAGCACGAAGCGCTGGATCTTGCCGCTCGGCGTCTTGGGCAGCTCGGGCAGGAACTCGACGGCGCGGGGATAGGCGTGGGCCGAAAGCCGGTGCTTCACATGCTGGGCCAGTTCGTCCGCCAGGGCCGGGGTGCCCTCCACCCCGTCCGCCAGCACGACGAAGGCCTTGACGATCTCCGTGCGCTCGGGATCGGGAACGCCGATCACCGCCGCTTCGACCACGGCGGGATGCTCGATCAGCGCGCTTTCGACGTCGAACGGCCCGATCCGGTAGCCGGACGAGGTGATGAGATCGTCGTTGCGCCCGACGAAGCTGATCGAACCGTCGGCCTCCATCTCCACCGTGTCGCCCGTGCGGTAATAACCGCCGTCGATGGCCGGGGTCCGCTGGCGGAAATAGCCGGTGAAAAACATGAGCGGCGAGCGCGCGATGTCGACGGCGAGCACGCCGGGCCGGTTGGGGCCGAGTTCGCGCCCGTCGTCGTCCAGGACGGCGACCCGGTAGCCCGGCAGGGCGAAGCCCGCCGAACCCGGCCGCACGGGATGGGACAGGCCGTGATGGTTGTTCACCACCATTCCCGTTTCCGTCTGCCCGTAATGGTCGTGGATCGGCACCGCGAGATGGGCCTCGAACCAGCGGATGACCTCCGGGTTCAGCGGTTCGCCCGCGCTGCTGACGACGCGCAGCCGGCCTTTCAGGGCCTCGGCGGGTTTGGGTCCGGCGGCGATCAGCATGCGAAAGGCGGTGGGCGAGCCGGCGAGGCTGGTGACGCCCAGCCGGTCGATGATCCGATAGGTGCTCTCGGCGGCAAAGCCTCCTTCCACCAGAAGGGTCGTGCGGCCCAGCATCAGCGGCCCGGTCACGGCATAATAGAGCCCGTAGGCCCAGCCGGGGTCGGCGATGTTCCAGAAGACGTCGTCGGCGCGAAGGTCGATCGCATCTCGCATATAGGCCGAGAAGGATAGGAGCGCCCGCAGCGGTACGGGCACGCCCTTGGCCAGCCCGGTCGTGCCGGAGGTGGACATCATCATGAAGAGATCGTCGCCCCGCCGGGCGACCGGCTGAAACGCCGGCTCGGCCTCGGCCAGCGCCTGGCGAAAGTCGAGGTCTCCCGCCGCCAGCGGCTCCGCCGCGCCGCGAACCACCGCGACCGGCGGGCAGCCGGGGATCTCGTCCAGCTTCGGGCGGTTCGCCGTGTTGGTGACGACCAGCTTGGCCTCGCTCATCGCCAGCCGATGCTCGATCGCCTTCGGCCCGAAAGCGGTGAAGAGCGGCTGGTAGACCGCCCCGAGCCGCCAGGTAGCGAGGATGGTGACGACGAGCTCCACGGTTCTCGGCAGGAGCCCGGCGACCACGTTGCCCGCCCCGACGCCCCGAGCGGCGAACACGTTCGCGGCCCGGGCGGACAGATCGCGCAAGTCTTCGAACGTGTATTCGCTCAGCGTTTCGTCCATCGACAGGCACCGCAGGGCGACGCGATCGGCCCCGACATGCCGGTCGCAGCATTCGACGCAGGCGTTGATCCCGCCTTCCAGATCGCCCTGGAGCGCCGCCTCGGCCTCCTCCAGACGAAAGCCTGAAACGGCGCCTTCATAGGTCGGCCGCGTGGCGACAACGGACGAGTTCAACATATCTGGCCGGTCCTCCCGAAACTCGCGCCGGTGGCGTCTCCCCGAGTTCCCGCGAAGTCTGCCCCAATCCGCCTTGCAAACAATGACGGCTGCGGCCAAAAAACATGATCGAAAATACAAGACACGAAGGGAGCGGGGATGGACCGGCAGATGATCTCGCGCGGCTTCGTGGACGACGCCGTGGACTGCCTCAGCGCGCGCGGGTTCGACCCCCGCGCGGCGCTGGCGGAGGCCGGCATCGCGCCGGGAGCGACCGATCCGGTGTCGAACGTCCAATATGGGCGGATGTGGCTGGGTTTCGCCGCCCTGTCGGGGGACGAGTTCTTCGGCCTCGGCGCGCGGCCGATGCGGCCCGGCAGCTTTCGCCTCCTGTGCCATGCCGTGCTTCACGCCGGAACGCTGGAGCGCGCGCTGCGGCGCTGCCTGACCTTTCTCGACATCGTGCTGGACGATCCGACCGGCGAGCTGCGCCAGCGCGAGGGGCTGGCGGAAATCGTGCTGACCGACCGGGGCGGGGCTCGCCCGGCCTTCGCCTACCGCACCTACTGGCTCATTCTGCTGGGGGTGCTCTGCTGGCTGGTCGGGCGGCGGATCGCGCTGCGGCGGGTGGACTTCGCCTGTCCGGCGCCCGAAAACCGCGACGACTATCGCCAGTTCTTCGGCGCGCCGGTGCATTTCGACCAGCCCTCCAGCCGCCTGACCTTCAGCACGAGCTATCTCGCCCTTCCCACGATCCGGGACGAGAAGGCGCTGCGCCTCTTCCTGCGCGGCGCGCCGGCCAATATCCTGCTGCGCTACCGGCACGACCAGGGCGTCTCCGCCCGCATTCGAAGCCGGCTGCGCGCCGTGCCGATGCCGGACTGGCCGGGCTTCGAGGCGATCGCGGCCGACATGAAGCTCTCGCCCGCCACGCTTCGACGCAGGCTTCGCGGCGAAGGGCAGAGCTTCGTCTCCATCCGCGACGAGATCCGCCAGGTGCAGGCGGAGGCGATGCTGAAGGACAAGCGGGCGAGCGTCGCCGAAATCGCCACGCGCCTCGGCTATGCCGAGCCCAGCGCCTTCCATCGCGCCTTCGTCAAATGGACGGGCATGACGCCCTCGGCCTTTCGCGACAGCGCTTAGAGACTGTTTGACAACTCGGCGGCGGAGGGCCGCCGAGTGATTTTTGGGTGTCGCGAGGCGCCAAACGCAGTCGATGCGAGGGCGCATCGGCGAGGATTGGCAACGGTCCATGCGGACGGGCGAGACACGTGTCTCGCCCTGGGGCGACAGCGAAAAAGAACCGTCGGACCGACCCGACCGAGTTTCCAAACAGGCTCTTAGCGCATGTCACTCGAATTCGAGGATCACGAAATCCGCCGGCAGGCTTTCGCCGACGCTTGCGTGGACGGCGCCGATCGTGGCGGGTTTGGCGGCGCGCAGGTTGTTTTCCATTTTCATCGCCTCGACGGTTCCCAGGATCTGGCCCGCCTCCACGCGGTCGCCCGGCTTGACGTGAAGCTGGGTCAGGAGGCCCGGCATCGGGCAGATCAGAAGGCGCGACAGATCGGGCGGCGTCTTTTCCAGCATATGCCGGCGCAGGGCCGCATGGCGCGCCGAACCGATCGTGACGGGATGCGTCGCGCCGCGCGTCGTCAGAAGAAGCATGCCGGGCCGCCGCTTCACCACGCAGGCGAAGCGCTCGCCGTCCACCACGCCCTCGAACAAGGCGCCGCCCGCGCGCCAGCCGGAGGCCACGCTCACCGTGCGCCCGTCCACCGTGACGCGCCAGCGCCCCTCCCCCGCCGCCTCGACATGCGTCTCGTGCTCGGCGCCTCGCAGCGCGGCCACGCGCCCCGGTTCGGCGGGGACCGGCCCGCCGAGCTGGCCGGACAGGCCGGCATTGCGCTGCCGGCCGAGGAAGTCCACCAGGGCCGCGACGGCGACGAGGCGAACCGAGAGCTCGTCGGAGGCCGGCGCGCCGGCGAAACCGTCGGGATATTCCTCCGCGATGAAGCCCGTCGTCAGCGCGCCGGCGCGAAAGCGCGGGTGCTGCATCAGGGCCGACAGGAAATCGACATTGTGGCCGATGCCCTCGATGCGGAACCGGTCCAGCGCGCCGACCTGGAGATCGGCCGCCGCCTCGCGCGTCGGGGCATGGGTCACGAGCTTGGCGATCATCGGATCGTAGAAGCGCGAGATCTCGGAGCCCTCGACCACCCCGTCGTCCACTCGCACCGCGCCGCTCTCGCCCACTGGGCCGGCGGAGGGCGGCTGGTAGTGGACGAGCCGGCCGGTGGAGGGCAGGAAGCCGCGATAGGGGTCCTCGGCATAGACGCGCGTCTCGATCGACCAGCCGTCGAGCCGGACTTCGTCCTGCGAGAGGCGCAGCCTTTCGCCGGCGGCCACGCGGATCATCTCCTCCACGAGGTCGAGCCCGGTCACGAACTCGGTGACGGGATGCTCGACCTGAAGGCGCGTGTTCATTTCCAGGAAGTAGAAGCTCTCCCCCGTCGTGTCCGTGCCCGAGACGATGAGCTCCACCGTGCCGGCCGAATGGTAGCCGACGGCCTTCGCCAGCGCGACGGCCTGTTCGCCCATCGCGCGGCGCATGGCCGGCGTCACGAAGGGCGACGGCGCCTCCTCCACCACCTTCTGGTGCCGGCGCTGGATCGAGCACTCGCGCTCGCCGAGATGGCGGACCGTGCCGTGCTTGTCGCCCAGCACCTGGATCTCGATATGGCGCGGTTCCTCGATGAACTTCTCGATGAAGACGCGGTCGTCGCCGAAGCTCGCGAGGCCCTCGCGCTTCACCGCGTCGAAACCCTCGCGCACGTCGCCCTCGTTCCAGGCGAGGCGCATGCCCTTGCCGCCGCCGCCGGCGGAGGCTTTCATCATCACGGGAAAGCCGATCTCGCGGGCGATGCGCACGGCCTCGTCCGTGTCCGCGATCTCGCCGAGAAAGCCGGGCACGACATTGACGCCGGCAGCGGCGGCGAGTTTCTTGGATTGGATCTTGTCGCCCATGGCGGCGATCGCGCCCGGCGGCGGGCCGACGAAGACGATGCCGGCCTCCTCGCAGGCGCGGGCGAAGCTCTCGCGCTCCGACAGGAAGCCGTAGCCGGGATGGATGCAATCCGCCCCCGTCGCCCGCGCGGCCGCGAGGATCAGGTCGGCCCGCAGATAGCTCTCGGCCGCCGGCGCGGGGCCGAGGCGCACCGCCTCGTCGGCCATGGCGACATGGGGCGCCAGCGCGTCGGCGTCGGAATAGACCGCGACGGTGGCGATGCCCATGCGCCGGGCGGTGCGCATGATGCGGCAGGCGATTTCGCCGCGATTGGCGACGAGGATTTTACGAAACACGGGGGAAGCCTTTATTCTGCTGCATCGCGGCCATCGGGCCGGTCGGACGCATCCTCGGCGGGGGGCATGTTGTGGCCGAGAAGGCGCAGCACCTCGGCCGCCGCCTCCATGAGATTGGTGCCAGGGCCGAAAATGGCGGAGACGCCGGCCCGGCGCAGCTCGTCATAATCCTGCGCGGGGATGACGCCGCCGGCGACCACTTTGATGTCGGACCGCCCCGCTTCCGCCAGCCGCGCGATGAGATCGGGGATCAGCGTCTTGTGCCCGGCCGCGAGCGACGAGGCGCCGACGACGTCGACGTCTTTCTCGACCGCCAGCACCGCCGCTTCCGCCGGGGTCTGGAACAGCGGGCCGGGCACGATCTCGAAGCCGAGATCGCCGAACATGGAGGACACGAGATTGGCGCCCCGGTCGTGCCCGTCCTGCCCCATCTTGGCCACCAGCATGCGCGGGCGCCGCCCGAGGCGGTGCCGGGTGGAGGCGACGGCGTCGGTGAGGCGCGTCCAGCGCGGATCGTTCTGGTAGGCGCCGCCATAGATGCCCTTCACCGGCCTCGGGCTGGTGTCGAAGCGGCCGAACACGTCCTCCATCGCGCCGGAAATCTCGCCTAGCGTCGCGCGCGCCCGTGCGCACGCCACCGCGAGTTCGAGGAGATTGCCCTCTCCCTTCGCGCCTTCGCGCAGGGCCTCCAGCGCCGCCGCCACGGCTTGAGGGTCGCGCTCGGACTTGACCCGCTCGATGCGGGCCACCTGCGCCTCGCGCACCGCGTGGTTGTCGACGTCGAGGATGTCGATCGGCGCCTCGGTCTCCAACCGATAGCGGTTGACGCCGACGATCACGTCCTCGCCGCGATCGACCCGCGCGGCCTTGGCGGCGGCGGCCTCCTCGATCATCGCCTTCGGCCAGCCCGAAGCCACGGCCTTGGCCATGCCGCCCTCGCGGCGGATGCGCTCGATCAGCTCCCAGGCGCCGTCCACCAGCGCTTTCGTCAGGCTCTCCACGTAGTAGCTGCCGCCGAGCGGATCGACGACCTTGGTCATGCCCGTCTCCTCCTGGAGAACGTGCTGCGTGTTGCGGGCGATGCGGGCGGAGGTCTCGGTCGGCAGCGCGATCGCCTCGTCCAGCGCGTTGGTGTGCAGCGACTGCGTGCCGCCCAGCATCGCGGCCATGGCCTCGATCGTGGTGCGGATCACGTTGTTGGTCGGGTCCTGCTCGGTGAGCGAGACGCCGGAGGTCTGGCAATGGGTGCGCAGCATCTTGGAGCGCTCGTCCTTCGCCCCGAGCTCGGTCATCGCCCGGTGCCAGAGAACGCGCGCGGCGCGCAGCTTCGCCACTTCCATGAAGAAGTTCATGCCGATGGCGAAGAAGAAGGAGAGGCGCCCGGCAAACGCGTCGATGTCGAGCCCCGAGGCGACGCCGTATCGGACATATTCCATGCCGTCGGCGATGGTGAAGGCGAGCTCCTGGAGCTGCGTCGCCCCCGCCTCCTGCATGTGGTAGCCCGAGATCGAGATCGAGTTGAACTTCGGCATCTCGCGGCTGGTATAGGCGAAGATGTCGGAGACGATCCGCATGGAGGATTCGGGCGGGTAGATATAGGTGTTGCGGACCATGAACTCCTTGAGGATGTCGTTCTGGATGGTCCCGTCGAGCCGGGCGCGCGGAATGCCCTGCTCCTCGCCCGCCACGATGAAGAAGGCGAGCACCGGGATCACCGCCCCGTTCATGGTCATGGACACGCTCATCTCGCCGAGCGGAATGCCGTCGAAGAGGATCTTCATGTCCTCCACCGTGTCGATCGCAACGCCCGCCTTGCCGACATCGCCGACGACGCGGGGGTGGTCCGAGTCGTAGCCGCGATGCGTGGCGAGGTCGAAGGCGACCGAAAGGCCCTTCTGCCCGGCGGCGAGATTGCGGCGGTAGAAGGCGTTGGACGCCTCCGCCGTCGAGAAGCCGGCATATTGGCGGATCGTCCAGGGCCGCCCGGCATACATCGAGGCGCGCACGCCGCGCGTGAAGGGCGCGAAGCCCGGCAGGCCGGGGTCCCAGCCCGCCATATCCTCGGCGGTGTAGAGCGGCTTGACCACGATTCCCTCGGGCGTCTTCCAGTCGAGGTCGCGGCCCTTCACCTCCCGCTCGGTGGCCTTGCGCCAGTCGGCCGGGGTGGGGCGTTCAGTGTCCGCCATCGGGCGCCTCCATCAGTTCGACCAGCACGCCGCCCATGTCGCGCGGATGCAGAAACACGATCCGCGTGCCGTGCGCGCCGATGCGCGGGCTCCCCAGCACCCGCGCGCCGGACGCGGTGAGATCGGCGATCGCTGCATCGAGATCGGCCACCTCGAAGCAGAGATGATGCTGCCCGCCCGCCGGGTTGCGCTCAAGGAAACCGGCGACCGGCGAAGCATCGTTCAGCGGCTCGATCACCTCGATCTGCGTGTTCGGCACGTCGATGAAGCAGACCTTCACGCCCTGCTCGGGCAGATCGAAGGGCGCGCCGACGGCGGCGGCTCCGAAGAGCTTGGCATAGTGCTCCATGGCTTGCGCGATCGAGGGCGTCGCCACGCCGACATGGTTCAAGCGTCCCAACGCCATCCCGGTTCCTCCCACGTTTCTGCTCCTACAACGGGATGTTGTCGTGCTTCTTCCAAGGGTTCTGGAGCGACTTGCCGCGCAGCTTGCGAAGCCCGAGCGCGATGCGCCGGCGCGTCGAGTGGGGCATGATGACCTCGTCCACGAAGCCCTTGGACGCCGCGACGAAAGGATTGGCGAAGCGGCGCTCGTATTCGGCGGTGCGCTCGGCGATTTCCTCCGCGCTCCTGCCCCGGAAGATGATCTCCACCGCGCCCTTGGCGCCCATCACCGCGATCTCGGCCGTCGGCCAGGCATAGTTCAGATCGCCCCGCAGATGCTTGGAGGCCATGACGTCGTAGGCCCCGCCATAGGCCTTGCGGGTGATGACGGTGATCTTGGGAACCGTCGCCTCGCCATAGGCGAAGAGCAGCTTGGCGCCGTGCTTGATGATGCCGTTGTGCTCCTGACCGACGCCTGGCAGGAAGCCCGGCACGTCCACGAAGGTCACGATCGGAATCTCGAACGCGTCGCAGAAGCGCACGAAGCGCGCGGCCTTCTTGGAGGCCGATATGTCGAGGCAGCCGGCCAGCACCATCGGCTGGTTGGCGACGATCCCGACCGTGCGCCCCTCCACGCGGCCGAGGCCCACGATGATGTTGCCGGCATGGCCGGGCTGGATCTCGAAGAACTCGCCCTCGTCCACCGTCTTGGCGACGAGCTCGCGCATGTCGTAGGGCTGGTTGGCGGAGGGCGGGATCAGCGTGTCGAGGCTGGGCTCCAGCCGGTCGAACGGATCGGCCGTCGGCCGCTCGGGAACGCCGGACCGGTTGGACGCGGGCAGGAAGCCGACGAAGTCGCGCGCGGCGAGCAACGCCTCCATGTCGTTCTCGAAGGCGCAGTCGGCGACCGAGGACTTGGTCGTATGGGTGATGGCACCGCCCAGATCCTCCTGGCTGACGATCTCGTTGGTCACCGTCTTCACCACGTCCGGCCCGGTGACGAACATGTAGCTGGAATCCTTCACCATGAAGATGAAGTCGGTCATGGCCGGCGAGTAGACCGCCCCGCCCGCGCACGGGCCCATGACGAGGCTGAGCTGCGGCACGACGCCCGACGCCAGCACGTTGCGCTGGAACACTTCGGCATAGCCGCCGAGCGAGGCGACGCCCTCCTGAATGCGCGCGCCGCCCGAATCGTTGAGCCCGATCACCGGCGCGCCGACCTTCAGGGCCATGTCCATGATCTTGCAGATTTTCTGCGCGTGGCGCTCCGACAGCGAGCCACCGAAGACGGTGAAGTCCTGGCTGAAGACGAACACCAGCCGGCCGTCGATCGTGCCCGATCCCGTCACCACGCCGTCACCGGGAACGATCTCGCGCTCCATGCCGAAATCGGTGCAATTGTGCTCGACGAACATGTCGAGCTCCTCGAACGAGCCCTCGTCCAGAAGCACGTCCAGGCGCTCGCGCGCGGTCAGCTTGCCCTTGGCGTGCTGGGCGGCGATGCGCCGCTCGCCCCCGCCCTGGCGCGCGGCGGCCCGGCGGCGCTCGAGTTCGTGAATGGTCGACGACATGGCAGGCCTCCCTCGGAACGAACGCAGTTGAGGGAAAGCCAGGTTGCGCCGCAACTGCGATGTTGCAAAGCTGCAAAAGCCATGTTTGCATAGTTGCCGGATCGAAACAGCGAAGCACCCCTCCCATGAAGAAGCTCGCGCCCCGTTTCATCGGGGAGCGTATCCGGGCGCTGCGCAACGGCCGGGCGCAAAGCCAGGCAGCGATGGCGGAGCGGCTCGGCATTTCCGTCAGCTATCTCTCGCAGATCGAGAACGGCGACCGGCCGGTGACGCCGGCCGTGCTTTCGGCAGTCGCCGCCGCCTTCCCGTCCGACTGGGCGGCGATCGACGGGGACGACGAGGCCGCGCTGCTGATCGACGTCTTGGAGGCCGCCGGCGATCCCAGCGTCGAGGGCGTGCTATCGCCGGACACGGCCCGGCGGGCCGTTCACCGCCAGCCGCTTCTGGCCCGCCGCCTTGCCGCGCTCTACGCCGCCTATCGCCGGACGCAGGATCAATTGCGCGTTCTCGACGACCGGGTGGACACGAGCGAGGGCCCCCGCTCGCAGCTGCCCTGGGAGCGCGTGCGCGACTGGTTCCATTCCGAGCGGAACTATGTCGACGCGCTGGACCGGGCGGCGGAGGAGATCGCCGAGGCGATCGATGGGCCGATGGCGCCGGGGCTGGAGCGCCTGCTTCTGGATCGCCACGGCGTCCGCGTCCGGGCGCAGGCCTTTGCGGGCGACGCGCTGCGCAGCTTCGACGCCGCCACGAAGACCCTTCGCATCGATCCGCACCAGACGCCGGAAACCCAGACCTTCCAGATCGCCTATCAGTTCGCCCGCCTGGACTTCCAGGAAAGGATCGGGGAGATCGCCGGCTCGCTCGGCCCCGCGCGCGAGCTTCTGGCGACGGGCCTGACGAACTACGCCGCCGCCGCCATCCTGATGCCCTACCGCCGCTTTCGAGCGTCGGCGCTCGAACTGCGACACGACATCGACCGGTTGCGCCGCGTCTTCGGCACCAGCTTCGAGCAGACCTGCCACCGGCTTTCCACGCTGCAGCGGCCGGGTCTGGCGGGAACGCCCTTCTTCTTCTGCCGCGTGGACATGGCGGGCAACATCACCAAGCGCCATTCCGCCACCGCGCTCCAGTTCGCGCGCTTCGGCGGCGCCTGTCCGCTCTGGATCGTGCACGAGGCCGTCGCCATTCCCGACCGCATCCTGGTGCAGCTCGCCGAGATGCCCGACGGAATCCGCTATCTCTCGATGGCCAAGGGGCTGGTGAAGCCCTCCGCCAGCTTCGCGCGTCCCCCGCGCCGCTACGCCGTGGCGATCGGCTGCGAGATCGCGCATGCCGCCGACTTCGTCTATGCCGACGCGATCGGCACCAACGGCACCCCGACGCCGATCGGATCGTCCTGCCGCATCTGCCCGCGCCAGGACTGCGACCAGCGGGCTTTTCCGCCTGCCGCCGCCGACATCCAGCTCGATTCCGACCACCGGGGTCCGGTGCCCTACACGTTCCGCTGAAGCAGGCGGCGGAGGTATCAACGGGGTAAAGCCCGATCCGTCAGGCGAGAGACAGAACGATCGCGAGGCCCAGCCAGAAGGCGGAGGCGATCCAGAAGGCGAGGCGAAAGCCCGTCGGGCTGCGAAGGGGTTGGGTCATGCGGGCGAGTTTGACGCCCATTGCTCGCCCATCAAGTCGGGATGGGTCCTCACCCGAACGGGTCGAACAGCCAAGTGCAACCCGCGCGCCCCCATTTCCCGCAGCCACCGCTCTCCACCCGTTGCCCCTCGGCCGGGCGGCGACTAGCCTGCGCGCGGCGCGGGTTCGGCCCCCTGCCTTCGCGGAGCCCCGATGCAGATCCGACATCTCCAGTATTTCGTCACCCTGGCGCGCGTCGGCCATTTCCGCCGCGCGGCGGAAAGCTGCGGCGTGTCGCAGCCGACGCTCTCGGCCGGGCTCAATTCGCTGGAGACCCTACTCGGGGTGGAGCTGGTGCGGCGCGACCGGCGCTTCGTCGGGCTGACGGCCGAGGGCGAGGCGGCGCTGCCCTGGGCGCAGCAGATGCTGCACGATTGCGACGGAATGCTGCGCGCGGCCGGCCGGCCGGGCATCGGCCTGTCCGGGCGGCTGCGCCTCGGCGTCATCCCGGCCGCCATGCCGGCGGCGGGCGCCATCCCGCCGGTTCTGGCGATCGACCATCCCGATCTTCAGCCGGTGATCCTGTCCATGACCTCGCGCGAGATCGAGCGCGCGCTTCATGCGCACGATATCGACGGCGGCATCACCTATCTGGAAAGCGAGCCGCTGTCGGGCGTCATCAGCTGGACCTTCTACGAGGAGCGCTATCGCTTCGCGACGCCGGCCGACGGCGAATTCGCGGGCCGCTCGTCCATCTCCTGGGCCGAGGCGGCCTCGGCCCCGCTCTGCCTTCTCACGCGCGACATGCAGAACCGGCGCATTCTCGACGCGCAGATGACCCGCGTCGGCGTCGAGATGCGCCCGCGCGCCACAACCAATTCCTACACCGCGCTCCTGTCCATGGTGCGCATGGGCGGCCTGTCCTCGATCCTGCCCCACCCTCAGGCCCGCACGGCCGAGCGCGATCCCTCGATCCTCGTCCTGCCCTTCGACGATCCCTCGCCGCCCCAGGCCGTAGGGCTCGTCGTGCTCGATCGCCATCCGATGTCGGCGCTGACGCGGGCGATCCTTTCCTGCGTGCGCTCGGCCGAGTTCCGCCGCCGGATCGAGCCGCTGCGGGACACACGCTGAGCGATTTTTGATAGAGGCGCTCTATCAACGATCGATCCGGCTGCATTTGACTCGTTCTAAGTTTCGCAACACCCTCGTCTGTCAGGAGAAACACGATCGCGAGGTCGTGGCTCCGCGTGTCCTGGGAGGGTTCATGAGTTCCGCAGCCGATGTCTCGCGTCCAGCCAAAGCTGGCTTTCTGGAGCGGGAAAACACCGTCGCGAAGGCCGGTTTCAACCGCTGGCTGATCCCGCCCTGCGCGCTTGCCATCCATTTGTGTATCGGCATGGCCTACGGCTTCTCGGTGTTCTGGCTGCCGCTGTCGCGCGCCATCGGCGTGTCGCAGTCCGTCACCTGCGACGGTATGAACCTGACGACCGCCCTGTTCACGACAACGTGCGACTGGCGCGTGTCGGACCTTCTCTGGATGTACACGCTGTTCTTCGTGGTGCTCGGCGCCTCGGCGGCGATCTGGGGCGGCTGGCTGGAGCGCGCCGGTCCGCGCAAGGCCGGGCTCGTGTCGGCCGTGTGCTGGTGCGGCGGCATGGTGATCTCGGCGCTCGGCATCTACCTCCACCAGCTCTGGCTGATGTGGCTGGGTTCGGGAATTATCGGCGGCATCGGCCTCGGGCTCGGCTACATCTCGCCGGTCTCCACGCTCATCAAATGGTTCCCGGACCGTCGCGGCATGGCGACCGGCATGGCGATCATGGGCTTTGGCGGCGGCGCGATGATCGGCTCACCGCTCGCCGACATGCTGATGCGCCATTTCGCTTCGCCCGAAGGCGTCGGCGTGTGGCAGACCTTCCTGGTGCTCGCCGCCGTCTACTTCGTCTTCATGGTGTCCGGCGCGCTGGGATATCGCGTGCCGCCCGAGAACTGGCGCCCCGCCGGCTGGACGCCCGCCGAGGCGAAGAACCGCATGATCGCCACCGGCGACGTGCACCTGAAGGACGCGCACAGGACGCCGCAGTTCTGGCTGATCTGGGTGGTGCTCCTCACCAACGTCTCCGCCTCGATCGGCATCATCGGCGTCGCCTCGCCCATGCTGCAGGAAATCTTCGCCGGACGGCTGATCGGGGCCGAGGGCGTCCGCTTCCTCGACTTCACGCCCGAGCAGCGCGCTGCCGCCGCCGCCGTGGGCGCGGGCTTCGTCGGCCTCGTCTCGCTCTTCAACATCGGCGGGCGCTTCTTCTGGGCCTCCTTCTCCGACCGGCTCGGCCGCAAGACCACCTATGCCGTGATTCTGGCGCTCGGCCTTGCGATCTATGCCGCCCTGCTGCCGCTCAGCGCTACCGGCGGCCTTCTGTTCGTGTTCGTCGCCTCGTTCTGCGTGATCGCCTCCATGTATGGCGGCGGCTTCGCTACCGTGCCGGCCTATCTCGCGGACGTGTTCGGCACCAAGTTCGTCGGCGCCATCCATGGCCGGCTGCTCACCGCCTGGTCGCTCGCAGGCGTCTTCGGCGGTCTCATCACCGGCACGATCCGAGACCGGCAGATCGCGGCCGGCGTGCCGCGCGAGACGGTGTACCAGCCGATCTTCCTGACGGTCGCCGCGCTTCTGGTGGTGGGCTTCGTGGCCAATCTCCTCGTTCGCCCCGTCGCCCAGAAGTGGCAGATGCGCCAGGAGGGCAAGGGCGCCTCGAAGCCGACGCTGGTCGGCACGGCCCCGGCGGGCGGCGATTACGGCATCGGGCGCGGCGGCTTCAGCGGCCCGGCGCTTCTGGCCTGGGGCATCATCGCCCTGCCGCTTCTCTGGGGCGTCTTCATCACGCTGCAGAAGGCCGCAGCCCTGTTCTGACGATCAAGTCGCGCCGGCGCCGCCCCTCGCGGCGCCGGCCTTTCGATATTCGGGAGATCACCCATGCTCGATTCCGCGCGACGCTCCGTTCCCTTCGACCGAGAGCGGCTGGACGAGATCATCGCCGCCCACAAGGATCGGCCCGGCGCGCTCTTGCCGATCCTGCACGAGGTGCAGGGCGAGTTCGGCATGGTGGACGACGCCGCCGTGCCGGTGATCGCGCAGGCGCTCAACCTGTCGCGCGCCGATGTACACGGCGTTCTCACCTTCTACCACGACTTCCGCCGCCAGCCGGCGGGCCGCACCGTGGTCAAGCTCTGCTCGGCCGAGGCCTGCCAGGCGGCGGGCGGGCGGGCGCTCCAGGCCCGGGCCGAGGAGCTTCTGGGCGTGCCCATGAAAGCGACCAGCGGCGACGGCGCGGTGACGCTGGAGCCGGTCTACTGCCTCGGCCTCTGCTCCGTCGCCCCGGCGGCGATGGTGAACGGCAAGATCCATGGCCGCCTGTCAGCCGAGCGACTGGCGACGCTTCTCGGGGAGGCCGTGCGATGAGCGGGCTGGTTCGTGTTTTCGTGCCGCGCGACGCCGCGGCTCTCGCGGTCGGCGCCGACGAGGTGGCGAGCGCCATCGCGCAGGCCGCAGCGCAAGCGGGGCGCGCCGTCGAGATCGTGCGCACCGGCTCGCGCGGGATGCACTTTCTGGAAGTGCTGGTCGAGGTCGAGACAGCGGACGGGCGCATCGGCTACGGCCCTGTTGGCGTGGCGGACGTCGCCGCGCTAGTCGCGGCGGGCCTGTTCGAGGGCGGCGCGCATCCGCTGCGCATCGGTCGGCCCGAGGCGCATCCGTTCCTTGCCCGCCAGACGCGCTCCACCATGGCGCTGTGCGGCATCGTCGATCCGCGTTCGGAGAGCGACTATCGCGCCCATGGCGGCTGGCGCGGGCTCAAAGCGGCGCTCGCCATGAGCGCCGAGGAACGGGTCAAGACCGTCGCCGCTTCCGGGCTGCGCGGGCGCGGCGGCGCGGGCTTTCCCACCGGCATCAAGTGGGACACGGTGCGCATGGCATCGGCCGACCAGAAATATGTCGTCTGCAATGCCGACGAAGGCGATTCCGGCACGTTCGCGGACCGCATGACCATGGAGGGCGATCCGTTCCGCCTCGTGGAGGGCATGGCGATCGCCGGCGTCAGCGTCGGCGCGACCTATGGCTACATCTATATCCGCTCGGAATATCCGCACGCGATCGAGGCGATGGAACATGCCATCGGCGAAGCGCGCCGCGTCGGATGGCTCGGGAGCTCGGTCGGTGGCTCGGGGCTGGCCTTCGACATGGAGGTGCGCGTCGGCGCAGGCGCCTATGTCTGCGGCGAGGAAACCTCGCTTCTCAACTCGATCGAGGGCAAGCGCGGCATCGTGCGCGCCAAGCCGCCGCTGCCGGCGCTGAAGGGCCTGTTCGGCAGGCCGACCGTGGTCAACAACGTCCTCTCGCTCGCCGCCGTGCCGGCGATCTTCGCCGAAGGGCCGGAGGCCTACGAGCGGCTGGGCCTGGGGCGCTCGCGCGGCACCATGCCCGTGCAACTCGGCGGCAACGTGCGCCATGGCGGCCTGGTTGAAGTGCCCTTCGGCATCACCTTGGGCGAACTCGTCAACGAGATCGGCGGCGGCACGGCCTCGGGCCGGCCGGTGCGCGCGGTGCAGGTCGGCGGCCCGCTCGGCGCCTATTTCCCGCCCTCGCTCTTCGACACGCCCTTCGACTACGAGGCCTTCACGGCCAAGGACGGGCTGATCGGCCATGGCGGCATCACCGTGTTCGACGACACGGTCGACATGGCGCACATGGCGCGCTTCGCCATGGAGTTCTGCGCGGCGGAAAGCTGCGGCAAGTGCACGCCCTGCCGCATCGGCGCGGTGCGCGGGCAGGAGACGATGGACCGCGTGCTCGCCGCGCGCGAGGCCGGGCGCTCCGCCAGGGCCGAACTCGATCTCCTCGCCGACCTCTGCGAGACGATGAAGTTCGGCTCGCTCTGCGCGCTCGGCGGCTTCACGCCCTACCCCGTCATGAGCGCGATGACGCATTTTCGCGAAGACTTCGATCTCGACGCGCGGCCGCTCCCGGCCGCGCTCCAGACGGCGAACTGAGGAGGACACGGCATGTCGCTCGTTCACGAGACCGACCACGGCACACCCGAGCGCCGCTCCGAGAAGATGGTGACGCTGACGATCGACGGCGAAAGCGTCACCGTGCCGGCGGGCACCAGCCTGATGCGCGCCGCGAGCCTGACGGGCACCAAGATCCCCAAGCTCTGCGCGAGCGACTCGCTGGAGCCCTTCGGCTCCTGCCGCATGTGCCTCGTGGAAGTGGAGGGGCTGCGCGGCACGCCGGCCTCCTGCACCACGCTGGCGGCCGACAACATGGTGGTCCACACGCAGACCGACCGGCTCGCCAAGCTGCGCCGGGGCGTGATGGAGCTTTACATCTCCGACCACCCGCTGGACTGTCTGACCTGCTCGGCCAATGGCGACTGCGAGCTGCAGGACACGGCGGGCGAAGTCGGCCTGCGCGAGGTGCGCTACGGCCAGCACGGCGAGAACCACGTCCACGCCCACGAGCATGGCGAGGCGAACCCGCTCTTCATGGAGAAGGACCTCTCCAACCCCTATTTCCAGTACGACCCGTCCAAATGCATCGTCTGCTCGCGCTGCGTGCGGGCCTGCGAGGAGGTGCAGGGCACGTTCGCGCTGACCATCGCCGGGCGCGGCTTCGACAGCCGCGTTTCGCCGAGCCAGGGGCAGGACTTCTTCTCCTCCGAATGCGTGTCCTGCGGCGCCTGCGTCCAGGCCTGCCCGACCGCGACGCTGATGGAAAAGTCGGTGGTCGCCATTGGCGTGCCCGAGCATTCCAAGGTCACGACCTGCGCCTATTGCGGCGTCGGCTGCTCCTTCAAGGCCGAGATGCGCGGCGAGGAGCTGGTGCGCATGGTGCCTTGGAAGGACGGCAAGGCGAATCACGGCCATAGCTGCGTCAAGGGCCGCTTCGCCTACGGCTATGCCAACCACCGCGAGCGCATCACCAAGCCGATGATCCGCGCCTCGACCTCCGATCCCTGGCAGGAAGTGTCGTGGGAGGAGGCGATCGCCCACACGGCGTCCGAGTTCCGCCGCATCCAGGAGAAGTACGGGCGCAACGCGGTCGGCGGCATCACCTCGTCCCGCTGCACCAACGAGGAGACGTTCCTCGTCCAGAAGCTGATCCGGGCGGGTTTCGGCAACAACAATGTCGACACCTGCGCCCGCGTCTGCCACTCGCCGACCGGCTACGGTCTGAAGACCACGCTCGGCACCTCGGCGGGCACGCAGGACTTCGATTCCGTCGAGGAGTCCGACGTCATTCTCGTGATCGGCGCCAACCCGACCGACGGCCACCCGGTCTTCGCCAGCCGCATGAAGAAGCGGCTGCGCGAGGGCGCGGAGCTGATCGTGATCGACCCGCGCCGCATCGACCTCGTGCGCACCCCGCATGTGGAGGCCGCGCACCACCTGCCGCTGCGCCCCGGCACCAACGTCGCCGTTCTCACCGCCATGGCACATGTGATCGTCACCGAAGGGCTGGTGGACGAGGACTATGTGCGCGCGCGCTGCGATCTGGAGGCCTTCGCGGCCTGGGCGGAGTTCGTGTCCGACCCCGCGCGCTCGCCGGAAGCCAGCGAGCCGATGACCCGCGTTCCGGCAGTCGACCTTCGCGCCGCCGCGCGTCTCTACGCCACGGGCGGCCGGGCGGCGATCTATTACGGGCTCGGCGTCACCGAGCACAGCCAGGGCTCCACCACGGTCATGGCCATCGCGAACCTCGCCATGGCCACCGGCAATATCGGCCGTCGCGGCGCGGGCGTGAACCCGCTTCGCGGGCAGAACAACGTGCAGGGCGCCTGCGACATGGGCTCCTTCCCGCACGAGCTGTCGGGCTATCGCCACGTGTCCGACGACACGGCGCGCGCCCTGTTCGAGACCATGTGGGGCGTCGAGCTCGACGACGAGCCGGGCATGCGCATTCCCAACATGCTGGACGCGGCGGTCGCCGGCGAGTTCAAGGGCATCTACATTCAGGGCGAGGACATTCTCCAGTCCGACCCCAACACGCGCCATGTCACGGCGGGCCTCGCCGCCATGGAATGCGTCGTGGTGCAGGACCTGTTCCTGAACGAGACGGCGGTCCATGCCCACGTCTTCCTGCCGGGCTCGACCTTCCTGGAGAAGGACGGCACCTTCACCAATGCCGAGCGCCGCATCCAGCGCGTGCGACGCGTGATGAAACCCAAGAACGGCTATGCCGACTGGGAGATCACGCAGCTTCTCGCCAACGCGCTCGGCCTGCCGATGGCCTACGCGCATCCGTCCGAGATCATGGCCGAGATCGCGGCGCTGACGCCCACCTTCTCGGGCGTGTCCTACGAGCGCCTGGAGACCGAGTCCCTGCAATGGCCGGTCAACGAGAAGGCCCCGCTCGGCACGCCGCTCATGCACATGGAAGGCTTCGTGCGCGGCAAGGGCCTCTTCGTGGTGACGGAATACGTGCCGACCGACGAGAAGGTCGGCCCGCGCTTCCCGCTTCTGCTCACCACGGGCCGCATCCTGTCGCAGTACAATGTCGGCGCGCAGACGCGGCGCACGGACAACGTGCTCTGGCACGAGGAGGATCTTCTGGAGATCCACCCGCACGACGCCGAGGAGCGCGGCATCCGCGAGGGCGCCTTCGTCAAGGTGGCGAGCCGGGCCGGCGACACGAGCCTGCGCGCGCGCATCACGGATCGCGTCGCGCCGGGCGTCGTCTACACGACCTTCCACCATCCCCTGACGCAGGCCAATGTCGTGACGACCGACTATTCGGACTGGGCCACCAACTGCCCGGAATACAAGGTGACCGCCGTTCAGGTCTCGCCTTCCAACGGGCCGAGCGACTGGCAGGAGCACTACAACAGCTTCGCGGAGCGCTCGCGCCGCGTCGCCCAGGCGGAGCCGGCGGAATGAGCGCGCCACACGACGCGGGATCGGACGAGACCGGAGCGCACGAGACGGGTCCGAGCGAGGCCGAGAAGCTCGTCTCCATGCTGAACCAGGTGGCGCGCTTCTTCGAGGCGCAGGCGCACGAGCCCGGCGCGCTCGGCGTCGCCGACCATGTCGCCGCCTTCTGGACGCCGCGCATGCGCGACACGATCCTCGCCCATCTCGACGCGGCGGACGGCGCGGGCCTGCGCCCTCTCGCCCGCGAGGGCCTGGAGGCCCTGCGCGCCCGCCCGCCCAAGGCCGCCAAGCGCGCCCTGGAGCGCGCCGGCGGCATCTCGGTCGGCACCAAGCCGGGCGCCGACGCCGGCTGAACCCTCTGGGGCCTGTTGGCGCCTCAGTCCGACTCTATGTCGTTGGCTTTCCTGCAAGGAGATGTGGGATGCTGAGCGAGGAGCAATGGTTTGATGCGGAGCCGCTGATCGAGGCGTGCCGACCCCATGCGAAGATGCCGAGCCCGCATCTTCGGCAAACCGTCGATGCGCGCCTACCTCGCGTCGCGCCTTGGCGTCCTGTCGCTCATCACGCCGGTTTTAGGAGTGGGCTTCGGCATCGCCGTTCTCAGCGACGACCTGACTCCCGAGTTCGTGGGGGCGCTGCCCTGGCTAGCGCGGCACAGGTGCGACCATCGTCTTCGGATCGACGATGCGGTCGTAGTCCTCTCCTGTCACGTAGCCCAGCGCGATGCCCGCCGCTCGCGGCGTCAGGTTCTCGCTCAGCGCCTTCTTGGTGATGTCGGCGACGCGATCGTAGCCCAAGATTGGATTGAGAACCGTGGCGAGGAGCAGCGCGTCGGCGACATTCGCGGCGAGACGCTCTCGGTCGACGTCGAGGCCTCGAACCAGTTTCGTGGCGAAGATCCGCGAACCGTCCGTCAGGAGGCGGATCGATTGCAGGAGGTTGTGGACAAGAACGGGTTTGGCGACGTTGAGCTCGAAGCTTCCCGACGCGCCCGCCGCCGAGATCGTCGCGTGATTGCCGATGACCTGAAAGGCGACCTGCACCAGCGCCTCCGCGATGGTCGGGTTGCGCTTTCCCGGCATGATGGAGGAGGACAGCCCGTCGTCCGGCAGGACGAGCTCGCCAAGGCCGCATCGCGGCCCGGAGGCGAGCAGGCGGATGTCGTTGGCGATCTTGATCAGCGAGACGGCGAGAACGTTGAGCGCGCCCGAGACTTCGACCAGACTGTCATGGGCACCCATCCCCTCGAACTTGCTCGGATTGGGCAGGAACGGGAGCCCGCTCAGGCTCGCCACCTCGGCGCAGAAAACCTCGTCGAACCCATCCGGCGCGTTCAGTCCCGAGCCAACGGCCGTGCCGCCTTGCGCCAGCAGGTACAGGCGCGGCATCGTCGCCTCGACCCGGTCGATCCCGAGACCGATCTGCCGGGCGAAGGCGTCGAAGCCTTGTCCGACCGTCATCGGAACGGCGTCCATCATGTGGGTCCGGCCGATCTTGACGATGTCCTCGAACTCCCGCGCCTTGGCGGCGAGCGTGTCGCGTAGGAGCCCGAGCGCGGGCAGCAGCCCGTTGCGCAGCTCGATCGCCGTCGAAAGGTGCATGACGGTCGGAAAGCTGTCGTTCGAGGATTGCGAGCGATTCACATGGTCGTTGGGATGGATCGGCTGGCGACGTCCGAGCGGGTGCCCAAGGGCCTCGTTGGCGCGGTTTGCGATGACCTCGTTCGCATTCATGTTGGTCTGGGTACCGGACCCCGTCTGCCAGATCGTCAGCGGAAAGTGGTCGTCGAAGCGACCCTCCCACAACTCGCGGGCCGCTGCCTCGATTGCGTCGGCCAGGATCGGGTCGATCGTTCCGAGCCGTCGATTGGCGCGGGCCGCCGCGAGCTTCTGCAGGCCGAAGGTCCGAACGAGAGCAGCCGGGAAACGCTCGTCGCCGATCTCGAACACACCGAGCGCGCGTTGCGTCTGCCCGCCCCAATAGCGGTCGGCGGGAATCTCGACCGGGCCGAAGGCGTCGTGCTCGATCCGGCAAGCCGGTTGATCGGTCATGTTCGAGGTCCTTGATGGGTGGGCCGATGGCGAAAGCCGGGACGGCGGGGAGCTCGTGAGTCTCCCCGGAAGAACCATCCAGTAGCTGAGGTATCTCAGCTCCTCAGGCGGGGGCGGCAGCCGCGTCCCCACGCTCGAACTCGGATGTGACGGCCCGCTCGGCGGCAAGGGGATCGCGATTTGCCAGCTCCGCCATAGCCGGGTCGAACTCGCCGCAGAGTTTCGCCGTCACCACGGTGGCCACGCAATTGCCGATGGCGTTGCAGGTGGAAACGGCGATCGACATGAAGCGATAGACGCCGAAGATCAAGGCGAGGCCCTCCACCGGGATGAAGCCGGAAGCGGTGACTGTCGCCGCGAAGACGACGAAGCTACCGCCCGAAACCGTCGCCGCGCCCTTCGACGTCAAAAGCATGATGGCCATCAGCGTTCCGAGCTGCGTCCAGGTGATGTCGATGCCATAGGCATGGCTGAGGAAGACGACGCCCATGCCCATGAAGATGGACGTGCCGTCCAGGTTGAAGGCGTAGCCGGTCGGCATCACGAGACCGACGACCTGTTTCGAGGCGCCGTAGCCGGGCAGCTTTTCGAGAAGTCTCGGCAGGACGCTTTCGGACGAGGCCGTGCCAAGCACGACGACGATCTCGTCCCTGATATAGCGCAGGAGGCCGAGAAGGTTGATACGGAAGATCATCGACACCGTGCCGAGCACGATCACGACAAAGCCGACGATGGCGATGTAGAAGCTCAGCACAAGCCAGGCGAGGGCAACCAGGACGTTCGTGCCGTTCGCGCCGACAGCATAGGCCACCGCGCCGAACGTGCCGATCGGCGCGAGCTTCATGATGAGATGGATGAATTCGAAGAAGGCGGTCGAGATCGTGGCGAGACCCCTTTCGATTGGTGCGCGCTTATCCGGCTTCAGAGACAAGAGCGCCGCGCCGAAAATGATGGCGATGACGAGCACCTGGAGAAGTTCGCCGCGCGCGAAGGCGCCGAAGAAGTTGTCGGGAAAGACATTCAGAAAGAACTGGCTGAAGGTCGTATGGGAATCGACGGCCTTCTTGGCCGCGTCGGCCGCGCCCTGCGTCGCGCTCGCCGAGGCCGCGATCTGCCCCATGCCGCGTCCCACGTCGAAGAGGTAGGCGGCGGCCAAGCCGAACACGATTGCGATCGTGGAGATGATCTCGAAATAAAGGGTGGCGATGAGCCCCACCTTGCCGACGCGCTTGAAGTCGCCCGCCGCCGCGATGCCCGCCACCACCGTCAGGAAGACGAGCGGGGCGACGGCGGTTTTGATGAGGCGCAGGAAGATGTCGCCGAGGATCTTCAGCGACGCGCCGAATTCGGGCCAGATCAGGCCGACCAGGATGCCGAGCACCATGCCGACGATCACCTGGAACCCAAGCCCTTTCCAGATGGGCTTGCCCGCTTTGATCGCGGCCGCTCCGGCCGCCTTGGGCGAAATGCTGTTCATGGGGTACTCCTCCCGTCCGGATGGCGCGCCGTGCGCGCGATTCATCCGGCCCCTTGGTCGATTTCTCTGGCGCCTCAGCCCCGGCCGGCCAGAACCCGGTCGACCATCTCGCCGCACAGGCCGAGATAGTTCGCCGGATTGCAGGCGCTCTCGATGGCCTCGGCCCCTCCCAGGGCCTCCATCACTTCAGGCTTGGTCTTCAGGATGTCGGCGAGACGACCACCGCCCTCGATCGCGGCGCGGCAGGCCTCGTAGACGACATCATGCGCGTGCTGGCGCCCGAGCCTGGGGGCGGCCGCCATCATCACCGCCTCGGCGACGATGAGCCCGCCTGTCAGATCGAGATTGGTGCGCATGCGCGCCTCGTGGACCACAAGCCCGTCGAGCATGTACCGAGCGTTGGCGAGCGCTGAGGCCGTGAGAATGAAGCTCTCCGGCACGGCGATCCATTCGACGTGCCAGGGACCGGTAGCGCGCTCGAAATCGTGGATCATGCCGTCCAGCATCGTGGCGACCTGCTGGCGAACCGATTTCGCCGCCGCCAGGATCAGCTCGCTGGAAATGGGATTGCGCTTCTGCGGCATGGTGGAGGACGCGCCGCGTCCCGGAACGAAGGGCTCCGAGACCTCGCCGAACTCCGTCGACATCATCAGCATGACGTCGGTCGCGATCTTGGCGAGGGAGCCGGTGACGAGCCCCAGAAAGGACACGACCTCCGCAATGCCATCACGCGCGACGTGCCATGTGATCGGGGGCTGAGCGAGGCCGAGTTCCGCGCAGAACGCGCCCTGCATCTCCAGGCCGCCCTGGCCGATCGATGCCAAGGTTCCGGCGGCGCCCGAGAACTCGCCGAACAAGACCCGTGAGCGCAGGCCCGGCAGGCGCTCGGCATGCCGATCGAGGCAAGACAGCCAGACCGCCGCCTTGTAGCCGAAGGTGATGGGTAGCGCCTGCTGCAGATGGGTGCGCCCAGCCATCGGCGTATCGCGATGGCTCTTGGCGAGTCGGGCGAGGATCGTGCGCAGAGCCTCGATATCGGCTTCAACGAGATCCAGCGCCGCGCGGATCTGGAGCACGTTCGCCGTGTCCATGATGTCCTGCGTCGTCGCACCCCAATGGACATATCCACCGGCCTCGCCCGCCGCCTCGGCGAGCTGATGGACGAGCGGCAGGATGGGATAGCCGACGATTTCGGTTTCGCGGCGCAGACGATCGAAATCGATCTGGATAGCGTGGGCCGCCGCGTCGATCGCTGTCCCGGCCGTGGCGGGAATGGCGCCGAGCCGCGCCTGCGCGCGGGCGAGGGCCGCTTCCGCTTCCAGATAGCGAGCAACCAATGCCTCGTCGGCGAAGACGGCGCGCATGGCGGCCGTTCCGAACATGTCACGAAACAACAGCGAGTCGAAGACGGTGCTAGACAAACGACCACCCTTTCCTTTTGTTCGAACAAACTACGCGGTCCGAACAATGTCAACGGCTTTGTCCGGACAGAGAATTGCGCTAATGCTGTCGTGGCTGCCGATGGAGGATGGTGCGCATTGAAGACGCGTTACGCGCAGGTTGCTCATCGGCTGGCAGGCGAGATCGCCGAGGGCGTCTATCCCGTCGGCTCCACGCTGCCGAACGAGCCGACGCTCGCCGTCCTGCTTGGAGTAAGCCGCTCGACCCTTCGCGCAGCGCTAGGCGAGTTGCAGAAGTTGGGCCTCGTCTCACGCCGCCCAAGCCTTGGCACGCGTGTCGAGGCGGCCATCCCGCAAACCCACGAACGCGGCTTCACCCAGACGTTGGGATCGGTCGAAGCGATCGTCCAATATGCTTCAGACACGTTGCGCGACAGCCTGACGATTTCCAGCTGGGTCGCCGATCGCGCCGCCGCCGCCCGTTTCGAGATCGAGGCGGGGTCACGCTGGCTCGTCGTCTCGTTTCGGCGCTGCCAACGCTCCGATCCGCCGATGGCACCGATCTGCTGGACGGATGTCTATGTGGCGGAAAGCTTTTCCGAATTCGTCCGCCAACATATGGACGGCCATCGGGGTACCGTGTCGGAACTCGTCGAAGAATTCGCCGGAAGGCCGGTAACCTTGGTAGAGCAGACGCTCAAGGCCTGCGGACTCCCGGCGGTTCTGGCCGCGCCGCTCGAGGCGGATGCCGGTGATCACACGCTTGAAATCACGCGACGATACTTCCTCGGCGAGAGCGAGCTCGCGCTCTTCTCCATCAGCCTGCATCCGGGCCAGCGTTTTTCCTATGTGTCTCGTCTGCGGCGCAACGACGATACAACAAACCCTGTATCCGGGCCCGCTGACTGAGAGACACCGTCTGACTGAAACTCCGCAAGAGGGGCTCTATACTCGGCGCCCCCCTTTTGGCTGCGGCGCGAGGAGAGGCGCGCCTGGGGCCGGTCTTTCCGATGACGCGAGGGAGGCTGCGAGGCGCGAGATCGCCAACTGAGCGTTTGGTTCGATCGTGATAGCGACGGGCCAAAACCGCTCATTCGGAACGCAGGGACCTCTTCCGCTTTGCCGTTTGCATCGAGCGGTTTCGAGCGTATCCGATCCGGAACAGGTCTTCGGAACTCGGCGTCTGCGAAGAAGCACGGTTTCGGAGGGGAACGGTGCCTTTCGAACGACTCGTTCGGTTATGGACGGAAAGCATCCATATCGGCTCGGCCTGTCTCGCGAGAGAGCCGAACCCGTGGAGACTGACATTGATCGGAGATGATGGAATGGCTGGGAACGGCTCGAGGACAGTTCTTTTGACGGGAGCCGCTGGTCGGGTCGGGTCTGCATTTCGGTCGATGGCTCCGAAGCGGCTACACCTTCGCCTTGCGGATCGAGACACGTCGTCGTTCGGTGCCGAGGACGACACCATGGCTATGGACATTGCCGATCTGGAAGCATGCAGACGAGCTTGCGAGGGTATCGATACGGTCGTCCATCTTGCCGCCGATCCCGGGCCGATCGCAGACTTCTATGGATCGCTGCTCGACGCCAACATCAAGGGAGCGTTCAATATCTTCCGCGCGGCGGCGGATGCCGGTTGCCGCCGCGTCGTGTTCGCCAGCAGCGCGCAGACGATCGAGGGTTATCCGGAGGATCGCCAGGTCTCGGTTCGCGATCCCGTCAGGCCGAAGAATCTGTACGGTGTAACGAAGTGCTTTGGCGAGGCGCTCGGATCCTATTTCTCGACGCAGGAAGGCCTATCCGTTATCGCCGTCCGAATTGCCAATTTCGCCGAATTCCTGCCCGGAGAAAACCATTCGCCCCGTGATGTCAGTGCGTTCATAAGCCATCGCGATGCCGTGCAATTGTTGGTCCGCGCGGTTGACGTCGAAACGGTCGGGTTTGCCATCGTCAACGGCGTGTCCGACAATCGTTACAAGCGTCTTACATTGGAGGAAAGCCGAGAGGTCCTGGGCTATTCGCCCGAGGACGACGCCTTCGAAATACTCGGCCTGTAGGCGAGAACGCGCGTCAGGAGCAACTCGCTTCCGCTGCGACTTCCTTTCTTCCAGTACGATCGTTTTGGGGAAGGCCGATGGCATGTCTGGACCGGCCGCTTTCTCGAAGCCGTTCTGGAAGCGCATCGCAAGCTTGCTGCTACCGCGACCGGGATCGATCACCCGGTCGGCGACGAGACAGCGCGCCGATCACCGGTTCCACCGGTGACAATGCCCGGTGGTCGGCCTCGCGAAGAGCTCCTATCCAGTCGAGGCGCAATTGTCGGGCCGAGCGAAACGGCGTCTGGCGACCCTGCGATCGCATCCGCCCCCGGCGGTTCGCGAAGCCTCAGGCGTCGAGGTCGGCAGGGGCGGAACCGTTCTCCGCGGCCGCGCGAGGCGGGGGCGAGCCGGCTCGATCGATGGGAAGCCGGTTGCCGCTTTCGTCGAACAGGAGAACCTCCTCCTCGATCGCGGCCATGCGAATGGCGTCCCCTCGGCGCAGGATGTGGTCTCCGGCGATCACGGCCAGCCAGCGCCGCCCGCCCGCCCAGCGGAACGCCACCACCGTCTCGTTGCCCAGTCGCTCCACCGTCTCGACCTCGCCCGCGATCGAGCCGTCCGCGTTCAGGCGGAGGGCCTGGGGGCGCAGGCCCAGCGTCAGGTTGCGGCCGACATTCAGCCCGGCGACGGACGGCAGGCGCAACACCTCCCCCGCCCCCTCGGCAAGCAGGACGCTTTCCCCATTCCCGCCCGCCGCGACGCGAACGGGCAGCATGTTCATCTTCGGCGCGCCGATGAAGCCGGCGACGAAGAGATTGGCGGGGTTCTTGTAGAGATCGATCGGTCGGCCGACCTGCTGCACCACGCCGCCGTCCAGCACCACGATCTTGTCGGCAAGGGTCATCGCCTCGACCTGATCGTGGGTGACGTAGATCATGGTCGCGCCCAGCTCGGCATGAAGCCGCGCCAGTTCCATGCGCGTGTCGGCGCGCAGGGCCGCGTCGAGATTGGAGAGCGGCTCGTCGAACAGAAACACCTCGGGCTTGCGCACGATGGCGCGTCCGATCGCCACGCGCTGGCGCTGGCCGCCCGAAAGCTCGCGCGGGCGGCGCTCCAGAAGATGCTCCATCTGCAGGACGCGCGCCGCCTCGCGCACGCGCCGGTCTCGCTCGGCCTTCGGCGTCTTCGCCAGCTTCAGCCCGAAGCCGACATTGTCGTAGACGCTCATATGCGGGTAGAGCGCATAGGACTGGAACACCATGGCGATGCCGCGCTCGCTCGGCTCGACGTCGTTGCACAGGCGCCCGCCGATGCGGAGCTCGCCGCTGGTGATTTCCTCGAGCCCCGCGATCATGCGCAGGAGCGTGGACTTGCCGCAGCCGGACGGCCCGACGAAGACCACGAACTCGCCGTGCCGGATCGAGAGGTCGATGCCCCTGATGACCTCGACGGCGCCGAACGCCTTGCGGATGGATTGAAGCGACAGGTCGGCCATGGAGTTCCTTTCGGGCGCGTGCCCCGGTTTCCCGTCGCTCAGCCCTTCACCGCGCCGGCGGTCATGCCGGCCACGATCTGGCGGTTGAAGAACAGGAAGACGACCAGCGGCGGGATCGTCACGAGCAGGATGTTCGTGAACAGGAGGTTGTACTGCGTCGCGTACTGGCTCTGGAAATTGTAGAGCGTCAGTTGCACCGTCACGTTGCCGTTGCCCGGCAGGTAGTAGAGCGGATTGACGAAGTCGTTGAAGATGGCGACCGACTGCACCACGATGTTGGTCACGGTCACCGGCTTCAAGAGCGGCAGGATCACCCGGAAGAAGAGGTCGAGCGGCTTGGCGCCGTCGATGATGGCCGCCTCGTCCAACTCGCGCGGGAGCGTGGCGATGAAGGCGCGATAGAGGATCACGCAGAACGAGATGTTGTAGGCGACCTGGATCAGCACCATGCCCGGCAGCGTGGCGAAGAGGCCGATCTGCTGAAGCAGCCAGATGGTGGGCACCACGGCGGGCGGGATCATCAGCCCAGCCAGAACCAGAGCGTCGATCACCCCGTTCCAGCGGCTCTTCCGGCGCTGCCGGACATAGCCGACCATCGCGCCCAGGATCACGAGCAGCGTGACGCTGGCGAGCGTGATGAGGGTGGAGTTGAGATAGGCGGTGAGCAACATGTAGTTGCGCGCCGAGATCACGGCCACGAGATTGTCCCAGAGCGCGAAGCTGGTGGGCCAGGAAAAGTCGAGCCGGTTGGCCTCCGCGCGCGTCTTCACGGCGTTGAGCGCGATGAAGGCGAAGGGCACGAGAAAGACGACCGCGAAGATCACGACCGAGGCGAGGTTTGCGACGGGCCTGCGCTTGCGTTTCACGAGCGGTCCTCCTCACGGTTCAGAAAGGCGTAGAGCGGCAGCACCAGCACCGCGATCAGCGCGAAGAGGATGACGTTTCCCGCCGTCGACAGACCGTAGAAGCCGGCCTGATACTGTTTGTAGATCACCGAGGCGACGACGTCGGAGGCAAAGCCCGGGCCGCCCTTGGTCATGGCCCAGACGAGGTCGAAGGTTCTGAGCCCTCCGATGAACGACAGGGTCACCACCGTCACGGTGGCGGGCCGCACCAGCGGCAGCGTGACATAGGTGAACTGCGCGAGCGAGCGCGCCCCGTCGATCCGCGCGGCCTCGTAATAGTCCTTCGGGATCGAAACGATGCCGGCGATGAAGATCACCGTGGCGAGCCCGACGCCTTTCCAGACATCCACGACCGCCACCGACAGGAGCGCCAGGCGCCGGTCGGTCAGCCAGCCCGGCCCTTTGACGCCGAGAAGCGCCAGACCCTCGTTGATGACCCCGTGGGTCGGATGCATCATGGCCGTGAAGGCGATGCCGACGCCGATCGTGCTGACGAGGACGGGAAAGAAGGCGAGCGAGCGCAGGAAGTCGCGCGCCGCGATGCGCGAGGTCAGAAGCACCGCCAGAAGCAGCCCCAGCACGGTCTTCAGACCCGAGGTCAGGAAGCCGAAGATCACGGTGTTGACGAGGCCCTGAACCAGGAAGGGCTCCTGAAAGAAGGCACGGAAATTGTCGAGGCCGATGAAGCTCGACTCGAAAAGGGTCCAGCGCGTGAGGCTGAACCAGATCGAGGACAGCGCCGGAAACAGGAACAGGACGCCGTAGATCGCGGCGGCGGGCAGGTAGAACCAGAACGGATAGGGGCTGCGCCGCCGACGCGCGGTCGGCTCGGCGGACGGGGAATGGATCTCGGTCATCGTCGTCCTGCGTGACGGATGGGGCGTGGGGCAAGGCTTGGCGGAAGGGGGTTTTCGCCGCGTCGGGGCCGCCCGCTTCCGGCGCGGCCCCTTTGTGCGAGCCTCACCAGCCGGGGAGGCCGAGCTGCTGCGCCTGCCGGGCGACGTCCTTGTCGTAGAGGCGGGCGGCGTCCTCGGGCTGGCGGATGCCCGATCCGACTTCCACCGTCAGCTGCTCGAGCTGCGGCCCCTTGACCGGCGAGAGGTATTCCAGAGCCGGCGCGGTCTTGCCTGCGTCGAAATAGGCGAGCACGTCGCGGACCACGGCCGGGAGATCGGCCGGCAGCGAGCAGCCCTGGACGAGATAGGGTCCGTTGGCGGCGGCCGCCTTGTTCTGCACCGCGCAGCCTTCCGGGCTCGCCGCGAAGGCGAGGAAACGCTTGGCTTCCTCGGCGTGGCTGGTGGAGCGCGGAATGTAGAAGGCCGCCGGCAGCCAGGTCGTCAGGCCGTTGTCGGCCGCGTCCTCGCCGGGCTGGGAGAAGAAGCCGATGTCGGCCAGCCGGTCGGGATAGAGCTCGGCGATGGCCTGGATGGCGAAGGTGAGCATGGGATAGTGCGCGCCCTCCCCTTCCGCCAGCATGCGCAACCCGTCCTCGTAGCCGGCCGCGCCGAAATCCTCGTTCAGGAAGCCGCCGTCATGCACGGCCTTCAGGCGCTCGAACCCTTTGAGGGCCACCGGGTCGTCGGCATACTTGACCTTGTTCGCCGTGAAGCGCGCGGCCCAGTCCGGCTCTCGGCGCTGGACGTTGTAATAGTCCGCGAGCACGAGGATCTGCGAGGTCCAGGTGTCGCGATAGGTCTGGATCACGGCGGTGTGCCCCGCCGCCTTGATCGCCTCGTTGTTCTTCATGAAGTCGGCCCAGGTCCGGGGGACCTGGAGCCCGAGCTCGGCATAGAGGCGACGGTTGTAGAGAATGCCGAAAGCCTCGGCCGGGCGCGTGGGAACGCCGAAGACCTCGCCGCCCATGCTCACCGCCGCCTTGAAGGCGGGGTCCATCGTGGCGGCATAGGGCTGATCGGCGAGATCCAGAAGCGTGCGCGTGGGGGCGAGCGCCTGCAGGAGCGCGCCCGAATTGTACCAGAAGACGTCGGTCATCTGCCCGGTGGCCAGGCGCGTCTTGACGATGTTGTCGCCCTCGCCGCCGCTGGGGCGCGTTTCGATCTCGATCGCGATGTCGGGATTCTTGTCCTGGAAGGCGGCGACGAGCGCCTGCGACACGGCGATCGTATGGGGCGCATTGTCGACCAGCAGGGACAATTGCGTGTCCTCAGCGGATGCGCCCACTGATCCGGAGAGCAGGCCGATGGCGAGCGTTCCCCACAGAATGGACAGGCCTTTGCGACGGTTCATCTGTTTCCTCCCAAAAACGATGTGGATGATGGCGGAAGGCGGGCTCCCGTCCCGCCATCCGGGGCTCAAGGCGTTCGGCTGGTATGGGCCGCGAAGGCCGGCAGGCCGGGCCGCAGCTCCGGCGCGCAGAAACGAACCCGGTGGTGGCCGGCGGCCAGCGCCGTCTCGCCATCGGCCGATACGGGCTGCCCCCCCAGCGTCGCCTCCCCGGCCCCGGCCGGTAGGCGGAGAAGGCCGGAACTCCCCGCCGGCAGGACGATGTCATAGTCCACCATGCCCTCGTCATCGACCCGCCAGGCCGCCTGGACGGTTCCGAGCCGGCTCTCGTACTCGGCCCGCGCATGGCCGAGCGCCGGCAGCACGAGCGGCTCGAAGATCACGCGGCCGAAGCCGGGGGCGTCGGGGTCGGGGCGCAGTCCCGCCACCGCCTCGAAAAGCCACTGGCACACGGCGCCATAGGCATAGTGGTTGTAGGAGTTCATCTGCGGATCGAACACCGATCCGTCCACCTGGATCGCGTCCCAGCGCTCCCAGATCGTGGTGGCGCCCTGCTTCACCTGATAAAGCCAGCCCGGCACGTCCTCCTGCAGGAAGACCTGGCTGGCCAGCCCCGTCTCGCCGAGCTTCACGAGCGCCGGCAGAAGCGCGGGCGTGCCGATGAAGCCGGTTCCGATGCGCCCTTCCGACCGGGCGATGGCATTGCGGAAGTTCGCGCGAACCGCGCCCAGACGTTCGGGCGGCACGAGATCGTGGAGCACCGCGAGCGCGTAGGAGGTCTGGTCGTCGTTTCCGACCCGCCCCGCTGGCGTGACGAATTCGTCCGCGAAGGCCCGGCGCACGCATTCGGCGCGCTCGCGCATCCGCTCGGCGGTCGCCTCGTCGCCCACCAGCCGGGCGATGCGCGACACGAGGCTAGAGGTGATGAACAGATAGATCGTCGCCGCCGCCTCGTCGCCGATGGTCGGCAGCGGCTTGGCGCTCGGCCCCTTGGGCTGGAGCCAGTCGCCGAAGGTGAAGCCGCGCGCGCCCCATTGGCGCGGCGGGCGAACGATCGGCCCGTCCGAAATCGACCAGACGAAGTCCACCCAGCGCACCATGGCGGGCAGCGTTTCCGCGAGAATGTCGAGATCGCCGTAGTGGAGGTAAAGGGTCCAGGGCACGATCGCGATCGCGTCGCCCCAACCGGTCGAGCCGAAGAAGCCGGGATAAAGATCGGGGTGAAGGCGCGTCGGATCGGGCACGACATGCGGAATCGCCCCGTCGGCCCGCTGATCCGCCATCACGTCGCGCAGCCATTTGCGCAGGAAGTCGTGGCTGTCGTGCAGGTAGCAGGCGGTCGGCGCGAAGACCTGCGCGTCGCCCGTCCAACCCAGGCGCTCGTCGCGCTGGGGGCAGTCGGTCGGCACTTCGATGAAGTTGGACCGCTGCGACCAGAGCGTGTTCTCCACCAGTCGGTTCACCAGCGGATGGCCGCAGGTGAACCGACCGCGTTGCGGGTAGACCGAGCTGATCGGCACCGAGCGGATCGAGCGCAACATCGCGCGGCCCTCGATGGAGACGCGAGCGTAGCGGAAGCCCTGAAAGGTGAAATGCGGCCGGAACGCCTCCGGCCCCTCGCCGCGCAGGATATAGGTGATGCGCGCCTCGGCCGTGCGGTAGTTCGAATTCTCGAAGTGTCCGTCGCGGTCCAAAATCTCGGAATGCTCGACGATCACCTTGGCGCCCGGCTCGCCCTCGACCTCGAAGGCGATGTAGCCCGCCGCGTTCTGTCCGAAATCGTAGATCGCGCGCCCCTCCGCGTCGCGTGTCTGCGCGATCGGCTCCAGGGCGGCCAGTTCGCGCACCGGCTGCGTTTCGTGGGGGAGGAGAAGGCTCGTGTCGAAGGCGAGCGCCTCCGCGCCGTGGGTTTCCTCCAGCGCGGTGCGACGCGCGTCGAAGGTTTCGCCGAAGTAGAGACCGGAGGCGAGGATCGGCAGCAGGCCGCTGCGCCAGGACGCATCGGTGGCCAGCAGCAGCGCGCCATCGGCGCGCGCCCGAAGCTCCGCGATCACGCCGGTCTTGTCGCCCCAGCAGTTGAAGATCGGCGCCTGCCCCCACATGATCTGAGAGCGATACCAGCCGTCGGCGAGCCAGATCTCGATCGTGTTCTCGCCCGGCGTCAGAAGATCGGAGACGGGATAGGTCTGGTAGGACAGGCGGCGGTCGTAGCTGGTCCAGCCGGGCGTCAGCAGGTCCTCGCCCACACGCCGTCCGTTGATGAAGCAGCGATAAAGGCCGAGCGCGCTGATCCGCAGCGTCTCGGCGCCGGAAACACCGTCCAACGTGAAACGCCGGCGCAGAAACGACGCCGGCGTGCCGACGCCCCCGTCGCTCAACGGGTGGATCATCCGCGCCGTCCAGTTCGCGTGGTCCGCTCCCGGCGCGCCAATGCTCAGGTTTCCACCGTCCATCCGCCTGTCTCCCCCCTCGGTCCGTGGCCCTTCATCCCGCCACGAACCGGCATCATCATTTTGTGTATCGTTCTACGTGCATCGTTCTACAAAATCGTCTCCGTGGCAATAGCCGAACCGCCATCCGATACGATAAGGAGAACTGAGGTACGGTCGGGAAGAACGAGGTCGCTGTGAAGCCAGGGTCGGGCACGGGGCCGAAGCAAACGAGTGGACGGCCGGGCCGCGCGACGATCCGAACCGTCGCGAGCGACGCGGGCGTCTCGGTTTCGGCCGTGTCCAAGGTCCTGCGCAACGCCTATGGGGTCAGCGACGGGCTGAAGGAGCGCGTCAACGCCTCGATCCAGCGCCTCGGCTATCGTCCGAACGCCTCGGCGAGAGGGATGCGCGGGCGCTCCTACACGCTCGGCGTGGTCCTGTCGGACATCCGCAACCCCTTCTTTTCCGAGATCATGATCGGCATCGGCACGGTTCTGGCCGAGACGCCCTACCAGCCCCTGCTCGGCGTCTCGAACTCGGCGGTCGGCACGGAGCGAACCTTGGTCGAGGCCATGGTGGACCGGCAGATGGACGGGCTGATCTTCCTGGCGCCCCGAATGCCGCTGGCGCTTCTGGACGAGGCCGCGCAGCGCATTCCGACCGTCGTGATCGGCCATCATCGCCCCGAGGCCGAGCATTACGACACGATCAACAACGACGACGCGCTGGGCGCCGAGATGGTGGTGGACCGGCTGGCGGAGGCGGGCCTTCGCCGCATCGCCCATGTCAGCCTCGCGCTGACGCCGGACGAGAGCTTCGCCGTGACCGCGCACCGCGAGATCGGCTATCGACGCGCCATGCAGCGGCGCGGCCTCGACCGCTGGATCGAGGTGCACCGGGCCGAGAACAGCCCGTTCGCGGGACAGGTCATCCGTCCGCTTCTGGAACAATCGCCCCGGCCAGAGGCCCTGTTCTGCTGGACGGACGCCTGCGCGCTGGAAGCCATCAGCGTCGCCACGCAGATGGGTCTGGCGATCCCGCGCGACCTGTCGATCGTCGGCTACGACAACTCGCCGCTCTGCAATCTCGCGCAGAACGCGCTGAGCAGCGTCGATCAGTCAGGGCGCCAACTCGGCGCGCAGGCGACCCACCAGCTTCTGGAGCGGATCGAGGGACGCTACGCGCCGCACCATCACCTCACACGGCCGCGCCTCGTCGAGCGGGCCAGCCTGGCCCCTCGCGACTGAAGCGGCAGGCGTGCATTCGATTTCGGGTCTTCGACATATGCAAGGGACGGTCCCGCCGTCGCGAACTGCCGATGTCGGAACAGCCGCTCGCTGGCTCGGACATGGTCCGACGAACAGGTGATCTATCTCGGAGCCCTGACCCCGCCAGTCGGTATGTCGACGCCGGCAGGGTCGGCGTCGAGGTGCTGGAAATTCCGGCGAGAGCCAGGGGCGTCACGACCCGCGTCACGACCCGACCCGAAGAACTCGCCGCCGGACGGGTTTCCGCCTCCCCAGGTCGCGAATGCGGATCCTCTTCGTTCCCGGACGCGGAGATGCCCTATCTCCAACGCAGGTTGGCGCATCCAACGCGCGAGACGGAAGGGAAACACAACGATGAAGGCAATGGCATTGCGAGCACCGGCCGGTCTGGACCGTATCGTGGCCGAGGACCGCCCCGATCCCGGTCGGCCTGGGCCGGGGGAGATCCGTGTCGCCCTGCACGGGGCTTCCTTGAACTTCCATGATCTGGCCGTCGCCAAGGGGCAGATGAAGACCGAGGACGGGCGCATTCTCCTGGCCGACGGCGCGGGCATCGTCGAAAGCGTTGGCGAGGGCGTGGCTGAGTTCGCGCCGGGAGACATGGTCGTCTCCTGCTTCTTCCCGGATTGGCAAGACGGCTCGCCGACCGTTGGCGACTTCGCGCGAACGCCGGGCGACGGCATCGATGGATTCGCACAGGAGAGCGTCGTTCTTCCCGCCACCGCGTTCACCCGCGCGCCGAAGGGCTACGATGCGGTGGAGGCCGCCGCCATCACGACGGCTGGCCTGACGGCCTGGCGTGCCCTGGTCGGCGACGCCCATCTCAAGGCGGGCGACACGGTGCTCCTTCTCGGCACGGGCGGCGTCTCGATCTGGGCGCTTCAGATCGCGAAGATGTTCGGAGCGAGCGTCGCCATCACGTCATCGTCGGACGAGAAGCTCAAGCGCGCGCGCTCGATGGGGGCCGACTTCACGCTGAACTATCGAGCTGAGCCGGAGTGGGGACGACGGGTTCGCGACTGGACCGGTGGAAGGGGCGTCGATCACGTCATCGAGGTCGGCGGCCCTGGAACCCTCGCCCAGTCCATCGAGGCCGTGCGGATCGGTGGGCATATCGCGCTCATCGGGGTTCTCACGGGCTTTTCGGGCGAGATCCCGACGGGCGCTTTCATGACGAAGCAGGCCAAACTGCAAGGGCTTATCGTGGGAAGCCGTCGACAGCAGCAGGAGTTCGTCCGCGCGCTGGAGGCGAACGCGATCCGCCCCGTCATCGACCGCCGCTTCCCCCTCGCGGACCTCGCGAGCGCCTTTCGGCACGAGGAAGGCGCGAGCCATTTCGGGAAGATCGGCGTCGAATGGTGAGCGTCCAATCCTGATCTGAATCGACCTGTCAGGCGGTGTCCCGGTATACCTTAAGAAGAGGCGCCTATCGGGTCGCTGCCTGACGGCCTTCGACCCATCATTGCCCGCGTAACCTTCCATCGTGGTCGCCGAAGGCTCATGATCGACGCCTTCCTCAGGTCCTCAGTCTTGCGCCGTGGGACGAACCACGATGCTGCCGATCTCGACGTCGTCGGGCTGCTCTATCGCGAAGGCAATGGCCCGCGCGATGGCCTGGGGCGGAATGGCGAGTTCGCGCTTGCGCCTGCCGAGCTCCTCCCTGACGTCGGGATCGCTGACCGAAGAATCGACGAAGGTCGTGTCGATGAAGCCGGGGGAGACTTCCGTCACCCGCAGGCCGGGTACGCATTCCTGCCGCAAGGCCTCGGTCGCCGTCCGCAACGCGTTCTTGGTCGCGGCATAGACGCCCATGGTCGGGACGATCTTGAGGCCGGCCGTCGAGACGACGTTCACGACGTGGCCGCTGCGCTGGGCGACGAATAGGGGCAGCGCGGCCGCGATGCCGTAAAGGGCGCCCTTCAGGTTCACGTCGATCATCGCGTCCCAGTCCTCGACCCTCAGGGCATCGAAGCGCGAGATCGGGCCGATCCCGGCATTGTTGACGATCACGTCCAGCCGACCGAACCGCTCCACCGCGAGGCCGACAAGGGCTTCCAGATCCGCGCGCCGGGTGACATCGACTGCCTGGTAGATGGCGTTCCCGCCCGCCTTCTCGATCTCGGCGGCGACAGCGGCGATCTCGGCCTCGCTGCGCGCTCCCAGCACGAGGCGAGCCCCGCGGGCGGCCAGGAGCAGGGCGGTGGCCCGGCCGATGCCGCGCCCGGCCCCGGTGACGGCGACGATCTTGTTCTCGAGGGTCATGAGAAACCTCCTTCGTTGCGATGGAAGCAGGCTAGGACGACACCGCTGGCGGCTCTATGTTCGATCGACCGTTCTCTTGTCGCGATCCGCCGAAATCATGCTCGATCCCTTCTCCGACGTCGTGTCCCTCCTGGGCACGCGGAGCGTTCGCGGCACCAGCCTCGAGGCATCGGGCAGGTGGGCGCTTTCCTTCGACGGACGGGCGCGCCTGAAGTTCGTCGCGATGACCCGAGGTCGATGCTGGCTCGTTCTGCCGGGCGGCAGGACGGAGCCAATGGAAGAGGGCGACGTCTTCCTGCTCAGCGACACACGCTACACGGTTTCCAGCCACCCCGACGTCGAGCCGACCGACGGCATGGACCTCTACGCCGCTCCCGGGCACGACGCCGTTCGTCTGGGCGAAGGCCGCGACACCGCCATGGTGGGAGGCGGCAGCGCCTTCGCGAACGGTTGCGCCCCGTTCGTGCTCGACGCGCTGCCGCCGTTCCTTCGCATCGACCGCACGTCGCCGGCCGCCGCAGCCATCGCCCGGACCCTGCTGTCTCTCCAGGCGGAGATCCGAAACGCGGACGTCGGCAGTTCGCTCGTCGCGGAGCGGCTGGCCGAAATCCTCGTCGTCGAGGCCGTTCGTGCCTTCGTGGCGGCGGGGTCGAAGGATACGATCGGCTGGATTTCCGCCCTGTCCGATCCCCGCCTGGCCAAGGCGATCGGTCTGATGCACGGCGAGGTCGCCCGTCGCTGGACGGCGCCGATGCTGGCGCGGGAGGTCGGCATGTCCCGCTCCGCCTTCACACAGCGCTTCACGCGGCGCGTTGGTCGCCCGCCGATGGACTATCTGACCCTTTGGCGAATGGTCCTGGCCCGGCGCAAGCTGTCCTCGGGATCAAGCGTCGCCGCCGTCGCCGAAGAAGTCGGCTACGGGTCCCAGAGCGCCTTCACGCAGGCCTACAAGCGGACCATGGGACGGACCCCGCGATCGGCCGACTGACGGGAACGGGTTCGAGCGGCCATTGCGTCTGGTCGTCCAACCGAGAGCTAAGAGCAGCTGACAAAACAGCACGGGGTCGGCTGGCCCTGATCTTTCCGCCGTGGACTTCGTCGCGAATGCTTCGCCCTGCCGCCGGCATCGCAGAAGCTTCGCTCCTCGTCTCCGACGGAAAGCCCTCGACCATCCTCCCCCAAGGGTTTCGTCAGGCGCTCTCAGTCGCGTGACTGGCCGCCGGGCGGTGGCACCGACGCGCGGGCGGCCCGTGCCGATCGCGCGTCGGTGAAGATCGGGGCGTGCTTGCGGATGCGAAAGCCAACGGCGACCCGTCACCAGTTGGTGACGGACCCGTCCGGCCGTTTCAGGTGGGGAGCTTCCCAGAAGCGGAAAGGCTCGCGGGTAAGCGCCTTCTCGTCCACCTCGATGCCAAGCCCCGGGGCATCCGACACGGGGTAGACGGCGCCCTCAAGCCTCGGCTGCACGGGGAAGATTTCGCTGGAGTCGAAGCCGAGATGCCGCTCGACGGGCGAGGACCGCGTTTCCAGCCACGCAAAGTTCGGGACGGCCGCCGCCAGATGAATGGTCGCTGCCGTGCAGACGGGCCCGAGCGGGTTGTGCGGCATCAGATCGACATAATGCGCTTCGCTCCAGCCGGCGACCTTCATCGCTTCGGTCAGGCCGCCGACATTGCAGACGTCGATCCGGTTGAACTGGTGGATGTCGCGCTCGATGAAGGGCAGAAACTGCCACTTGGAGGAAAACTCCTCGCCGATCGCGAAGGGCACGTCGGTCAAGCGGCGGAGGGCCTCGTAGGCGGTCGGCGTCTCGTCGCGGATCGGCTCCTCCAGAAAGTCGAGCGTGCCCTTGGGCATGCGCTGGCAGAAGGAGGCCGCTTCCGCGACGCTGAGCCGGTGATGGTAGTCGATGCCGAGCGAGACATCCGTGCCGAGCTCTTCTCGCGCCCGCACCATCCAGCGTGCGGTCTCGGCGAGGGAGCGCCGGGGGTCGAGGAGATCGGGGCTTTCCTGCCCCGTCGACATGAAGCGGATGCAGTCCCAGCCCGCCTCGATCAGCTGGCGCGCCTGATCGATCATCGCCTCGCCCGGCTCGGCGGCCGTGGTTGCGAAGGTCGGCACGTGGTCGCGCTGCTTGCCGCCCAGGAGATCGTAGACGGGAACGCCCAGCGCCTTGCCCTTGATGTCGTGAAGCGCGATGTCGATGGCCGACATGGCGGCTGTCAGAACGCGCCCGCCTTCGAAATATTGCGAGCGATACATCTCCTGCCAGAGCGCGCCGATCCGCATCGGGTCGCGCCCGACGAGATACTGCGCGTAATGCTCGATCGCGCCCGCCACCGCCTTTTCGCGGCTCGACAGGCCGGACTCACCCCAGCCGAAGATACCTTCGTCGGTTTCGATCTTGACGAGAAGCTGGTTTCGCGTGCCGACCCAGACGGGAAACGGACGCACGGCGGCGATCTTCATGGACGGATCCTCGAAACGGGAAAGAGAGAAGGTGGCGGGCTACCAGTGCCAGAGCGTGCCGTCGGCAAGACGGTTCACGGGGAGATAGGCGCGCTCAAAGGGGTATCGGGCGGCCAGCGTCTCGTCGATCTCGACACCGTGGCCCGGCTGGTCGCCGGGATGGAGCTGGCCGGACTCGTAGGTCCAGGCGTGCGGGAAGACCTCGTGCGTGGCGTCGGTATAGCCGGAATATTCCTGGATGCCGAAGTTCGGCGCCCAGAGGTCGAGATGCAGATTGGCGCCGAGGCACACCGGCGACATGTCCATCGCGCCGTGGCAACCCGTGCGAACGCCATAGATTGCGGCGAAGTCCATGATCCTGCGCAGCGCCGTCGGCCCGCCGGCATGGACGGCGGTGGTGCGGATATAGTCGATGAGCTGCTCCTCGATCAGGAGGCGCGCGTCCCAGATCGTGTTGAACACCTCGCCGACCGCCAGCGGCGTCACCGTATGCTGTCGGATCAGGCGGAAGCCTTCCTGATGCTCGGCCGCGACCGCATCCTCCAGCCAAAACAGGCGGTGCGGCTCGAGGTCCTTGCCGAGGCGCGCCGCCTCGATCGGCGTCAGGCGGTGATGGGAATCGTGAAGAAGATGCAGATCGAAGCCGTGGGCATCGCGCAGCGCCGCGAAGAGCTTGGGCGTATGGACGAGATACTTCGCGGTGTCCCAAGCCTCTTCGCGCGGCAAGGCGTCGGTCGCCGCCGTCGTCGAGACGGAGAAGGCGCCCGTCCCGTACACGTTCGGCAGACCCGGAATGCCGGACTGGGCGCGGATCGCCCGGTAGCCTTCCTCCTTCCGGCGGCCGACAGCCTCGACCGTTTCCTCGATCGTGGTGCCCTGGGCATGGCCGTAGCACAGGACATGCTCGCGCGAGGCGCCGCCGAGAAGCTGGTAGAGGGGCATGCCGGCCGCCTTGGCCTTGATGTCCCAGAGCGCGGTGTCGATGCCCGCGATCGCCGCCATGGTGACGGGGCCGCGCCGCCAGTAGGCCCCGCGATAGAGATACTGCCAGATGTCCTCGATGCGCGCGGGGTCGCGCCCGAGGAGGCAGGGTACGACATGCTCCTGGAGGTAGCTGACGACGGCCAGTTCCCGACCGTTCAGCGTCGCGTCGCCGATGCCCGTGACGCCCTCGTCCGTGAGGATCTTCACGGTGACGAAGTTGCGGCCCGGGCAGGTCACGATGACCTTGATGTCCTGGATCTTCACGGGGACGTCTCTTTCAGGCGTTGTAGCGGAAGCGGGTGTGGAGGCGGCGGGCGCGCGGATCGGGCCGCGGAATGGCCGAGAGAAGCGCCTGCGTGTAGCCGTGGCGCGGGTTGTCGCAGACCTCGTCGGTCGGCCCGGTCTCCACGATGCGGCCCCGATACATCACGGCGACGCGGTCGCACATGTAGCGGATGACGCCGATGTCGTGGCTGATGAAGACGTAGGAGAGATCGAGCTCGTCCTGGAGGCGGATCAGGAGGTCGAGCATCTGGGCGCGCAGCGACACGTCGAGCGCGGCGGTCGCCTCGTCGGCGACGATCAGGCGGGGCTTCAGCGCGATGGCGCGGGCGATGACGATGCGCTGGCGCTGCCCGCCCGAAAAGGCATGCGGGTATCGCTCGCGCCAGGCAGGCTCGAGCCCGACCTGAGAGAGAAGCGCGCAGACGCGCTCGTCGAGCTCGCGCCCCTTGGCGATGCCGTTCACATAGAGCGGTTCGCCGACGATCTGAGCGACCGTCATGCGCGGATTGAGCGAGGAGACCGGGTCCTGGAAGATCATGCGGATCTCGCGCCGGCAATCGCGCAGCGTGCGTCGGTCCGCCGATGCGAGATCGACCGAGGAGCCGTCCGCGCGCCGATAGCCGATCGAGCCGCTGGACGGTTCGTAGACGCGCAGGAGGCAACGCCCCATCGTGGTCTTGCCCGACCCCGATTCCCCGACGATGCCGAGAGTCTCGCCCGGTGCGACGGTCAGCGAAACATCGTCCACGGCGCGCAGGGCCGAGGCTCCCTTGCCGAAGGTCATGGTGAGCGAGCGCACCTCTATCAGCGGCGCGGTGGGCGCCGGCTTCGGCGGGCGGCTCAGGCGGATCTCGGCCTTCTGCTCGAGCTTGCGGGCCGAGTTGATGAGCATGCGCGTGTACTCGGCCTGCGGTGCATGGAAGATGCGGTCGGTCGGCCCGGTCTCGACCAATTGGCCGTGGTGCATGACCGCCACCTCGTCGGCGATCTCGGCCACGACGCCCATGTCGTGGGTGATGAACAGGACGCCCATGCCGTGCTCGCGCTGGAGCTTGGCGATGAGGTCGAGGATCTCGGCCTGCGTCGTCACGTCGAGCGCGGTGGTCGGCTCGTCGGCGATCAGCATCGACGGGTTGCAGGCCAGCGCCATGGCGATCATGGCGCGCTGGCGCATGCCGCCGGAGAACTCGAACGTGTAACGGTCGGCCGCCGCCGAGGCGTTGGGAATCTCGACCTGGGAAAGAAGATCGATCGCGCGGCGCCGCGCCTCCGCCCGCGTCAGCTCCAGATGAACCGAGAGCGCCTCCTCGATCTGGTTGCCGATCGTGTGGACCGGCGAGAGCGAGCTCATCGGTTCCTGGAAGATCATGGCGATCTCTCGGCCCCGCACGGCGCGGATCTCGCGTCCGCGCGGGTCGAGCTTGGCGAGATCGGCGCTCGAGCCATCCTGGCGATGGAGCAGCACGGAGCCGCCGACGATGCGCCCCGGCCGATCGACGATCTGGAGGATCGAGCGCGCGGTCACGCTCTTGCCCGAGCCGGACTCGCCGACCACCGCCAACGTCCGGCCCCGGCGCACGTCGAAGCTGACGCCGTCCACCGCCTTGAGAACGCCGGTCCGGTTCTCGAAATGGGTCCGGAGGTCGCGCACCTCGAGAACCAGCTCGGGAATCTCGGCGGCCTCGATCGTGGCAAGGGTCTCGGTCATCGGCTGTAGGGGTCGGCGGCGTCGCGCAACCCGTCTCCCAGGAAGTTGAGGGAAAGCACCGCGATCACCACCGCGCCGCCGGGAACGAAGAGCAGCCAGGGGGCCTGCGCGACGGCGCGGATGTTCTGCGCTTCCTGCAGGAGCACGCCCCAGGAGACGATCGGCGGCTGGAGGCCGATGCCGAGGAAGGACAGCGAGGTCTCGGCGAGGATCATGGTCGGGATGGCGAGCGTCATCACCGAGATGATGTGACTGGCGAAGGACGGCACCATATGGCGCAGGATGATCCGCGCCTCGGACGCCCCGTCGAGCCGGGCCGCCAGGACGAAATCCTCGGTTCGAAGGCTCAGGAAGCGACCCCGCACCTCGCGCGCCAGGCTCGTCCAGCCAATCAGCGAGATGATCAGCGTGATCATGAAGTAAGTGCGCACAGGCGGCCAACTCAGCGGCACGGCCGCAGCAAGCCCCATCCAGAGAGGGATGGTCGGCACGGAGCGTAGGAATTCGATCACGCGCTGGATCGCCGTGTCGACGGCGCCGCCGTAGTAGCCCGAGATGCCGCCGAGCACGACGCCGAGCACGAGGCTCATGGCGACGCCCACGAGGCCGATCGAGAGCGAGATGCGAGCGCCGTAGACGACGCGGCTGAAGATGTCGCGCCCGAGCCGGTCGGCGCCCAGAAGATAGAACGGCTTTCCCGGCTCCACAGAGCCGATGAGCTTGCGCTCCATCGGGATGAGCCCGGCGAGTTTATAGGGCGCGGACGGCACGAAGAAGCCGAGGCGCACGGGGTTTTCGGGGTCGGCCTGGAAGACGCGGCGCATGGCGACGCGGTCGAGCTCCATCTTGAGGCCCGCCGCGTGCGGAGCGAAGCGGGTCCCCTCGCCTTCCGACAGGAAGAAGGCGATGCCCTGCGGCGGCGCGTAGGTGTAGCGCGCGTTGGCGGCGTTGGGATCGAAGGGCGCGATGAAGTCGGCGAAGAGCGCCACGAGATACAGGAGGAGGACCACAACGAGACTGACGACGGCGAGCTTGTGCCGGCGGAACTTCAGCCAGAACAGCGTCCACTGCCCCGCGACGGCGAGGTCGCGCCTGCCCGTTTCGAGCGGCGAGGGCTGCGGGTCGAGGGGCTGACCGATGGTTGTCGCGATGTCGCTCATTGGAAGCGGATCCTCGGATCGGCGATGGCGAGGAGGATGTCGGAAACGAGCGTCCCGACGAGCGTCAGGACGCTCACCATGAGGATGATCGAGCCGGCGAGGTACATGTCCTGGGCGAGCAGCGCGCGCAGGAGCATCGGGCCGGTGGTGGGCAGGCTGAGAACCACTGAGACGATGATCTCGCCCGAAACGAGGGCCGGCAGGATCCAACCGAGCGTGGAGATCAGCGGGTTCAGCGCGACACGCACGGGATATTTGAGGAGAAGGCGAAACTCCGAAACGCCCTTGGCCCGCGCCGTCGTGACGTAGGGCTTGTGGAGTTCGTCCAGAAGGTTCGCCCGCATGATGCGGATCAGCGAGGCGAGGCCGGCGGTGCCGACGACGAGGATCGGCAGCCAGACATGGGCGAGGAAGTCGGCGAACTTCGCGAGCCCCCACGGCGCGTCCACCATGGCAGGTGAGAAAAGGCCACCGACGCTCGCGCCGAAATAGCTCACCGTCACATACATCAGGACGAGAGCCAGAAGGAAGTTCGGGATCGCCAGGCCCAGGAAGCCCAGGAAGGTCGCGACGTAGTCGCCGATCGAATACTGGCGCACGGCCGAGTAGATGCCGATCGGCAGCGCCAAGGCCCAGATGAACAGGAGCGTGCAGAAGGAGATGAGGAACGTGTAGCCGAGCCGTCCCCAGATGACGTCGGTGACGGGTCGGTTCAGCTCGAAGGAAATGCCGAAGTCGCCGCGCGTCACGATGCCGGAGATCCAGTAGAAATACTGGATCCAGACCGGCTGATCGAGGCCGTAGCGCTGACGCAGCACCTCCACCGTGCCCATCTCCACCGCCCCGCCGCCGCTCGCCCAGTCGGCCATGAGCGTGGTGAGGTAGTCGCCGGGCGGCAGCTGGATGATGACGAAGGCCACGATCGAGACCGCGAACAAGGTGGGAACCATGTACGCGACGCGTCGCAGGATGAACCTGAGCATCCCGGTCTCCTTGCCGATGTTCGAGAAGGGGCGGCCGGCTCTCAGCCGGCCGCGCTGGCGGCTACCGCGTCAGGGCGCCGGCCGGTCGAAATACCACTGGGTCAGCGTCGGGGCGGGGTGCCAGAGATTGCCGGTGATCGGGATCGGCTCGAAGACGTTCTTGATGTCGCGGTTGATCAGCGCGTATTTCGGCATCGGGCGCGAGATGCCGATCGTGTAGAAATTGTCGGCCGCCTTTTCCAGGTAGACCTTCATGGCCGCGAGCCGCGTCTCGTCGGTCACCGCCTCGTTGACCTTGTCGTAGAGCGCCATGTGCTCCTTCACCGCTGCCGGCGGCTCCTCGCCCTTCGAGTGGTCCGCGTACCAATCGGCCCATTTCGAGGCGAAGAAGATGTCGGCCTTCTGGAAGGGCATGTAGCAGCGCACGTCCGTATAGGCTTCGGCGCGCCCGCCCACGCAGTTCCAGATGTAGGCGTCCTGCTCGTTGGCGTACCACATGGAGTTGAGGCGCGCCCGGTCCGTGGTGCGGATCTGGATGTCGAGCCCGACGTCGGCGGCGTATCGCTGCACCATCTGCATGATGTCGGGATATGACAGGCCGAAGACGTCGGCGACCATGAAGGTGATCGTGAAGCGCTTGCCGTCCGGTCCGAGGCGGAAGCCCTGCGCGTCCTTCTTGTCGAGACCGATCCGGTCGAGGATCGCCTTGGACTGCTCGGGGTCGAACTCGACATACTGGTTCGCCAGACGCTCGTTGTAGAGCTCGTGCTCTGGCAGAGGCCCGACCTGGGCGGGCGCGCCCTGGCCGACATAGACGAGATCGATGATGTCCTGCCGGTTGATCGCGTGGCTGAGCGCGATGCGGAAGTCCTTGTTGTTGAAGAGCGCGTTCTTGATGGGGTCCTGAACGTTGAGATTCAGGAGGAGCGTGGCGTCGTTGGCCGGCAGGTCGGCGACGTCCATCAGCCGGTAGTGCCCCTGCTCCTGGCTGTCGTAGAGAACGGACTTGTAGGTCGAGTTGTTGATGTGCCGGAAGGCATAGTCGAGCTCGCCGCTGGTCGCGCGCAGCAGCATGAGCTGCACGTCGTCGAGCTTGGCCCAGGTGATGGTATCGAGATAGGGCAGCTGGTTTCCGGCCGGATCGACCTTCCAGTAGTAGGGATTGCGGCTCGCCACGACGCGATCCTGGTCGGCATAGGGCACCGTCAGAACCCAGGGGTTCAAGGTCGGCAGCTCGAGATTCTGCCAGTAGACGGGCTGGAAGTTCGGCGAGACCTTCGAATTGAAGAGCGAGACCCAGTCGCCCACCGAGGGGTTCTTGGCAAGCAGCGCCGGAATGCCGTCCTTGTTGTACTTCTCGTGGAACTGCGAGAGGTAGTGCTTGGGGTAGATGATCGGGGCGTGCCCCTGACCGTAGGCCAGTTGCTGCAGGAACAGGCCGTAAGGGCTCTCGAAGCGGAATACCACGGTCGCGTCGTCGACCTTCTCCACAACGACGGGCTTCCCCGCCACCGTGAAGGTCGGGTTCTTCGACGGTGTCAGCGCGGGGTTCGAGAAGACGTCCTCGTACCAGAACAGGATGTCGTCGGCGGTGAAGGGCGCGCCGTCCGACCAGCGCATTCCCTTGCGCAGCTTGAAGGTGAAGGTCTTGGCGTCGGGCGAGGCCTCGACGGTCTCGGCGATCGAGGGCACGACCTTGGTCCAGTCGGGCGTCCAGCGGACCAGCGTTTCGTTCGCGATGGTGCGGGTGATGTTGTACTGGTCGCCGCCGCCCAGAATCGTGGTGCGCAGGTTGCCGCCGTAGCGACCCGGCCCGTCGATCAACGTCTCGACGAAGGGCGTCGCGGGAAGACGCTCGGCGACCGCCGGCAGGCTGCCGTCGGAGACCTTGGCGTCGAGCATAGGCGCCTGACGAAACTCGGCGGCCCCGGCCACCCCCCATGACAGGGCGATCGCCGCACCGAGCGTCAGTTTCCATGCCAAGCGTTGCCGGACAGCGGATGCCATTGATTTTCCTCCCGTCGGAGCCCGCTTTCCGCAGTGTCCCCGCTTATTTTCCAACCCGCCCTCACCAGCAGATTTGCCATCATAACGCTCAGATCGTACATTATCTGTCAAATCGAATGTGTGAAAAAAGTATGGCAACCGAACTTCTCTTCGCTCGATCGCTGCCGAATGCCGAGGTCGACGCACTGGCGCCGGCGGCCGCCGGGCGCGTCTACGACCGATTGCTGGACGATATCCTGGCAGGGCATGTTCCCGCGGGCGCGCGTCTGAAGGTGACCGATCTCGCCAAGCGATACGGCACCAGCACCAATCCGGTACGCGAGGCGCTTCAGCAGCTTCGCGGCGAAGGCTTCGTGGTGATCGAGCCGAACCGGGGCGCCCGCGTCCGCCCGATCGACGAAAGCTTCGTGCGGGACATGTACGAGATCAACGTCCTGATCGAACCCTATCTCGTCCGCTGGTTCGCCGATTACGCGACCGACGCCGACATTCTTCGCATGGAGGCCATCCAGGACGAGATCGAGGCGCTCGGCGTGGAGCGACACGACCGGTACGACCAACTCGACGAGCAATTTCACCGTGCCGTCTACGATCGGCACTACAATCGAAACGCGGTGGAGCTCTGGCATCGCTATCGAAAGACGCTCGGTACGATCAGCCGAGGCTTGACGATCGGACGATCTCGCTACGCGGCGCGGCAGGTGGAGCATCGCGAGCTTATTCGCTGCCTCAAGGAACAGGACGCGGTCGGTGCGGTGGCTGCGATCGAGACGCATGTGCGCGGGTCAGGTCGCTACATCATCGATCTCATGCGTTCGGAGCGCTAAGGCCCGAGGGCAGCGAGCGGCGAGACCGTTGCGAAGCGACGATCGCCGAGCTGGCGCGGCCGTTCGAACCGAGCCGACCCAGCGTCGCTCAAGGCATTCGAGCGCCCGATCGCGATCGACCGTGTCAATTCAGTGCGTCGCTTCGAGATGCTGGATGGCGGCTGAGAGGAAGCTCGCGAGGCTGGCGTGGCGCACGGGCACGAAGGGCTTGCGCATCTCGCGGCAATGCCGCTTGGCCGTGTTGACCGCGCCGTGGCTGACGCAGTCGACCGGGAAGAAGACCGCGTCGGCGCGCGCCACGAGCCCCGGCAGGAGGCTGTGGTTGTTCTCGACGCCGCCGTCATGCGTCAGGAGCTCCCCGCCTTTGGTCCGGATCAGGTCGCGCAACCTTTCGACCTGACCCGGACGGCCGCCGACATAAAGAAACGTCGCTCCGCGGAAGTCGATCGCCTCGGCCTCCTCGCCCGGCCCGGCCAGCACCTCGTCCAATTGCGCCAATTCCCGCTTGAGTTCGGCCTCCCGGGTCTCGGCGGCGGAAAGGGCGCGCTCCGTTCGCGTCTGCGCCGCCTGCGCTGCCGCAAGCTCCGTCTCCAGGCGCGCGCACCGTTCTTCCGCCACATCCGCGCGCCGGAGCAAATCGAGCCGGTTGCGCTCGTCCGGAGCGGGCCTTGCGGGCTCGGTCGGCAAAACCTTCGTCAGCGCTTCGAGTTCGCCGATCCGGTGGTCCCGCCGCTCGATCTCGGCGACCTTCTCCTGAAGCCGCGCCTGCTGCCGGGCGATGGTGTCCTCGCGCTCCGCCAGCGCTTCCTCCAGCCGCCGCAGGCGGGCCAGGTCGAGGCGATTGGACGTGCCGACGAGATGCGAGAGCATGTGCACCTCGCCGAACGCTTCCCGAACCAAGAGGTCGTCGGTCAGCGGATGGGTCAGCGTCGCCCAGTAGGCGCCGGGGATATCGCCGGCCTCCAGCGCGGCACGCCACAGGCCGGCCACCTCGTCGCGCGTCGTCGCCTTGTTGAACCGGCGCACGAAGGTTTCGTGCTTGCGGTCGAGAAGCTTGTTCAGAAGCTTGCCCGCGAGGTCTCCGAGGCTTGCGGCCTGGACGGCGCGATGGTGGATCGCGTGGCTGCTGGCCGTCCTCGTGTTGGTGTCCCCCAGCTTGGCCAGGAGTTGCCTGAGCTCCCCCGTCGTGAGGCAGGTGCCGACGATGGAGCAGTGAAGGTTCGTGGACAGATCCCAGATCCGGTCCCTGTCCTTCCGCCTCGCCTTCGGCGCAGGCCCTTCCGCCGCAGGCTCGAACGAAACCGGGCTCGGCTCGAACCGAACCGCAGGCGGCAGCTGGCGCAGGAGGATGGACATGGGCTCGACCCTCTCGTTATGTCCATACGGATATAACGGAAGAACCGGCGCGGCAACCGCCCTGCGGCGCGGTGCCCGCCCGTTTATGTCGTGGGCGTCTCGGCGTCCGTGGCGGGGGCGAGCCATCGCTCGAGTTCGCGCAGCGAGGACCGCGCCTGTTTGGCCACCAGTTCCTCGGTCTCCCGATAAACGCGGACGAGATGCTGGCCCCGCGCCGTCAACTCGGCGCCGCCGCCCTTCAGGCCGCCGTTTCGGGTTTCCACCACGGGTTGGTCGAACATCCCGTTCATTTCCTCGACCAGCAGCCAGGCCCGCCGATAGGACATGCCGTATTCCCGCCCCGCCGCGGAGATGGAGCCCGTGGTGCCGATCGCCTCGAGGAGAGCGATCTTGCCATGGCCGATCCGGCCTTGCGATCCGAGGTCGAACCGCAGAGTAATTCTCGAAGTCATGGCGCCGGTCCGACCGCTTGGCATCAGGCCAAAGTCGTTCGCCGGCCCCCATGGGTCAAGGCTCGGGCGCCCACAATTTAGAACCGTTATATTCGAGCGGACATAACGTTGACGGCGCCTCCAATCGGGCGCAGGTTGCCGCCGTGCGAGGGCTTCGTCCGGCAGGGATCGGACGGCGGGTCGTGTCCGGCGGTCGATCGGCGCCCCCTCCGCACCGCCTCGGGCGACGTGGGAGCGCGCCCGGATCGGCGAAACCACACGGCCGCCGGCCATGATGCCACCGGGAGGAACCCATGTACCAGCAAGCCATCGACCAGGTCTCCAAGAAGGTCCTGATCCGCGATCGCTACGACAACTTCATCGGCGGACAATGGGTCGCGCCCGCCGACGGGCGCTATTTCGACAATCCGAGCCCGGTCACGGGCCAGACGCTCTGCCATGTCGCCCGTTCGTCGGCGGCGGATGTCGAGCTTGCCCTGGACGCGGCCCACAAGGCGCGCGAGGGATGGGGCAAGACCGCGCCCGCCGAGCGCGCCAAGCTGCTCAACCGCGTCGCCGAACGGCTGGAGGAGAATCTCGATCTCCTCGCCATGGTCGAGACGCTCGACAACGGCAAGCCGATCCGCGAGACCACCCACGCCGACCTGCCGCTCGCGGTCGACCATTTCCGCTACTTCGCCGGCTGCCTGCGCGCCCAGGAAGGCTCGATCTCGGAGATCGACGAGGACACGGTCGCCTACCATTTCCACGAGCCGCTCGGCGTCGTCGGCCAGATCATTCCCTGGAACTTTCCGCTGCTGATGGCGGTCTGGAAGCTCGCCCCGGCTCTCGCTGCCGGCAATTGCGTGGTGCTGAAACCCGCCGAACAGACACCGCTCTCCATTCTCGTCTTCGCCGAGCTGATCGCCGACATCCTGCCCGAGGGCGTTCTCAACATCGTCAACGGCTTCGGCCTGGAGGCCGGCAAGCCGCTGGCGCAGTCCAAGCGCATCGCCAAGATCGCCTTCACCGGCGAGACGACGACGGGCCGGCTCATCATGCAATATGCCTCCGAGAACCTCATTCCGGTCACGCTGGAGCTCGGCGGCAAGTCGCCCAACATCTTCTTCGCCGACGTGATGGACGAGGACGACGACTTTCTCGACAAGGCGCTGGAAGGCTTTGCCATGTTCGCGCTGAACCAGGGCGAGGTCTGCACCTGCCCCAGCCGCGCCCTGGTGCACGAATCGATCTACGATCGATTCATGGAGAAGGCGGTCGCCCGCGTGAAGGCGATCAAGCAGGGCCACCCGCTCGACCCGACGACCATGATCGGCGCCCAGGCCTCCAACGAGCAGATGGAGAAGATCCTCTCCTATCTCGACATCGGGCGACAGGAAGGGGCAGAAGTTCTGACGGGCGGCAAGCGAGCAGACCTCGGCGGCGAGCTTTCGCAGGGCTTCTATATCGAGCCGACGATCTTCGCCGGCCACAACAAGATGCGCGTCTTCCAGGAGGAAATCTTCGGCCCGGTCGTCTCGGTCGCGAAGTTCAAGGACGATGCCGACGCGCTCGCCATCGCCAACGACACGCTCTACGGCCTGGGCGCCGGCGTCTGGACCCGGAACGGCACGCGGGCCTATCGCTTCGGCCGCGCCATCCAGGCCGGCCGCGTCTGGACGAACTGCTACCACGCCTATCCCGCGCATGCCGCCTTCGGCGGCTACAAGCAGTCCGGCATCGGGCGCGAAACGCACAAGATGATGCTGGATCACTACCAGCAGACCAAGAACATGCTGGTCAGCTACTCGCCCAAGAAGCTAGGCTTCTTCTGAGCAAGAGGCCGCGAAGGGCGGCGGGGGTCTTTCTCCCGCCGCCTTGCCCGCTTTCACGGAGGTCATCATGGACAAGGTCACGGCCACGCCGGAGGCCATGGCGTTCCTGGCCGAGATCGTCGCGGACCACGGCCCGGTGCTGTTTCACCAGTCCGGCGGGTGCTGCGACGGGTCCTCGCCCATGTGCTATCCCAGGGGCGAGTTCCGTATCGGCGAGGGCGACGTTCTCTTGGGCCGACTTGTCGACGACACGCCCGTCTATATCGGCGGGGCGCAGTTCGAGGTGTGGAAGCACACCGATCTCATCCTCGACGTGGTGCCGGGACGAGGCGGCATGTTCTCGCTCGACAATGGCCGGGAGCGGCGTTTCCTGACCCGCTCCACGGTCTGCGCCGCCCCGCAATAGCTTACTGCGCGCTCACCACGTTGAAGCCCTGCTTCTCGAAGGCGGCCTTCGCCTTGGCGGAGCGCAGATAGGTCTGGAACGTCGCGGCATCGGCATGGGTGGCGTCCGCCGTCTGGGCGACGGGGTAGAGGATCGGCGGGTGGCTGTCCTGCGGGAACGTGCCGACGATCTTGACGGACGGGTCGGACGCCGCGTCGGTCTTGTAGACGATGCCGAGCGGCGCCTCGCCCCGGGCAACCAGAACCAGCGCGGCGCGGACGTTCTCGGCTTCCGCCACGTTGCCCTTGACGCTGTCCCAGACGCCGAGCTTTTCCAGCGCCGCCTTTCCATACTTGCCGGCGGGAACGCTCGCGACGCTGCCCATGGCGAGCTTGCCCCCGGCGAGGAGGTCCTTCAGCGGAAAGCCTTCACGGATCTCCGCCGTGGTCGCGGCGTCCTTGGGCGCGATCAGGACGATGTCGTTTCCGAGAAGCGTCTCCCGCGTATCGGTTTTGATCAGTTTCTTGCCCTCGAGATAGTTCATCCAGTCGAGGTCGGCCGATACGAACAGGTCGGCCGGGGCGCCGCTTTCGATCTGCTTGGCAAGCGCCGAGCTTGCCGCATAGGAGATCGTGACGGACTTGCCCGTCTCCGCCGTCCAGGCCGTGTTGATCTCGTCGAGCGCGTTCTTCAGGCTTGCCGCGGCGAAGACCACGGGCGCCTTTTCCTGCGCTTGGGCCGGTTGCCCCGGCAGGAACGCAAGTCCGAGGCATGCGGTCGCGCCCGTAAGCAGGGCGAGGAAGGATCTACGGCTGGGCATGGTTGTCTCCCGATCAGAGCGATATGGCCAGCCAGATATAACGGTCTTGCCGCCGAGGGGAAGCGCGGTTTGTCGCGCCGCGATCTCGTGCGCCCAAAACCTGATCGGGACATCCATCGCGACCCTGCCCGGCGGGGTGGCGGGACGCTCCTCGCGCCCGGCCTCGACGCCGCGTCGCTTCTCGGTTGCGAGCCCGATCGCCATGGAGGGCGCCGGCTTTCGCGAGAAGCCATCTACCGGCTGGTGCGATCGAATGTCTCCCGGGCCGTCTCGACCCGGCCGAGATTTTCCTCGGCCCAGATCCAGACGCCGCAGAAGGCCGCGCCGAGACTGAGGCCGAGTTCGGTGAGCCTGTAGTCGACGCGCGGCGGCACCACGGCATGGACAGTTCGCGTCACCATCCCGTCGCGCTCCATCTGCCGCAGCGTCTGCGTCAGCATCTTCTGACTTATGCCCGCGACTTGACGCGAGAGCTGGGTGAAGCGCAGCTCCTCGTGCTCGCTCAGAACCTCGAGCACGATCATGGTCCATTTGTCGGCCACACGCCCGATCAGGTCGTTGACCAGCGCTTCCACCCTGGGGTCGCTGTCGGCCGGCGGCTTGGTCTGGGCGATGGCCCGCGCCCTGCGGACCGTGGCGTCGTCGAAGGGAAGGCCGGACATCGCGTCACTCTCCGAAAGGTGCGTATGGATATTTTCGGTGCCTTCTTCCTATCGCATCGTGGATCGACAGATAAGAGCGCATCGAACCCAGGCAGGAGCTTTCCCATGAAGCAGACCGGCAACACCATTCTCGTCACCGGCGGCGGTTCCGGCATCGGCGAAGCGCTGGCCCAGCGCTTCCACGACAACGGCAACACCGTGATCGTGGCCGGACGCCGAAAGGAGGCGCTGGAGCGCGCCTGCGAAGGGCGCGCCGACATGCACGCCATCACGCTCGACATCGAAAGCGCGGCGGGAGTGGCCGACTTCGCCGAGCGGCTGCTCGCCGCCCACCCCGCTCTCAACGTCATCGTCAACAATGCCGGCATCATGCGCTTCGAGGCGCTGGACCAGAGCCGCGATCTCACGGACGCGGAAGCGACGGTGACCACCAACCTCCTCGGGCCGATCCGCCTGACGAACGCCCTGATCGACCACCTCGTCGCTCGGCCCGATGCCGCCATCGTCAACGTGACCTCGGGGCTGGCCTTCGTGCCGCTGGTCACGACGCCCACCTACAACGCCACCAAGGCCGCCATGCACTCCTACACCGTGTCGATGCGCGAGGTGTTGAAGGGGCGGGTCGAGGTCATCGAGCTCGCGCCGCCCGCCGTGCAGACCGGTCTCACCCCCGGCCAGGAAAGCCGCCCCGGCTACCTGCCGCTCGAGGCCTTCATCGACGAGGTCATGGCGCTGTTCGCGCGCGAGCCGACGCCGCGGGAGATCCTGGTGGAGCGGGTCGGGTTCCTGCGCCGCGCGGAAGCCGAAGGGCGCTTCGACGACACGCTGCGCACGCTGAACGAGATGGCCGCCAAAGCGCACGAGGGCTGACGCACCGAACCATCGCGCGACCGGAGCCTGCGATCCGTCGCCTCCGGTCGCGCCTCGCGGGCGCACGGAACCCGCGTCAGGCCGGCAGGAAGCCGAACGATGCCAGGATCGCGCCCCCGCTCAAGCCGCCGGATCGTTCGGGTCGCGACCGGCTCGTCAGACCGGGTCGCTGCCCTCTGCGTAGATCGCGGCGAGCCTCTCGATGCCCTCCCGGTCTTCCGCGTCGAAGCGCGAGGGAATGGGACTGTCGAGATCGAGGACGCCGATCACCCGCCCCTCCCGAAGCAGCGGAACCACGAGCTCCGACCGGGAGGCGGCGTCGCAGGCGATGTGGCCGGGAAAGGCATGGACATCGTCGACGAGAACCGTCGCGGCCCGTTCGACGGCGGTTCCGCACACGCCCCGGCCGACCGGAATGCGCACGCAGGCGGGCTTGCCCTGGAAGGGGCCGAGCACGAGTTCGCTGTTCGCCCGGAGAAAGTAGAAGCCCGCCCAGTTGAGATTGGGGAGCGATGTGAACAGGAGGGCCGAGAGATTGGCCGCATTGGCGATACCGTCCCGTTCGCCGGCGATGAGGGCCGCGAACTGTCCCGCCAAAGCCTCGTAAAGCTCAGCCTTCGTCGCGTGCTCTTCGGCTGGGCCCGTCACGAACATGGTCTCGATCCTCCGAACGAATGCGCGGCACGCGGCCTGGCAAGCTCCTGAGGGAAGGTTGGGCGCAGGTGCCGCTCCGGCTCAGGCCTTCGCCCTCTCGCGCTTCAGGCTGGCCATGTCAATCAACCGCCTATCCATGCCGGCGCAAAGCGCAAGCGCCCGGGAATTCGAAACCTTTCGAGCTGTTGGAATCCGTCGGCCAGTCGCTGTATTCTCCGGGATATAGCCGATGCGCCAAACCTCTATGGTGGTTGGAGGCCGGGAGATTCGCGGCGCCCCGTTTGGGGCCGTTTCGAAAGGAGATTTCATTGACCGAAGACGCCGACATTCGCCTGTTTTCCTACGGCACGCTTCAACAGGAGAACGTTCAGATCGCGTCGTTCGGGCGCAAACTGGCTGGGGAGCCGGACGCGATCCGAGGCTTTCGGCGCGAGATGCTGGAGATCACGGACCCGGCCGTTCTCGAAACGAGCGGGGAGCGCTTTCACCCCGTCGTCATGCCGTCGGGCGACGCCTCGGATCTCGTCGAGGGGACGCTCTTCCGGATCACGGGCGAAGAGCTTGCAGCCGCCGATCGCTACGAGGTGGACGATTATCGGCGCGTGGAGGCGACGACCGTGTCCGGCCTTCTCGCCTGGGTCTATGTCCGGGCATGATGCCGCGCGAACGCCCGAGCGCGCGAAGGCCGTTCGTTAGGCTCGAAGGCCCAGCCTCGCGGCGCGTCTGCCCTCCCCTCACGTCGACCGGCCTTGCGTCTCCCGCTGTTGGAGACGCGACTGGCTGCGGTCGGTAGGCTGAGGCGATGGCGACCCTTCCCCGCCTTTATTCCGACAACGATGTCGCGGGCATGCTCTATGCGCCGGGAGACGATCCGGACGCCATTCTCGCGGAGTTCATCCGCCTGTTGCTGGCGGAGGGCTGGGACGTTCTTGGCATCCTTCAGCGGCGCGTGGCGGATGCTCCCTCGAAAAGCCGTTCCGTGAAGTTCGTTCTGGCCCCGGAGATGGAATGGCCGGAAGCCGGAAGCGACGAAAGCCGGTACGAGGGACGCGCGTCCGACAGACTCCCCGAACTCGGACACCGCCTTGCGGGTGCGCTGGATCGAAAGCCCGACCTCATCCTGCTCAACCGCTTCGGCCGCGCCGAGCTCGAGGGCGGCGGACTGGTCGAAATCCTGTCCGCCGCCCTCGTCGATATCGTGCCGATCGCCGTGGCCGTTCCGATCGGGCTGCGCGACGCATGGGTCCGAAGCACCGGCGGGCTGGCTGTCTCCGTGCGCCCGGACGCCCAAAGGCTCCTGCACTGGTGGCGCTCGCTGGGCAACGGACCGCGTTCCCAGGAAACCAAGCGTTCAGGCTGACGCGAACGGGCCTTCCGCGCTCCCCTCCCCACTCCGCGATAGGCCGCTCTCGCTCGGCAAGCGCGGCCGCCGCCGCCTCGTCTCGGAAAGCGCGGGCGACGAGCTTCAAGAAACCTTCCGCGAAAACGGCCGGACCGATGCGGAAACTGGGGGCGGCAGTCGATCTCGGCAATACAACCATAGAAAGAAAGCCGCCAAGGGCCTGTTCGACTTCGTTTGTTGGCAGGCTTTAAAAATTGACAGGCAGACTATGCATGAACTGCATTCCAGTGTTCTTATAAAGTCAACCGTCGTCGCCTCGAGTTGGCACGCTTCCTGCTGAGGTCGTTCCGACGTGTCGATGGGTGTGGGGCTTCAGACCCCGCCGATCGGGTGCTGAACTCTTGTTCGCCGGCCCCGTGGCCGGAACCGGGTAGGAAGGCGTGCGATGCGAATGAGCTATTCCACCAACCAGAGCCCAGGCGGCCAGCGCAAGCAGTTCTGGCAGGACGCGGTTTCGCGGACCTACTTCCCGCTCGACATCCAGTTCCGCAACGCTCAGGAGTTCGCGGGCGACCTCGACTTCTGGTCGCTCGGCCAGGTCTCGATCTCACGCAACCATTGCGACGGGCTCTTGTATCGGCGGCGGGAGCGTCATCTCGTGTCGGAGCGCGAGGAAAGCTATCTCATCACCGTGCCGGACATCGCCGAGATCCGGTTCTCGCAGGACAATCAGGACGTGACCTGCCGACCCGGTCAGTTCCTGATCGAGCGCAGCCACCTGCCCTATGAGTTCAGCCACCGCGAGCGCGCCGCGCTCTGGGTGATGAAGGTGCCGAGCGCACTGCTTCGTTCGCGCATCGCGCGGCCCGAGCGGCTGGCGACCCTTCAGTTCGACGCCAGCCGCAGTGTCGGCGCCCTGTTTGTGGACATGGTGCGCATGACGGCGCCACGCCTCGACGAGATGGACGAGGCGGCGCGCGACCGCATGGGCGGCCATCTCGTGGATCTCCTGGCCATGGCGGTGGAGGCCGACCAGCGCGTCCTGTCGGGCTCGCGCTCATCGGTGCGCAACGCCCATCTTCACCGCGCCGAGCATTTCATCCGCGCGCGCCTTCGCGAGACCGACTTGTCGCCGCAGCGCATCGCGGAGGGCTGCGGCATATCCTTGCGCTACCTCCACCAGCTCTTCGAGGCCGAGGGCACCACGGTCTGCGCCCATATCCGCACCCAGCGCCTTCTGATGTGCGACGCGCTCCTGAAGGATCCGCAGAACCATCGCCGCGCCATTTCCGAGATCGCCTACGAGTGGGGCTTCGGCGATCAGGCGCAGTTCAGCCGGAACTACCGTGCCCAGTTCGGGCGAAGCCCAAGCGAGACCCGCGCCGCCGCGCGCGGGTGATCATCGATAGTGCAACGCACAAAGGCGCCTAAGACTTGGGCGGCGAGTGCGCGCCGGCGCAAGGATTGATGCGCTGGCCGACAAGAGCGGCCGCGCGAAAGCCTCTTTAATCCCCCGGCAACCTTTCGAAAATCACCGACCGTCCTTGTGAGAACGGGCGAGGATCGCATCGATCCCTCGCGCCGCCGGGCACTCTCGTGCCGACAAGCCCGGTCGAAGCATGGGATGTGCCGCCTTGCAGAATCTTCGCGTCGCCGTCGATGTCGGCGGCACCTTCACCGACATCTGCATCATGGACGAGGACACCGGCCTCATCCGCATCGAGAAGACGTCCTCCACCAAGGACCCGATCGAGGGAATTCTCGCCGGTGTCGGCAAGGCGGGGATCGACCTGTCCAAGGTCGCGCTGTTCAGCCACGGCACCACGGTCGCCACCAACGCGTTGATCACACGCCGTCTGCCGCGCACCGCCATGGTGTGCAGCGCCGGCTTTCGCGACGTGCTCGAAATCCGCCGCGCCAACAAGGAAGACCTTTGGGACGTCTACAAGGACGTCGTGAAGCCCTATATCCCGCGCCGCGACCGGCTGACGGTGCCTGAGCGCGTCGATTCCGCCGGCAAGGTGGTCGAGCCGCTGGACGAGGCGGCCGCGCGCGAGGTCGCGCGCATTCTCAAGAAGCGCGGCGTCGAGGCCATCGCCGTCTGCTTCATGAACGCCTATCTCAACGGCGAGCCCGAGCGCCGCATGCGCGAGATCCTGCTGGAGGCCATGCCGGACGTGCCGGTGTCGATCTCCTCGCAGGTCCTGCCCGAGATCTTCGAACACGAGCGCTTCTCGACCACCGTCGCCAACGCCGCTCTCTCGCCGGTCGTCGTCAGCTACACGACGCGCCTCGGCGAGCGCTTGGCGACGGAGGGCTACACCCGCGATCTTCTTCTCCTCCACACCGGCGGCGGCGTGATGACGCCGGCCAGCGTCAAGGACTTCGCCGCGCGGCTCGCGGGCTCCGGCATCGCGGCGGGCGCCATCGCCTCGCGCCACATCGCCTCGCTCTGCGGCTATCCCAACTCGATCGGCCTCGACATGGGCGGCACGTCCACCGACGTCTCGCTCGCCTACGAGGGCCAGTCGCGCGTCACCAAGGACTGGTTCATCGAGTTCGGCTATCCCATCCGCTTCTCCTCGATCGAGGTGCTGACCATCGGCGCCGGCGGCGGCTCGCTCGCCTGGACCGACGAGGCGGGAAGCTTACGCAACGGCCCGCAG
>NZ_BBWL01000055.1:0-12517 GCF_001463785.1 Aureimonas sp. AU40
GGCGGGAAGCTTACGCAACGGCCCGCAGTCGGCAGGCGCCTTTCCCGGCCCCGCCTGCTACGGCAACGGCAACCGCCAGCCGACCAACACCGATGCCAACGTCACGCTCGGGCGCCTCGGCACCAGCCTTGCCGGCGGCAAGGTGCAGCTCGACGCCTCGCTCGCCCGCCAAGCCGTGGAAGAGGGCGTCGGCAAGCCCTTCGGCCTCTCGGCCGAGGCGGCGTCCGACGCGATTCTGCGCGTGGCCAACGCCAACATGTCGGACGCCGTGCGCCTGATCTCGATCAGCCGCGGCTACGACCCCCGCGACTTCGCCCTCGTCGCCTTCGGCGGGGCCGGCGCGCTGCATGGCGTCGATGTCGCGCGCGAACTCGCCATTCCCGCCGTGATCGTGCCGCCCAATCCCGGCGTCACCTCGGCGCTCGGCTGTCTCCTCGTCGACATGCAGCACGACTTCTCCGAGAACTGCATGGTGGAGGGCACGGAGGCCGAGCCCGCCGATATCGAGGCTCGCTTCGCCCGCATCGAGCGCGAGGCGCTGGACCGGCTGACGCACGAGGGCGTGGCGACAAGCGATATCGTGCTCCAGCGCTCAATCGACATGATGTATCGCGGCCAGTGGCGCTCGCTCGCCGTCTCGGTGCCGAGCCCGATCACCTCGATCGAGGCGCTGGTCGCCGATTTCCACCGCGAGCACCAGCGCGAATACAATTTCCGCCGCGACGACGCGCCGGTCTCCTTCTTCCGCGTCAACGTCAAGGCGATCGGCGTGGTGCCCAAGGCCGAACTCGCCGTCCACGAGCCGACGGGTGTGACCCCCGATCCCGTTTCGCGCCGCACGGTCTGGTTCGACAACGCGCCCCACGACACGCCGGTCTACAGCCGCGACGACCTGCCCTGCGGCTTCTCCTTCCGGGGGCCGGCGATCGTCGGCCAGGTCGACTCCACCGTGGTCGTGCCGCCCGGCTCGCTCGCCGAGGTCGACAAATATCTGAACATCATCATCCGCGTGAAGGGCTGAACGAGATGGCCAGCGAACAGACGCTCGACCCCGTGACCTTCGAGGTCCTCAAGAATTCCTTCATCACCAGCGTCGACCAGATGGGCGAGCAGGTGCTGCGGACCTGCTATTCCTTCGTGATCTACAACCACGACTTCTCCTCCGCGCTGCACGACGCCGACGGCGAATGCGCAGCGCAGGGCAACCAGGACATCGCCGTCCACGTCGGCACCCTGCATTTCACATGCAAGGACGTGATGCGCGCCTTCGAGGGCGACATGCACGACGGCGACGTCTTCGCCATCAACGACCCCTATGCCGGTGGCACGCATTTCTCCGACGTGCGCCTGATCCGGCCGATCTTCTCGAACGGCGAGATCATCGCCTTCGCCCAGTCCAACGGCCACTGGTCGGATATGGGCGGCTCGGTGCCCGGCTCCTTCGACGTGACGGCGCGCGACATGTTCCGCGAGGGCCTGCGCATCACGCCGGTGCGGCTCTACGACAAGGGCGTGTTCCGGCGCGATGTGGCCAACATGATCGCCTCCAACACGCGCGATCCCGCCTCGATCCTCGGCGACATCCAGGCGCAGGCCGAGGGGACGGCCGTCTGCGCCCGCGAGATTTTGCGCCTCGTCGAGAAATACGGTCGCGACACGGTGAAGACCGGCCTTGCCGAAGTGCAGGACTATGTCGAGCGCGCCGTGCGCCAGCGCATCGCGGCGCTTCCCGACGGCACTTGGGAAACGGTGGACTATATCGACCGCGACCCGGCGGGCGGCGAGGGCATGATCCCGATCCGCATCAAGATGACGATCCGGGGCGACAAGGCCTATTACGACTTCACCGGCAGCCACCCCACCATCGCCTCGATCTACAACTCGGCCTTCGGCGCGACCTTCTCGGCGGTCGCGGCGGGCATGAAGACCTTCTTTCCCGACCTGCCGCTGAATTCCGGCTTCTACCGCGCCTTCGAGCTGACCGTGCCGGAAGGCTCGATCGTGGACGCCAAGTGGCCCGTCGCGGTGACGGGCTTCCTGATGCCCTTCGAGAAGATCATGAACTCGATCTACGAGATGTGGTCGGAGCTCATGCCCGAGCGCGCGCTCGCCTGCACCTTCAACCTCGAATACCTCCTCACCGGCGGGCGCGACGCCCGCTCCTCCGACAAGCCGATCTTCATGTTCTACGACTGGCTGCCCGGCGGCTGGGGCGGGCGCAACGGCAAGGACGGCGCCAACGCCACGACCTCGTGCTTCGGCACCGGCATGATGGCCCAGCCCATCGAGGGCCAGGAGCGCACGACGCCGATCCTGATGACCGAGTGCGAGATGCAGCGCGATTCCGGCGGCCCTGGCGAGTGGCGCGGGGGCGTCGGCGTCCTCAAGGGCTCGCGCATGCTCCAGTCGGAGGAGACCGTGATTTCCTATATCTGCGACCGCGAGCGGGCGATCGTCTGGGGCATCGAAGGGGGCCTGCCCTCGAGCCCGCACGGGCTGACGCTGAAGCGCGTCGGCACGGACGAGACGGTGCGCCTCGGCACGATCTTCTCCGACGTCGCGCTGAAGGAGGGCGACCATTTCTGGCGCCCGACGGGCGGCGGCGGCGGCTTCGGCGATCCGTTGAAGCGCGGCCCGGCCCATGTTCTCGAGGATGTCGCCGACGACTACGTCTCGGTGGAGCGCGCCGCCAAGGACTATGGCGTCGTGATCAGGACGATCGACGCCGAGCTCTGCGAGTACGAGGTCGACGAGGCGGCGACGCGGGCGCTGCGCGCCGAGATCGCGAGCGAGCGCACCGGCTGGGCCCGCACCGATCCCGAAGCGGTGGCCGAGCGGTTCCGGGCCGGCGAGATCGACATGCTCGACGTGATCCGCCGCCATGCCGTGATCCTCCATTGGGGCACGGGCGAGCTTCTGCCCGAATCCACCCGCCAGTTCCGCGAGAGCTTCGAGCGCCGCTCGGTCGCCAAATGGGCGGCCGCCTGACGAGACCTGCCCAAACGCGCGGGGCCGGTACGCCCCGCTCCCCCTTCCCTCCCAAGCCCAAGGATCGATGCCATGACGTCTATCAATGCTCTGACGCGCGCCCTCGGCTTCGCGACCTGCCTGTCCCTTGCAGCGGCTCTTCCCGCCTCGGCTGAGGAGAGCTGGTTCCCGATGAAGATCTTCGATTCCTCCTCCGGCACGCCGACCCCGGCCGAATACACGCCGGTGGGCAAGGCCGAGAAGCCCTACAATCTCTGTGTCCTGTTTCCGCACATGAAGGACAGTTTCTGGGTCGCGGTCGCCTATGGCGTCGTGAAACAGGCCGAAGCCGCCAACGTCAACATGACGCTCTACGAGGCCGGCGGCTACGAGAACCTGCCGCGCCAGCTCTCCCAGTTCGACGACTGCCTGGCGAGCGGGGCGGACGCCATCATCGTCGGCGCCATCTCGGGCGCCGGCCTCGCGCAGAAGTTCGACGAGGCCAAGGCCAAGGGCGTGCCGGTGGTCGGCGTCGTCAACCCGGTGCCGATCGAGAAGCTGCCGGCCGCCAACTTCGTCGACTTCGCGGCCATGGGGGGCGTGACCGCCAAGGGCCTGCTCGCCAGCCTCGGGTCCGGCGAGACCGCCAACGTCGTCACCTTTCCCGGCCCCGCCGGCTCGGGCTGGGCGGAAAGCTTCAACGAGGGTTTCAAGAAGGAGGTTTCCGGCAACGCGAACGTCAAGATCCTCGACGAGAAGTTCGGCGATAGCGGCGTCGCGGTCCAGCTTCAGCTGATCCAGGACGCGCTCCAGACCTATCCCGACATGAACGTCATCTGGGGCACGGCACCGACGGCCGAGGCGGCGGTCGGCGCGGTGGCCGAGGCCGGCCGCAGCGACATGAAGATCATCTCCTCCTACGAGAACCAGGCGATGCTCGACGCGCTCAACCGCGGCGACATCCTCGCCTTCGCCACCCAGTATCCCGTGGGCGAAGGGGCGATCGGCATCGACCAGGCGATCCGCCTCATCGAGAAGAAGCCGGTGGTCAAGCTCGTTCAGCCCGAAGCGGCCGTGATCGACAAGACGACCGTGCCGAACGTCAAGATGGATCTCGTCCTGGCGCCCGCCGACTGGACCCCAGTCTACTCGGTCAAGGCCAAGTAGTCTGCGCGGCATGGAGAGCGGCATGGAGCATCCCCACGGGCAGGCCGGAGAAACGGAGCCGCTGCTCCGCCTCGCCGGCATCACCAAGCGCTTCACGGGCGTCCTCGCCCTCGACGGCGTCGATCTCGACGTGCGCGCGGGCGAACTCCATGTCCTTTTCGGCGAGAACGGGGCCGGCAAATCAACGCTGATCAACGTCATCTCCGGCACCTTTGCGCCCGACGCCGGCTCCTTCCGTTTCGGGGCCGAGGAGATCGGCCGCCTGTCGCCGCACCGGGCGCGCCAGATCGGCATCAGCCCGGTGTTTCAGGAATTCTCGCTGGTGCCGAGCCTGACGGTCGAGGAGAACCTCTTTCTCGGCCGCGAGGCCTCGGTCGGCGGCGTCCTCCGGGCGGGCGCCATGCGCCGGCGCGCGCGCGAACTGATCGCCGAGCTCGGCTTCGATCTCGATCCGGGCGCCCGGGTCGACGACCTGTCGCGCGCCCACCAGCAGATGACCGAGATCGCGAAAGCCCTCCTCGGCAAGGTCCGCCTCCTGATCCTCGACGAGCCCACCGCCTCGCTCACCGAGCGCGAGACGGGGCGGCTTTTCGAGCTGATCGCGCGCCTGAAGCGCGAAGGCGTCGGCATCATCTACGTCTCGCACCGCATGCGCGAGATCCGCGCGCTCGCCGACCGCGTCACGGTGCTGCGCGACGGGCGTCACATCCGCACCCTCGACGCCGCCACGGCGACCGATGGCGAGCTGGTCGAGCTGATGACGGGCCGGCGCATCGACGTCCTGTTTCCGCAGATCACCCACACCCCCGGCCCCGTCGCGCTCGACGTCGAGAACCTGTCGACCGAGGACGGGACGGTCGCGGGCGTGAACTTCCATGCCCGCGCCGGTGAGATCACCGGCATCGCCGGTCTCGTCGGCTGCGGCAAGTCCGAGCTGGTGCGCGCGGTCTACGGGCTGGAGCCGATCGCGGGCGGGCGCATCCGCCTCCACGGCACGCCCTACGAGGCCCCCTCGCCGCGCGAGACCCTGCGCCGGGGCGCCGCCTACTTCCCGGCCAACCGCGTCACGGAGGGCCTCGCCCTGTCTCGGCCGATCCGCGAGAACGCGTCCATGACGGCGCTGGACCTGCCCCGCTTCGCGCGCGCCGGCATCCTCAAGGCCAAGGCCGAGCGCGCCCTCGTCGCCCCGATCATGGAGCGGCTGAAACTGCGCCCGCCCAACATCGAGCGCGCGGTCGGCAACCTGTCGGGCGGCAACCGGCAGAAGGTCATGCTCGGCCGCGCGCTGACGCGCGACCTTACGGTCTTCCTGTTCGACGAGCCGAGCGTCGGCATCGACGTCGGCGCCAAGCTCGAGGTCTACGACTTCATGAAGCGTCTGGTGGAAGGGGGCGCCGCCGTGGTGGTGGTCTCCTCCGAGCTGCCGGAGGTGCTGGCCCTGTCCAATCGCCTCTACGTCATGCACCACGGGCGGATCGCCGCCGAGCTGACGGGCACGGAGAAGACCGAGACCAACGTCCTCGCGAGCTTCTTCCGCGACGAGCGCGCGGGAGCGGCCGCATGAGCGCGCTCGCCGCCCACCGCCCGCGCGGCCTGTCGCTGCGCGTCGGCATGCTGCCGATCGCGCTCCTGCTGCTCGTCGTCGTCATGTCGCTGGTCTCGCCGCAATTCTATGGGCCGGCCAACGTCCTCAACATCCTGCGCAACGCGTCCTTCCTGACGATCGTGGCGCTCGGCCAAGCCATCGTCATCATGGCCGGCGGCTTCGACCTGTCGGTCGGCGCCGTTGTGGCGCTGGCAAGCGTCGTCACCGCCAAGGTCATGGGCTGGGCGGGGGGCGTCTTTCCCGGCAACGATGCGCTGATCGTCGCGGTCGGCGTGGCGGCGGGCCTCGGCTCGGGCCTCGCGGTCGGCCTCGTCAACGGGTTCTGCGTCTCGCGCCTCAAAGTGTCGGGCTTCGTTGTCACGCTCGGCACCATGTCGGCGGCCGCAGGCGTCGGATTGATGATCACCAGCGGCATCCCGGTCTACGGCATGCCCGACAGTTTCGTGAAGGGCTTCGGCCGGGGCCAGGCCTTCGGCCTGCCCTACGCCGTCACCATCGCGCTCGCCCTGGTCCTCGTCATGGTCTTCGTGCAGAGGAGCACGCTCTTCGGGCGCTATGTCCACGCCATCGGCGGCAATGCCGATGCGGCCGTCGTGTCGGGCGTCTCGATCGGGCGCCATGTCGTCGGCACCTATGTCCTGTCGGGCGTCTTCGCGGCGGGTGCGGGCATTCTCTACACCGCCCTCGTCGGCTCCGGACAGGCGAGCTTCGGCGGCGACCGGATGATGCTCCAGTCGATCGCGGCGGCCGTGATCGGCGGCGTGTCGCTGCGGGGCGGCGTCGGCCGGGTCGAGATCGTCGCCCTGTCCGCCCTGTTCCTGACGACGCTCGGCAACGCGCTCAACCTCCTCCATGTCGATGCCCGCCTCCAGCCGGTGTTCCTGGGCGCCATCATGGTCGCGGCGGTGGCGATCGAGGAACTGGGAAGACGGAGAAAGCCGCGTGTCTGACGCCACGAACTCGCCCGCCCTCGCCGCGCTTCCCGCATCGGACGCCCCGACCGTCCGCCAGCGGCTCTGGCGATGGGCCCTGCCGATCGCCCTCGTTCTCCTGCTCCTCGGCTTCTCGGCGGTGGACGCGCGGGTGCTCAGCCCCGCCAACCTTCTCAACGTCGCCCAGCAGACGAGCTATCTCGCGCTCTTCGCCATGGCGCAGACGGTGGTGATCCTGACGCGCGGCTTCGACCTGTCGCTGGGACCCACGGTCTCGGTGGTCTCGGTCGCCTCGGCCATGGCGCTGGCGGCGGCCGGGGGTGCCGGCCTGTCGCCGGTCGCCGTTCTCTTCCTCGGCCTTCTCGCGGGGCTCGCGATCGGTCTGGCCGTCGGTGCCTTCAACGGCGTCGTCGTGGCGCTTCTGGGCGTCAGCCCCTTCGTGGCGACGCTGGGCTCCTACAACATCGCCATCGGCGTCGCGACCACGATCTCGGGCGGCCGGCCGGTCCAGGGCGTGCCGGATCTGTTCTCCGACCTCCTTTATCGCGGCGGCGTGTTCGGCGTGCCGGCCGCGATCGCGATCGCCGTCCTCGCCGCCGTCCTTCTGCATCTCGTCCTGACGCGCACCGTGTTCGGCCGCTCGCTCTATCTCGTCGGCACCAATCCGCGCGCGGCCGGCGTCGCCGGCCTGCCGGTGAGGCGCGTTCTCGCCCTCGCCTATCTCCTGTGCTCGGGGCTTGCCGCGCTGGGCGCCCTGATGATGACGGCGCGCACGGGCTCCGGCGAGCCCAATCTCGGCGGCTCGCTCTCGCTCCAGGCGATCGCGGCGGCCGTGGTCGGCGGCACCAGCCTTGCCGGCGGGCGCGGCGGCGTCGGCACGGCGGTGCTCGGCGCGCTCTTCGTCACCATCCTGTCGAACGGCATGAACCTCGCGCGCATCGACGGCTACGTGCAGATGGTGGTGCTTGGGGCGATCGTGATCCTCGGCGTGGTGCTGGATCGGGCGCGCCTGTCGGGGCGCTGACCCGGCCCTTCGCGGACGGGCCGTCGATCCGGCAGGCGTTTTCGGTTTTTCCGATAAGCCATTCAAGGAAGTCGTATTTCACAAAGGCGGTGCGACCGGGGCAAAGTCGGAACCGCATCGACATCGAAGCAGGCGGGAAGGGCTGAGCCATGTTGGACAAGCCGCAGCGGCATGTCGTCTTCGCCGAAAGTCTGGACGTCGCGATCGAGGCGCTGGCGGGAGGGGCGAGCGTCCTGGCCGGCGGAACCTGGATGATGCGGGCCGAGCGACGCGGCGAACCCTTGCCCGCCTCGGTGGTGCTTCTCGATCGGATTCCCGCTTTGTCCGAGGTGGTGGTGACAGACACGGGCGTCACCCTCGGCGCCGGCCTGACCCATGTCGCCGTGGCGAACGCCCTGAAGGGTCTCGCCGGCTTGCAGGGCATCGTGACGGCCGCCTCGAGCGCGGCCAACCCCGCCATCCGCCACGCCGCGACGCTGGGCGGCAATCTCGCGGCTTCCGATTTTCCGGCCGCCGACCTCGCGCCGGCGCTGCTGGTCCAGGGCGCCGAGGTGGAACTCGCCAGCCGAAGCGGCAGCGACCGCATGCCTCTCGGCGCCTTTCTCGCGGAACGGCGCGCGCGCCTTCGAAGCGCCATTCTCGTTCGCGTCCACCTGCCGCGCGAGGCGGTCGCCAGCGCCCATGCGCGCCTGCCGCTGCGAAAGGCAGGCGACTATCCGGTGGCGATCGTCTCGCTGGCGCGTCTGCCGAGCGGCGCCCTTCGCGTCGCGGTCGGATCGGTGGAACCCGTCGCCCGCCGCTGGACGGCGCTGGAAGCGGCGATCGGCACGCGGCCGATATCCCCCGACGAGGCCGCCCGCCTGGCCTTGGCGCATATGGATTTCGAGGGGCGCGACGGGGTGGAGGCCGACGGCTGGTATCGCGTCGCGGTCCTGCCCGCGCTGGTGAAGCGTGCGATGGAAGATCTGGAGGCGAGGGCATGAGCGTGCGTTTCGAGCTGAACGGCGAGCCTTGCGGCTTTGCCGGCGACCCCTTGACCCCGCTGGTCGATATCCTGCGCCGCGAGCGCTTCCTGACGGGCACCAAGGCCGTGTGCCGGGAGGGCTTCTGCGGCGCCTGCACCGTCCATGTGGACGGCGAAGCCCGCATGTCCTGCCTCCTGCCGATCGCCAGCGTGGCGGGGAGACGCGTCCTCACGATCGAAGGACTCGCCCCGCCGGGCGCGCCCCATCCCCTTCAGCTCGCCTTCGAGGCCGCCGACGTCGTCCAGTGCGGCATGTGCTTCCCCGGCATGGTCATGAGCCTGTCGGCCGCCTTCCGCGACCGGCCGCCGGAGAGCCGCGCCGAGGTCAAGACGGCGATGACCGGGAACATCTGCCGCTGCACCGGCTACGAGCGCATCGTCGACGCGGTGCTCGCCGGCCTCGCAGCGGAGCGCGCCTCAGCCAGGGAGTCGGGCGATGTCTGACCCTGCCGCCGTCATGAACCTGCCGCGACGCGACGCGGGCGACAAGCTGCGCGGGCGCACGAAATACACGATCGACCGCGTGCGGCCGGACACGCTCCACGCAGCCCTGCTGCGTGCCGAAGTGCCGGCGGGCCGGATCGTCCGGCTCGACGTGTCGGCCGCTCTGGCGATGCCCGGGGTGCGCGCCGTCGCCACGGGGCGCGACGCGCCGGGCCTCTATGGCATCGGCATCGCCGATCATCCGCTTCTGGCCGTCGATGCGATCCGCTACCACGGCGAGCCGATCGCCGCCGTTGCCGCCGAAACGCCGGAGGCGGCCCGCGCGGCGGTGAGGGCGATCGTCCTCGAGATCGAGCCGCTTGTCCCGGTCCTGACCATGGCCGAGGCCCTGGCCCCCGGCGCGCCGCTCGTCCACGAGCACTGGCGCGCCTACGACGTGCTGACGGAAGGCGCGGCACGCTCGGGCAACGTCGCCTGGGAGGCTCGCACCAGCCGGGGCGATGTCGAGGCGGCCTTCGCGCGGGACGACGTGAGGGTGGTCGAAAGCCGCTTCGTGGTGGGGCGGCAGAGCCACGTTCCCTTCGAGCCGCGCGTGGCGATCGGCGCCTGGGAGGACGGGCGCGCCCATATCCAGACCTCGACGCAGGTGCCCTGGACGGTGCGCGGCGTCACCGGCCGGGCGCTGGGCCTCGCGCCCGGTCAGGTGCGTGTCACCGTTCCCCCCGTCGGCGGCGGCTTCGGGCTGAAGTTCGACGCGACCATCGAGCCGATCACGGCGCTTCTGGCGAGGATGAGCGGGCGCAGCGTCGTCCTTGAGAATTCGCGGCAGGAGGAGATGGCGACGTGCCTGTGCCGCGAAAACGCCGAGATCGTGATCCGCTCGGCGGTGACGGCGGACGGCGAGATCGTCGGTCGCGAGGCCGTGGTGCTGATGGACTGCGGCGCCTATGGCGGCGAACAGGTGTTCCTGACCACGATGACGGCGCACACGCTCGGCGGCAACTACCGCGTCGGCGCCATGCGTCTCGTCAGCCGCGCGGTCTACACCAACACCCCGCCCAACGGCGCCTTCCGCGCCTGCAACGGCGTCTACAACACGTTCGCCCTGGAGCGGCACACCGACGAGATCTGCGACGCGCTCGGGCTGGACCCGCTCGCCTTCCGCAAGCGCAACGTGGCGGGCGACGGCGATCTCGGCGCCACCGGCCAGCGCTTCGAAAGCGACGTCCTCGCCCCCATGATCGACCGGATGGAGGCGCTGCGCACCAGGACGGGCACGATGGAGGCCGGGGCAGACGGCCGTCTCTACGGCATGGCGACGGTCGTCGGCACCTGGTTCGTCTTCACCGGCCCCTCGGCCGCCACGGTGCATCTGAATGCCGATGGCGGCGCGGTGCTCGTCACCTCCGGCGTCGAGATCGGATCGGGCACCATGGTCCAGGCCCTGCCGCAGATCGTGGCGGGCGAACTCGGCCTCGATCCCGCGAGCGTGGTGGTGCGCGAAGCCGACACGGACGCGGCCGGCCTCGATGTCGGCGTCGGCGGCGGGCGCACCACGGTCTCGATCGGCGCCGCCAGCGTCTCGGCTTGCGTCGAGGTGCGCGAGAAGCTCCTGAAGAGCGCGGCCGAGATGCTTCAGACGCGGCCGGAGGATCTCGTCCTCACCAAGGGCCGCGTCGAGATCGGCGGGCGGCCGGGCTCCGGCACCACGATCGCGGCCGTCGTTCAGCACGCGCACTGGACCACCGGCCCGATCAGCGGCTCGGGCGCGTTCACGGCGGCGGGAACGCCGGCCATGTCCGGCTGCGCCATGGGCCATTTCATCGACGCGCTCGATATTCCCGTCTTCGTGGTGCACGAGGCCGAGGTCGCGGTGGACCCCGATACCGGCCATGTCGAGGTGCTGGCCTATCGCGTGGTGCAGGATGTCGGCCGCGCGCTCAACCCGCGCGCCATTCTCGGCCAGATCCAGGGCGGCGTCGTGCAGGGGCTCGGCTACGCGCTGCACGAGGAGGTGACGATCACCAAGGACGGTCGCATCGCGCAGGACGGTTTCGAGACCTATCGCGTGCCGCTGGCGGGCGACGCCGTGCCGGTCGCCGTCGATCTCTTCGAGGGCGCGCCCTCGATCGGGCCGCTCGGCACGAAAGGCGCGGGCGAGGTGCCGATCCTCGGCGTTGGAGCGGCGATCGCCTGCGCGGTCGCGCGCGCGATCGGCAAGCCCGTCCACCGGCTGCCGCTGACGCCGCCGCGCGTGCTTCGCCTTCTCCACGATCGTGAGCCGACGCCGGAGCTGAACCACATCGCCGCCGACTTCTCGGACAACATCCTGGCTTGAGAAGCCATCACGGAAAGAGCCTGCCCGACATGGTCACCCTGAACTGCGACATGGGCGAAAGCTACGGCAACTGGCGCTTCGGCGACGACGAGGGGATCATGCCCCGGATCGACTGCGCCAACATCGCCTGCGGCTTTCACGCGTCCGACCCGATGACCATGCTGCGGACGGTTCGCCTCGCGCTCTCGCTCGGCAAGCGCGTCGGCGCCCATCCGTCGTTGCCCGACCGCGAGGGCTTCGGCCGGCGCGAGATGAAGCTCCAGCCCGAGGAGCTCACCGCCGCCTTCCTGTACCAGATCGGAGCGCTCACCGGCATTCTGGCCGCCGAAGGCGGGACGCTGTCGCATGTGAAGCCGCACGGGATCATCTACGGCATGGCCGCGCGCGACATCGAGACCGCACGCGCCATCGCACGCGCCGTCCAGCCCTTCGGCGTGCCGCTCTTCGGCCTGGCGGGAACCGCGCACGAGACGGCGGCGGCGGAAGTCGGCGTCGCCTTCGAGGGCGAGTTCTTTCCCGACCTCGCCTATGGGCCGGATGGCGGGCTTCTGATTCCTCGGGTTCAGAGCGAGATCGATCTCGCTCTCGTCGAGAAGCGGATGCGCCGGGCCCTTGCGGAGGGGCAGCTCGAAACCTCGGACGGAACCCTGCGGCCGGTCCGTTTCGAGACCGTCTGCATGCATTCCGATCCGCCCAACGCCCGCGCCGTGGCCGCCGTCCTGCGGGAGGTGATCGATGCGCATGCATGAGAAATCGAGAGAACGGGTTCGGCCCCAATGGTCCGATCGGCTGCCGTTCCCGTCCGCGCCCTTCCAGACGACGCCGTTCCGCAAGGCGTCAACCTCCATTCCTTGCCTCGAAACCCGGTGACAATCATGGACACGCTTTCCAACTCGCTGGCCGCAGCCGACATCGCCCACACGCTGCACCCGAACACCAACCTGCGCGCGCACGAGACCAACGGCCCGCTGGTCATGGCGCGGGGCGAGGGCATTCGCGTCTACGACGACCGGGG
>NZ_BBWL01000056.1:0-111560 GCF_001463785.1 Aureimonas sp. AU40
CGGCACCACAGCGCGCCGACGCCCAGCACGCAACGTCTGAAAAATCGGATCAGCGATCGATGACGACCATGTCTCTCTTGCTATAAGTAAGCTGTGATCAATTGAGATCGAGGTAGCGTGTTTAGAAAAGGAATGAACGAAAAATGGCTCGGACCCCTAAAGTAGACAAGCCCAAGTCCCGTATCGCTTCTTACATCGAGAAGAAGATCGACGCGATTGCGGCCTACAAGTCCCAGAAGGACATCGCCGAGCAGGCCGGCTACGAGAACCCCTCCATCATCTCCATGTTCAAGCGTGGCGATGCGAAGGTGCCCCTCGATCGCGTCTACGACCTCGCCAAGGTGATCGAAGCCGATCCTCGGTATATGTTCCGCCTCGCGCTGGAGCAGTATTGGAGCGGCAAGAACATCGATGAGGCGTTCGCCAATATCTTCGGGACCATCGTGTCCGCGAACGAGGTCGCCCTACTCGAGACGGTGCGCAAGGCTGCAAACGACGCTGACCCCGTATTCACGTCGGCCCAGCTCGAGCAGATCGCCGCTGTCGTCTCTGGTGGTGCGACCAAAGCCGCCCGCACGGCCTGATCCGGCCTACCACGCTACCTCGTAAGGGAGCCGCTACGCGCGGCTCTTTTTCACAATGCCGTGATAAGTAAACGCTTGCTTATTCCCGATAGGCAGGCTCCAGAAATCAAGACCATAGGTGACTTTCGCATGAGCAATGGCATCCAATCTTCCGCGAACCCCGACGACTTCTTCGCGGAAGTCTCCTTCGAGCAGGCATATGCGCTCGCAGAAGAAATCCCCGACGCCGTCATCAAGGAAACAGCCGAAACGAAAGTCGTGTCGGGGACTCACCCGACCCGTGGAGCCATCTACATTGTCATCCCCTCGTTCGGGAACTCGATGGTGCTCAAATCCTACGTGAAACCAGTAGTATTCCGCGATCTCGAAGCGTAAGTTACAGCTTACTTACTTTAGAGAACAAAGAAGAAACGGAGATCGGAATGAACCGCAGGATCGTAGAGCTTCGCGAGGCCATCACCAAGCTCGTCCAGCTTCTCGCTGGCAAGGGCCTGCGCGTCACGCAGATCGGCTCGCAAGCCTACGTGAAGACCGATCCCCGGACGCTGAAGCCCATCAGCGTCAACATCCCGAACATTCCGGACAACGCATCCGACGAGCTGATCGCGGCCATCCAGGGGTTCGTGGATCACGAGTGCGCCCACGTCCTCTTCACCGACTGGTCGATCGTGCTGCGCGCCTACGACTTCGATCGCCGCAAGGAGGGCGCGCGCAAGGGCGGGCGCATGGCCTCGCTCCACAACATCATGGAGGACTCCTTCATCGAGCGCCGCATGGGAGAGACCTTCCCAGGCGCCAAGTTCAACATCGCCCGCACCGGCCGGTTCTTCCTCGAGAAGGTCTCGACCCCTAACACGGCCGCGGCGATCGCTAAGGGCGATCAGAATACCGCGTTCGGCTACATCATGGTTCCGATGATGCGCGCGATCGCCGGCCAGGACGTCTTCCAGGAGTGGATGGACGACAATGGCTACTGGCAGCACCCGCACGCGATCAAGCTCCTCGCCGGCATGTCCGACGAGCTCAAGCGGAAGATCCCCCTCACCCGCACGTCGTCCGAGGTCTACGCGCTCGCCGAGGAGGTCTACGCGATCCTCTACCCTGAAAAGCCGCCCGAGCCGCAGGGCAAGGGCAAGGGCGAGAAGGAGCACCAGGAGGATAGCGATCAGGCGTCCGGCGACGAGCCCAGCGACGACCAGGCCGACAACGACGAGACGTCGGAAGCCGAGGGCGAGACCGGCGAGGGTGAAGAGCCCCAGGACGAGGGCCAGTCGGGCGATGCGACCGACGAGGATCAGGACGCCGACGAGGCGGAAGAAGCGGAAGGCTCGAGCGAGGATGCAGCGGAAGAAGACGAAGGCGACGGCGGCTCGGCGGACGAAGAGGACGACGACGAGGACGGCGCCGACGATGAGGACGAGGGAGCTTCGGGCAATGGCGACGAGTCCGACCCCGACGCTCCGGAGACCGACGAAGGGTCCGCTGGCGATGACGATGGCAAGGATGAGGGCGATCCCGACGAAGGCGAAGCTCCTTCGGCTGGCGATGGCGAGGATGAGGATGACGCCGACGACGCATCAGATCAGGATGCGGGCGCCGGCGATGATGACGAGGCTGACGACGAAGCTTCGGCCGGCGCGTCCGATGACGACGGCGACGACGAAGAGGTAGACGAGCCGGACGCCAGCGAGAACGAGGCCGCGGCCGGCAACGAGACCGACGAGGACGACGGCTCCAAGGCGAGCTCGGGCTCCGACAGCTCGGATGATGAGGCCGGCGACGAAGAGGATGGCGGGGCCGACGAGGAAGAGGGTGACGACGAGGCCGAGGGCGGCGGCAACAATGTCGAGCAGAACCGCGCCGACATGGACGAGGAGCCCGACCAGCCCGAAGAGGACAGCGGCTACGGCGAGAGCTTCTCGCCCGAGGAGGCGCCCGAGCTCGCCGGCATGGATCTCGCCAACCAGGTCGCCGAGCACATCCAGGAAGCGGCTATGCGCTCGATCGACGAGGCGACCTACTCCGTCTTCACGACCGACTTCGACATCATGGAGACGCTCGAGGTCGAGGCGCTCGCCTACCAGGACGAATGGCTCGTCTCGATGGACGAGCAGACGCGCACGATGATCGGGCAGATGCAGAAGGACGTCGAGCGCATGATGGCCTCGCGGTCGCGCTCGGTGAACGTGCCAGGCTTCCGGTCGGGTCGTATCCATTCGGCGAACCTGCACCGCCTGATGGCCGGCGATGATCGCGTCTTCCGCAAGCGCGAGGAGCACCGCTCGAAGGCGACGGCCGTCTCGCTCGTGTGCGATCTCTCCGGCTCGATGGGCGGGCCGAAGTATCAGACCGCGATGATCGCGGCCTACGCACTGGCGCAGACCCTCGAGCGCGTGAACGTCGCGAACGAGGTCATGGGCTTCACGACGGCCGGCTACCAGCAGATCCCGCAGAGCCTCATCGACGCCATCAACTACGAGGCCGGGCGCGGCATTCACTACTCGCGCCAGGTGCCGATGTGGTTGCCCCTCTTCAAGACGTTCGAGGAGCGCCTGACGCCGGTCGTGAAGAAGCGCTTCGCCTACGCTGCGAACCAGCAGCCGGGCATGGGCGGCAACGTCGATGGCGAGTCCATCGAGCGCGCGGCCGTGCGTCTCCTGCGTCGCCAGGAGGAGCGCAAGGTGCTGATCGTGTTCTCCGACGGTCATCCGGCCGGCGGCGAGCAGAAGGCGTGCGAGTGGCACCTCAAGCAGACCGTCCAACAGCTCGAAAAGTCGGGCGTGGACGTGATCGGCATCGGGATCATGGATGCGTCCGTGCGCTCGTTCTACACCAAGAGCGTCGTGCTCCCGCAGATCAACCTTCTGCCGAAGGTCGTCATGAACGAACTGAAGGCGATCCTCCTGAAATAGGGCTCGAGCGGTCGGCGCGTCCCGATCGAACACCCCGCTCGATCCCGTCACTTGCTCGCTTGCGTCCCATCGCGTCAGCAAGTAAACACTTACTTATCAGCAACAGCGCAGCGCACGAAGAAGGAGAAATTCGATGACGCAGGAAGCCAAGCAGGGCGACAAGATCACCTGCCATGTGGACGGTATGCTCGTCCACGTCATCAAGCGCCACCTCGAGAAGCACCATCCCGAGTGGACGATCGAGCGCTACCAGCAGACCTATCCGGGCGAGCCGATCCTGTCGGCCTACGCCGAGCAGGTGATCGCCCAGGAGCGCGCCAAGTCGCAGACCGCAGCCGCGACGCATTCCGTCACCGATGCGAACGCGGGCTCGATGCAGTCGGTCATGTCGACCTTCCGCGAAATTTTCGGCCTGCCCGACGTGCCTGCCGCCAAGAACGTGCGTGGCGAGGACATCAAGCTGGAGCGCTTCGAGAACCACAACGAGGAAGACGCGGCCATGGTGCCGGACGTCGATCCTCGCTACGTCTTCAACATCGATCTCACCAAGAAGATCATGGCCGGCATCCGCCTGCGCAAGAACGTCTACCTCTGGGGCCTGCACGGCTCCGGCAAGACGACGGCGCTGGAGCAGTATTGCGCTCGCACCGGCCGGCCGTTCTCGCGCGTCCAGCACACGGCCAACACCGAAGAGAGCCACATCCTCGGCCAGTATGTCGTGCGCGACGGCCAGACCGAGTTCCAGCTCGGCCCGCTGCCGATGGCGATGATGAACGGCTGGGTCTACTGCGCCGACGAATACGACTTCGCCATGCCCTTCGTGATCGCGGTCTACCAGTCGGTGATGGAGGGCAAGCCGCTCGTCATCAAGGACGCACCGCCCGAGTTCCGCATCATCCGCCCGCATCCCGAGTTCCGCCTCGTCGCGACCGGCAACACGAACGGCTGCGGTGACGAGACTGGCCTCTACCAGGGCACGCAGATCCAGAACGCCGCGAACTACTCGCGCTTCGGCGTCACCGAGGAGGTGAAATACCCCGAGAAGGACGTCGAGGCGTCGATCGTCTCGAGCCAAGCGCGCGTGAAGAAGCCCGAGGCCGTCAAGATCGTGGAGTTCGCCAACAAGGTTCGCGACGAGTTCCGCGAGGGCCGCTGCTCGATGACCGTCTCGCCGCGCGAGCTGATCACGGCCGCGGAGCTGGCTGTCGCGTTCGGCAACGACTGGAAGCTCGGCCTGCGCCTGGCCTTCACCAACCGCCTGTCGCGCATCGACCAGCAGGTCATGGGCGATTTCATGCAGCGGATCTGGGCGTAAGGGGCTCGCGATGCAGCGCTACGAGGACTCCAAGAAGGACATCACCTCCTTCGCCTGGAAGGTGCTGCGTCGCGCCCATGCGGCCGGCGCGCGCACCATCACGCTCGAGGACATCGTCTCCGAGCTCGGCATCGCCTGGTGCGAGGCCGCAAAGCGGTTCGATCCGACGGCCGGCGCCAGCTTCCGCACCTTCCTCTGGAACGGGATGCGAATGCACATCAACCGCTGGTTCGAGACCGAGGTCACGCGCCGGCACGGTGAAGCGGTCGCCGCGTCCATCGACGCATCCCAATCCGACGCCGATGATGGCCCGACGCTCGCCGACATTCTGGCGTCCGACGATCTCGATCCCGAACAGATCGCGGCGCGCGAGACCTTCTATGCCGCTGTCCTGCGCCAGCTCTCCGAGCGTGCGCGCCTCTTCGTCGTGATCCTGCGCGAGGAGCCCGAAGAGGTCATGGCCGAGGTCGATCGCCTGCGCGAGCGAGCGGACTTTGCCAAGTCCCGCGGGATCACGCAGCCCTTCTACAATCGCCTGACGGCCGCGCTCGTCTTCGACCTGATGGATGCGTCCGCGCCCGAGCGCAACGCGATCCAGGCCGAGATCCGCGCCGCGTGCGCAAGGCTTTAAGCAAGGAAGTAAGTAAATGCTTACGCAACAGCAACCGTCCGTCGATCTCGCGCCTGGCTGCTACGGCTCGGCGCTCGCCTTCAAGAGCGAAGCCGCGGCTTGCGCCTCCTGCATCTTCAAGGAGCGCTGCGAGCCGCAGTCCGTCGCCAATCTGACGGCCCTACGCGCGCGTTTGGGCGTGACGGGTGCTCCGCGTCGCAAATCGCCCGAGAAGAAGCCCACTGCCAACCTCGCCGGCCAGATGACCATTTCCGGCGCGGTGCGGGAGATGGCCGAGAAGATCGACGGGATGAACCTGTCGATCGTCCGCAACATGCAGGAGGGCATCAACCCCTTCCTCAAGACCAAGCTCGGTTCGATGCGCGTCGCGGCCGACGTGATCATGGGTCAGCGCGGCCCGCTCGCCGAGACCATGCTCATGGCCGCGTTCAAGACCTCGCTCGGCATGGACGAAGAGGGCGCAGCCAAGCGCGCCCGCACCGCAATCCAGATCCTCCAGCACGTCGGCGCCGTCGATGTCCGCGAGGGCTTCATTTCCATCAGGAGAGCCTGATTTGCATACCGCGCTCGCAGTCCGCACCGATTTCTCGATCGGCGAGTCGATCCTCAACCCCAAGGCCGCGGTGAAAGCCGCCAAGACGGCCGGGCAGAGCGTCATCGCCATCACCGACACCATGAGCGTCACCTCGATGATCGCGGTGACGAACGCAGCCAAGGACGCCGGCATGAAGCCCGTGATCGGGTGCCGCGTCATGCTGGTCGACGACCACACCTGGAAGAAGTCGAAGGAGCAGAAGAACCGGCCGGAGTTCTACGCGACCGTCTACGTGAAGACGAGCGCCGGCCTCCTCATGCTCTACCGGCTCCTGTCGCTCGCCAACTCCGACGAGCGCTTCTACTACAAGCCGCTCCTGTCCTTTGGCGACCTGATGGACGCGCTCGGCACCGTCACCGGCGATGACGTCGCGGTCACGACGTCCGACACCCATTCGTTCCTGCGCCACCCCGAGGCCGACCAGATCGTCGGCGAGCTCGTGCGCCTCATCGGCAAGGAGAACGTCTACGCCTCGATCATCGGCGCCCGCTCGGCCTATTTCGACGCGGTGAACACGATCGCCGGCGAGATGGTCGAGAAGCACGGCATCCAGCCCCTTGCGGTGCGTCCCGCGATGTATGGCAACGGCTCCATGCAGGCATCGGCCCGCGAGGTCATGGGCGCGATCACGAACAACAACAAGCTGTCGGACCCCTGGCACAAGAGCCCGTTCAACCGGGACTTCTTCATCATGGAGCAGCCGCTCTTCACGCAGGAGATCGTCGCAGCCGCCAAGCGCATGAAGCTGCGCGGCCGGGGCGATGCGGGCACGCTCGCCAAGGCAGCGATCGCCAACACGCAAGTCCTGGTCGACTCCGTCTCCTTCGAGTGGTCGAAGTCCCCCGTCTCGCTGCCGCAGATGGCGCCCGACGAGTTCGAGGCGGTGAAGGCCGAGTGCAAGAAGGGCTGGGCTACGCGCTTCACCCGCGAGACCTTCGGCCACTGCCCGACGCGCGACGAGCTCCTCGAGGTCTACAAGCCCCGCCTCGCCTACGAGCTCGAGGTGCTGAAAGCCCTGAACTTCTCCGGCTACTTTCTCCTGGTGCAGGACATCGTCGTCTGGGCGAAGTCGCAAGGGATCATGGTCGGCCCCGGCCGCGGCTCCGTCGGCGGCTCGCTCGTCGCCTATCTCATGGGCATCACCGAATGCGATCCGATCCGCTTCGACCTCATGTTCGAGCGCTTCATCAACCCGGATCGTATCGACCTTCCCGACGCCGACCTCGACTTCATGCGCGATCGGCGCCACGAGGTCTTCGACTACATCATCCAGAAATACGGGCAGGAGCGCGTGGCCGGCGTGTCGAACTTCGGCAAGCTGGGCGCTGCGTCCTCGATCCGCGACGTCATGCGCTCGTTCAATCGGCCGGAAGCGGAATACCGCTGCTCGAAGTATGTGCCCGACAACCATGGGCAGAGCGTGACGCTGGCTGAAGCCCTCGCGGCCGTCCCCGAGATCCAGGAGATGAAGGGCAAGAACGAGAGCGCCTGGACGATCATGGAAGCGCTCGAAGGTTCGATCCGCAACATGAGCCAGCACGCGGCCGGCGTCGTCGTCGGTGGCTGCGATCTCACCGAGCGCGCGGTCATCGAGCGGCGCAAGGGCGCGTCCGTCGTGAATTGGGACAAGCGCATCGTCGAGGAGCAGGGGCTCGTCAAGATCGACGTTCTCGGCCTCGCCACGCTCGACCAGATCATGCTGACGCTCGACTATATCCGCGAGCGCCACCCCAAGGTGCCCGACATCACCGCGATCCCGCTCGATGACGAGAAGGTGCTGGCGAACTTCGCGGCTGCGCGCACGATCGGCATCTTCCAGTTCCCGAAAAGCGGCGCGCGCAAGCTCCTGCGCGAGCTCGGCAAGGACGGCTGGATCACCTTCAACGACGTGACGGCCGCGTCCGGTCTCAACCGTCCAGGCCCGATCGAGGCCGGCCTCACCGAGAGCTACTATCGCCGCAAGCAGGGCGTCGAGGACGTCGAATACGATCACCAGCTCATGGAGCCGATCCTGAACACGACGTTCGGGGTCATGGTCTACCAGGAGCAGATCATGAAGATCTCCGTGGTGATCGCCGGCTACACGCCGGCCGAGTCCGACAAGCTGCGCAAGATCATGGGCAAGAAAGAGCCCGCGGAGATGGCGAAGCAGCGCGACAAGTTCGTCGCGGGCTGCGTGAAGACCGTCGGCTCGACGGAAGCCTGGGGCGCCGCGCTCTTCGACAAGATCGAGGGCTTCGCCGGCTACGGCTTCAACCTCTCGCACTCGGTCGAATACACGCTGATCTCCTACCAGGCGATGTTCCTCAAGACCTACTACCCGGTCGAGTTCTTCTCGGCCGCGCTGACGATCCTCGACGAGGCGGATCTTCCCGCGATCATCGACGAGGCCGAGCGCATGGGGATCGAGGTCGACGTGCCGGACGTCAACAACTCGACCGCGCGCTTCGAGATCGTCACCGACACCCGGCTCGTGATGCCCTTCCAGCGCGTGAAGGGTCTGACGACGCGCTCGGCCGACGCCATCGTGACGGCCCGCGAGTCCCTGCCCGGTCGCCGGTTCGAGGACATCGCGCAGTTCGAGAACGCGGTGAACAAGCGGCTCGTCAACAAGGCGAAGATCGAGACCCTCAACCAGATCGGCGCGTTCGCGCGCATCGAGCCGGGCCAGGTGCCGTCGAACGACCCCTCGCGCATCAAGGCGCAGATCGAGAACCTGCCCGGCCTCATCACGGCCGCGATGCCGATCGACCGCGATCTCCAGAACGACAAGGACACGCGGCTCGCGATCCTCGGCGTCGTCGCGGACTACCAGGGCCAGTTCGGCTTTGCCAACGAGGACGGATCGGACGGCGTGCCGGTGAAGCCCTTCTTCGGCAAGAAGGCCGGCGCCATGGTCATCACGGACGCACCGAATTGGGAGGAGGAGCAGCAGGGGCAAATGTCGCAGTCGAAGTCCTCCCGCGCGATCCTGACCGCGCTCGAGAACAACGAGCTCGACCGCGCCGACGTCTACTGGACCGGCCTCATCAAGCGGCCGAAGGAAGGCAAGCAGGTGAGCCCCGAGGAGATCGCCCGCTACATGCCGTTCCTGCGCCAGGAGATCGAGCTCCTCAAGCCGCCCGTGATCGCGCTCGTCGGCTCCCAGGCCGTCCGCACGTTCATGCCCGACTTCAAGGGCAAGGCGTCCGACGTCGCCGGCAAGGTCGTCTACTCCAAGGAGTTCGACTGCAATTTCGTGATCGGGTTCAACCCCGGCGAAATCTTCTTCGCGCCCGAGAAGGCCGACGAGATGGACAAGGTTTTCGCGTCCGTCCGGAAGCTGATCGGGCGCTGAAAAATAAGCGCAAATCCGTTTGCGATTGCGCTATAAAGTAAGTAAGCACTTACGCAACAAGCGAAGAGAGCCAATGAGCGACACAGCCGAACCCAACGAAACGCAAGACACGGGCGTCCCTGCAATCCAGGTGCGTCCCCTGATCGACGCCGCCCAGCTCAAGAAGGACATCGCCTACTCGACGACCGATCTGTCGACCGCGATGTCGAACCAGGCGTCCCTGTTCTCCGACTACGGCGTGATCGCGGCCAAGGCGTCGTTCCAGGTCAACCGCATCGAGACCACGCTCAAGCAGGTCGAGAGCGTCGTCTACCGCAAGCTGCGCGACGAGGCGTCCCAGGCGGGCACCAAGATCACCGAGGCGCAGCTCACGGCCAACGTCGCGATCCATCGCCAGGTGCGGGCCGTGAAGGGCGCGCTGAACGAGGCCAAGCAGATCGAGACGATCGCCAAGCACGCCGTCGAAGCCTTCCGGCACCGGCGCGACATGCTGATCCAGGAGGGCCTGATCTCCCGCGAGGAGATGAAGGGCGAACTCACCATCCGGCGCAAGAACATCGCCGAGGAAGAATCCAAGACCCAGCGCGACCAGGTGCTCGAGCGCCTGCGTCAGGCCGGCCAGGTCGACTGATCCGCGGCGTCCGGCGGCTCCGGACGCACCCAACATCCCAACCCTGTCTTAGGAGACTACCCATGGGCTCTGCCCTTCGTTCCCTCGCCTCCCTGTTCCGCCGTCTGACCGCTCGCCAGAGCGTCGAGACCATCACGGCGCCGTTCGCCAAGATGGCTCGTGACCTCGAGATCCACGCGGCGTCGCAGACCGAGCAGGCCAACCGCGACGAGGCGTTCGCCCTCGACCTGCGCATGTCGGCCGCTGACCGCAAGAAGGAGGCTGAGCGCGCCTTGAACCTTGCCGGCGCGATCGGAGGGCTGGCGCGTTGACTGGCAACGCCTTCTTCGCCCCGACCAAGAGCCGGGTGAAGGTCGGCATCGTCGCGCTGATCCTCCTGTGGGTCGGCCTCGCTCTCGGCGCCCTCGCCGCGACCGTCACGCACATCGTCGTGTGCATCCAGACCTCGAGCTGGATCCTCCTCATCATCGGGCTCTTCGCGTTCCCGGTCGGCTGGATCCACGGCGTCGGCACCTGGCTCGGGTTGTTCTGATCCCGAGCGACTATTCGACGAAAACCTCTGCTCGTCTTGCTATATAGAAATCGCGAAATCGAGAAATCTAGATTTCTAAGCTCGACGAGCAGCACCAAGTCAAAAGCACCAAGCGCTAAGCGCATGTTTGAAAAGGAACTACCCGAATGTCCGCATTGCCCGCAGAACTCCAGAGCCTCGTCGCCAAGGGCCGCGCCAAGTATGGTCAGAGCGGCTCGCGCGTGAAGCCGAAGGACGGCCGCAACCGCTACCGTCTCCTGCTCAACCCCACGAAGCCGTGGGTCGATCTCGGCGTTCACTGGATCAAGCCGGAGAAGGACGCCAAGCCGATCGCCGTTGTCGGCTGCGAGAGCGTCGTCCACGACAAGCCCTGCCCGATCTGCACGGCCGTCGACCGCGCCATCGGTGCGGCGATCGATGACGAGTCCAAGAAGTTCTACGAGGAGTGGAAGGTCAAGAAGTCGGTCATCATCAACGCCCTCGTCCGCACCAAGGGCGAGGAGTCGGATGACCCGCAGATCCTCGAGCTCACCCCGACGACCTTCGACCAGGTGCTCGCGATCGTCCAGTCGCACGCCGAGGAGGGTATCAACCTCTTCGACCCGAACGAGGGTATCGACATCGTGATCGAGAAGTCCGGTCGCGCCATGAACACCAAGTATCTGGTGCAGCCTGGCGCCGGCACGTCGAAGCCGGTTCCGACCGAGGCGATGAAGAAGCTCCACGACCTCGAGGCTCATATCGAGAAGGAGTTCTTCCGCGGCGACGAGACCAAGGCGCTGAACGCCATCGCGGCCACCGCGGGCGTCTCCGTTGCCGGCCTGCTCGCTTCGTCTCCGAAGCCGAAGGCGATCGCAGCTCCGTCGGCCACCAACGCGGCCGGCTCGAGCGTCGCCGAGGACGACGAGACCGAGACCACCGCACCTGCCACGCCGTCGGCGCTCACGGGCGCCACGCGCACCAAGCCCAAGCCTGCTCCCGAGCCGGAGCCGGAAGTTGTTGAAGAGGAAGACGAGACGGTCGAGGCCGAACCGGAAGCTCCGGTGAAGCCCGCCGCTGCGAAGCCGGCCGTTGCGCCGGCCGAGGACGACGGCATGGCCGACATCCTCTCGCAGCTCGACGACCTCTAAGCGTCGGTCGGCCCGGTTTCTCCGACGGGCCGATACCACAAAGAGCGACGGGGTTTCTCCTTCCCCCGTCGCTCTTTTCGTCTCCAGCACCGGCTTGAAAGGCATTCCCATGACGATGTTTCTCGTCGAAGCCGAGCACCCGACCGTTCCGGGCATCGTTCGCTCGCTTCATCACTCCCACACCGGCGCGCAGACGGCCGCTGGCGAGCTTTGCGACCAGATCGCAGCCGACATCGGCATCAAGGGCTGCACGGCCGTCAACGGTCTCGAGACCATGCAGCGCTGGATCGATGAATGGTGCGAGCGCGACGACGCCGACGCCGAGGACAGCGCCTACGTCTACATTCTCCCTCTCGTCCCGGCCGACTGATGCAGAAGACCTACATCGTCATCGACGGCAACTCGATCGGCCACGCCGCGCAGGCGTCCACCAAGCTCAAGGTCGGCGCCCAGGAGGTCCAGGCGATCTTCGGCTTCCTCCGTTCGGTTCGCCCGCTCTTCGTTCGCTACCCGTCGGCGCATCCCATTGTGCTCTGGGACGGCCGCTCGTGGCGCAAGGACGCCTTCACCGAATACAAGGCCAACCGCGATCGCGAGGAGACCAAGTCCGAGAAGATCGCAGCCGCAGAGAAGGCAGCGTTCCAGGTCCAGCGCCCCTACATCGAGAAGGCGATGACGCTGCTCGGCGTCCCGCAGCTCAAGGCGATCAACATGGAAGCCGACGACCTCGCCGGCATCCTGGTCGAGAAGTTCGAGCGTGAGGGCCACAAGGCGCTCCTCGTGTCGGGCGACAAGGACTGGATCCAGCTCATCGGGCCGTCCGTGACCTGGTTCGATCCGATCCGTGACAAGCGAATCTCGCCGGCCAACCTCCTCGAGAAGCACGGCGTCGCCACGCCCCGCCAGTTCCTCGAGATGAAGGCGCTGATGGGCGACACCGGCGACAACATTCCGGGCGTCGGCGGCATCGGCGAGAAGACGGCCGTGAAGCTCCTTTCTGAGTTCGAGAGCGTCAAGAACCTGTCGAACCTCATGCTCGAGGGCTCGCTCCCCAAGCAGGGGAAGATCGTGGAGCGGTTCCTGCGCGAGGGCCTAGAGCTTTTCGCGCGCAACGTCTCGCTGATGGACCTGCGCTCCGGCCCGCATCGGCCGGCGCCGATCAACATGCGCTTGAAGAAGGAAGCTCCGAACCTCGAGAACTTCCGCATCTTCTGCGAGCGGCTCGTGTTCCGCTCGATCCTGCGCGACTTCGACAACTGGTGCGCGCCGTTCTGCGGCACGCTTTTGGCACGCGAGGCAGCATAAGTAATGACTTACGTATCCGAGGACAAAGGGCGCAAGTCGGCGATCGAAACGGCCGTGCAGCGGGTCGCGACCGGGATCGCGGGCTTCTCCAAGACCGTCACCAAGCTCGGCATGAGCGTCGAGGACGTGGACAAGGTGTTCGCGCACTTCCAGCGCACGCTCTCGATCGCCCACGCCAGCGCCCGCGCGCTCGCCGGCGCATCCGAGGCCGCGAGCTTCTCGCTCGACGCGCTGATCCCGCCGCCCGTCGCCGGCCCGAGCGTCCTGCCCCCTCCCCTTTCGCCCGCGCCACCGGCCGGGCGCCCGCCAAACCTGACCGGCGTCCAGCGCTACGGCGGTCAGGAACGCCTCGTCGGCCAGCCGAAGACCGGCACGCCCGACGACATCGACTTCATCGAAGACGACGAATAGGAGAACCTCACATGGCATCTGCCAAGAACATCGCCGGCCTGCTCGCGGGTATCACGGGCGGCAACGACGAGCCGTCCACCGTCACGCAGTTCCTCTCGGTCGGCTTCCCGCCGCTCAACCACGCCCTGACGCACTCCTACGACGGCGGCTTGCCGGTCGGGCGCTGCGTCGAAATCTACGGCCCCGAGTCGTCGGGCAAGACCGCGCTCGCCACGATGGCGATGAAGGCCGCGCAGGACATGGGCGGCTTTGCGGGCTTCTCGGACCACGAGCGGTCCTTCGAGTTCGACCAGGCGGAAAGCATCGGCCTCGATACGACCGGCGCCTTCGTCTACAAGAAGCCCAAGACCTTCGAGGAGTCGATCGCGCTCTGCGTCTCGGTCTGCTCGCAGGTCCGCAAGGCGAAGGTCATTCCGGACGACGCCCCGATCTGCTGGGTGTTCGACTCCCTCGCCACGATGGTCCCGGACTCGGCCTACTACGACCAGAAGACCGGCAAGGAGAAGACCCCGGATCAGCGCTCGATGCACGACAACACGGCGCTTGCCCGCGCAACGTCGGCGCACTTCCCGGCCTTCGTGCAGCACTGCGAGGAGCTCGGCATCTGCGCGATCTTCCTCAACCAGATCCGCATGAACATCGGCGTCGTCTACGGCAACCCGGAGACCACGCCGGGCGGCAAGAGCCCGAAATTCTTCTTCACGCAGCGGATCTCGCTGTCCTCGCAGAAGATCACCAAGGGCTCGGGCGCGGACGCCGAGGTGCTCGGCTCCGTCATCAAGGCCAAGGTCATCAAGAACAAGGTCTCCCGGCCGTTCGAGACCGCGGAATATCGCTTCGAGTTCCAGGACGACGGTTCGGGCAAGTTCGCGGTCGCCCGGTCCCTGATCGAGTTCCTGATCGGCGAGAAGATCCTCAAGCTGTCGGGCGCCTACGTCGAGTGGATCGACGGCAAGAAGTATTATCGCGGGCCGCTCGCCGACAAGGTCGAGGCCGAAGGGCTCCTGCCCGAGCTGATCAAGCTCCTGCCGGCCGAATACGAGGCGCCGGTCGCCGTCGAGGAAGACGGCCAGGAAGAAGCGGCCTGACGCTTCGCGCTCACGACGCCGGGGCCTCGAGCTCCGGCGTTTTCCGTTCCGCACCAGCTCCGAAAGCTCGTCATGCCGTCCGAAAACGTCGCATCAGGATTCACTCCCTGCGCACCCGTGACTATACAGATCGTCACGAGAAAGGTTCGTGCGTATGAAGGTCATTTCCATCTGGCAACCGTTTGCGTCGCTCGCGGTCCACGGGTTCAAGTTCTACGAGACCCGCGGCTGGCCGGCGCCCGCCTCCCTGATCGGGCAGCGGATCGGGATCGCGTCCACCAAGAACCTCAAGCCCGAGCAGCGCGCGGCCGTCGAGGACGAGGAGTTCGCGGACTTCTACGCCGACACCAAGCTTCCGCCGCTGGACGAGCTTCCGCTCGGCTGTCTCCTTGGGACGGTCGTCGTGGACGGCTGCGAGCAGATCACCGAGGAGCTCGTCGACCAGGTGACGCGCGAGGAGCAGCTCTTCGGCTGGTGGGAGCTCGGACGCTACGCCTGGCGCCTGCGGGACCGGGAGCTCTACGCCGAGCCCATTCCGGTGCGCGGCAAGCAGGGTATCTGGACCTTCGAGGAGCAGCCGACCAACGTGATCTCCTTCGCTTCGCGGATGCCCGCGCATGGTGAAGGCTTCTTCGCATAAGGTCGAGCTGGTCAAGCGCGGCAGGCGCACCTACGGCGGCATCTACACGCTGCCGACCGGCGATCGGGTCTATCTCGCCCATCGCCGGCTGAAGGAGATCTTCCGCTCCGGCGAGAAGACGATCTCGGACGCGATCCGCAAGGGCGTCGCGTGCTGGGCGATGGACGACGAGACCCTCCTCGTCATGCGGTCCAAGGGCATCGAGTTCGTCGGCGTGAAGCTGCGCGAGACGGACGATGTCTGGATCACCCGGCTCGACTATTTCCGGGACTCCAAGTTCGCCAAGATCATGAACTACGAGAGCCGCGGCGGCGCGCTCCAGCGATACCTGCCGCTCACGTTCTTTCGCCACAAGCCTGGCAATCGCAAGCAGAAGCTCTGATCCCTCGCGCATTCCGATGACGCGAACGCTATAAGATACGTAAGAGCTTACGTTTCATAAGGAGAGACGATGACCTACGGGATCATCAGCGACATCCATTCGCACGACTGGTCGACCATGTCGTCGATCAACGAGGATGGCGTGAACACGCGCCTTGCCGCGACGCTGAAGGAGATCGACCGCGCGGCCGACACCATCGTCAAGGCGAAGGGCCGCGTCCTCGTCGTCGACGGCGACCTCTTCCACTCGCGCGGCAAGCTCGACCCCGAGGTCTTCAACCTCACGCACGACACGTTCGTCGGCATCCTCAAGCGGCACCCCGAGCTCGAGATCGTCGGCATCCCCGGCAACCACGACCTCAAGTCCGACGACACCAAGGAGCTGTCGAACGCCTTCCGCTCGTTCGCCGCGATCGACCCGAACCGGATCACGATCTTCTACCAGGCGGACTCGATCGTCTTCGACCGCGGGCCGCGCCTCGCGTTCGTGCCCTGGCGCAAGCGCCACGAGGATCTGATCGCCGACGTCGAGCGCCTGGCCGACCGGCTCGGCGCCCATATCGACGAGTTCGACCTTCACATGCACGTCGGCTTCGACGGCACGCTCTCGACCATGCCTGATCACGGCATGACGTCCGACTTCTTCGTGGCCTACGGCTTCCGGAACGTGTTCTCGGGCCACTATCACCACTTCAAGGACTTCGGAAACCGGGGCTACTCGGTCGGCGCGCTCACGCATCAGACCTGGGGCGACGTCGGAACGCGCGCAGGCTTCGTCCTCGTGAAGGGCGACGGCTCGGTCGAACACCGCGCGTCCCACGCGCCCAACTTCGTCGATGTGACCGACCTCGATCCGGCCGACATGGCGCTCGAATGCGACGGCAACTTCGTGCGCTTCCGCGGCGAGAACCTGAAGGAGTCGGAGATCAACCAGCTCCGCGACTTCTTCAAGAAGTCCGGCGCCGTCGGCGTCCATATGGCCGTCACCAAGGAGAAGCCGTCCGCGCGCGGCACCAAGGTCCAGACGTCCACGACGACGCTCAACCAGTCCGTCGCCTCCTATGTCGATCACGCCTTCAAGGAGCGGCCGGCCGACCGTGTTGCGGCGATCCAGGCGCGCGCCGGCGCGATCCTCAAGGACGTGCAATCCCTGTCCGGAGCAGCCGCATGACGACCAAGGGCCTCATTTTCAGCGACGAGCGCACCGAATACTACAGGAAGGGCCGCGAGGTTCTCGAGGTGAAGACTTGCGCGTGCTGCTGCTGCGAAGGCAACTACGACGCCTGGGTCTACAAAAAGGGTGAGCCGGCGCAGAGCTGTGGCGTCTCCCTCTCCTACCTCAAGGACTGGACGCTGATGACCCGCCGCGACGCCGAGAAGCGCGTCGCGAAGATGGGCCACGCACTCTTCCTGGGCGTCATCAACGAGGAATACCGGACACCGGAGCAGAAGCTCTGGGAGCATGTCGCCGGCTTCATCGTGAAGCAGGACATTCACCACTCCGAGACCGTCTACCAGTCCGACCGCGTGATCCAGAACGCCTACGAGTTCGTCGACGGCTGCTGCCAGATCGTCGGTTTCAAACCCATGGACAGGGAGGACGACGACTGATGGAGCTCACCCGACGCCAGCATGGCTCGCAGCGCGCAAAGCGCCCCATGAAGGTGACGCTCGAGCCGAACTTCACCGGCCAGGGCGGCACCAAGCGCCTGACCTTCAAGACCGAGTCCGGCGAATACCTGATGTTCGAGCCGGAGAGCGACGCGGAGATGCGCGAGCTCCTGTCCGAGGTCCACATCGTCCACCACAACTTCAGGGAAACCCGATGAAATTTCCGGAAATCGAGATTTCCAACTTTCTAGCCATCACCGAGGCCAAGCTCGCGCTGTCCGATCGTGGCCTCGTGCTGATCCAGGGCGAGAACCGCGACGACACGTCCGCGCTGTCGAACGGCGCCGGCAAGTCGAGCCTCTTCGATGCCTTGTGCTGGGCGATCTACGGCGTCACGGCGCGCGAGGCGACCGGCGATGACGTCATCAACGACGCGGCCAGCAAGGGCACGCGGGTCGCGGTCACGCTGGACGATGACGGTCAGCTCTACACGATCGCGCGCCATCGCAAGCACAAGGCCAACAAGAACCGCGTCACGCTCCACCTGCACAACGCGGACGGCACGCTCAAGGATCTGACGCTCGGCAAGGACGCGCTCACGCAGGTCGCGATCGACAAGCTGATCGGGTGCCCGCTCGAGGTCTTCGCCGCATCGATCTACGCGGCGCAGGAGAAGATGCCGGACCTGCCGGCGATGACGGACAAGACCTTGAAGCTGATCGTCGAGGAAGCGTCCGGCGTGACGATCCTCGAGGCGGCGCTCACCAAGGCGCGCGAGGAGCTGCGCGCGGCCAAGATCGCCCACGAGGACGAATATCGCCGGCTCGGCTCGCTCCAGTCGCAGATCAACCAGGCCGAGGCCGACCAGAACGCTTCCGACGTCGATCGCGACGCCTGGAACCAGCGCCAGGCCGCGCAGGTCTCGCGCTACGGCGTCGAGGTGCGCGAGGCCGTCCAGGCGGCGCAGGACGCAGCCAAGGACCGCGACAAGATCGACATCGCCAACGTGCGCGCCGGGATCGGTGCGGTCGAAGCGCGAATCTCGTCGGTGAACGAAGAGCAGACGCGCCTTGCCGAGCTGACCCGCGACGCATCCCAAGCCGAGAACCAGGCCGAGCAGCACAAGCGCGACGCCCTCTCGCTGCGGGACACCTTCGAGAAGGGGCAGAAGAAGCTCAAGGACGTCGAGCACCAGGTCGGCTGTCCCTGCACGAGCTGCGGGCGCGACCTGACGGCCGAGGAGATCGCGCCGACCAAGACGCGCATCCAGACGGAGCAGAACGAGACCAAGGAGCTCTACGACAAGTCGCGGGCAGCGTATCAGGCCGCGCAGAAACGCACACAGGAGCTCCAGGAAGCGCGTGATGCGTTCAAAGCGACGATGACAGACCTGTCGGCGTCGATCGCGTCCCTGGCCGCTCTACGCGAGCAGGAGCGCCTTTGGGCCGCGCTCGACACCAAGGTCGAGAACGCCAAGCGCACGGCGCGCGAGGCGGCGCAGAAGGGCAAGGATCTCGCGGCCGAGACGAACCCGCACGACGCGGCCGTCGAGCGCATTACCAAGCGGATCGACACGCTCACTAAGGAGATCGCCGGCGCGAACGAGAAGCTGAAGGATCTCGAGGAAGCGTCCGAGATCGCGTCGGACGTCGTGGCCGTGTTCTCGCCGGCCGGCGTGCGCGCGCACATCCTCGACGAGGTGACGCCGTTCCTCAACCAGCAGACCTCGCTCTACCTGTCCTCGCTGTCGGATGGGAACATCGAGGCGACCTGGACGACGCTGACGAACGACTCCAAGGGCGAGGCCAAGGAGAAGTTCACGATCGAGGTCGTCAACGACAAGGGCGGGAAGCAGTTCAAGAACCAGTCGGGCGGCGAGAAGCGCAAGGTCCGGCTCGCGACGGCGCTGGCGCTCCAGGATCTCGTGGCGCGGCGCGCGTCCAAGCCGATCGAGTTGTTCATCGGCGACGAGATCGACGACGCCCTCGACGGCGCCGGCCTCGAGCGGCTGACGACGGTCCTCGAGGAGAAGGCACGCGAGCGCGGGTCGGTGTTCGTGATCAGCCACGAAGACCTCAAAAGCTGGATTCCCCAGCAGATCCGCGTCATCAAGGAGAACGGAAAGACGTCGATAGTCGAGGAGGTCGGGTAGCGAATGGGCGATTTTGAGCGGACGTTCGGTGCTGGCGCGAACCCAGACATGTTTCTTGGCGACTCGCGAAAGAAACGCACACCGGACATCCGCGCTGTGCAGGTTCGCTTCGCACCAGAGGGGAAGCCCTGTCTGGTTAACTGCTCTCTATCGGTGGAGCTCGGCGACTTCGTCGTGGTAAGGGCCAAAGATCACTTCACGCAGTTTCTTCTTGCCCAAGTCTGCCAGATCGACCTTCGTTCTCGCGGGGAATGCAAGCATTCGGTGGTGTGTCGGCAGGCAGATCAGGAGAGCTACGGTTCCGGCCCAGACCATGTCCGAACTGCTGAACGTCTGGACGTTTTCCTGAAGGACGCGATGAAGTGGCGTTGTTATCCCGTGCGCGACCCGCAGGGGAAGTGGCTTACCGCCTACGTTAGGGGCTATCCCTCCTACAGTCCCGGCAATGTGCAGGCGTTCTACATCATCGCTTTGGGTGCTGATAAAATTGGCAAAACCCGGCCGGGGATCCATCCGGAGGATGGTATGCTGCTTCATACCAAAGACGGCGAGATTACCAATTTGCCGACGATCTTCGCACCTCACTACGAAGGCGCTGACAGATTTTCGCGAGCCGCTGCTTACGCGGAGAGCGTGCTGATCGAAGAGGCTTGAAAACTCGAGACTTCCATTTGCGCTTCGCTATATGAGAAGATAAGCAAGCGCTTACTTTCCAACAGAGGGCCAACATGAGCCAGAAAGACGATCAGAAGGCGGCGGACGTGACTGCCTTCCTCCTCGAGGCCGCTGAAAAGGCGGATCTCACCTTCAACGCGCCGGCCAACGTCAAGCTCGCCATCGAGCGCGAGGACGGATCGTTCCGCAAGAAGCCGACGCTCGGCGGCGAGGAGTTTCTGCTCCAGAAGGTCCGCATCGGCGCTCGCGGCAAGCCGATCTTCCGCTTCGAGCCGGCCGACAAGCAGGACTATGTCGCGGCCGAGGTCGAGCTGGGCAAGGTCGGCGATGAGATGCCCGGCTTTGCGGACTGGATCGTGCAACTCGCCGAGTCCCACGGCTCGCGCTCCACGACGCTCAAGAGCGCCTATGCGTTCCTCGAGCTCCAGGCCGCGAAGGTCGCCGAGCAGACGGCAGAGCGCGCCGAGCAGAAGCGCATCGAGAAGGCCGCAGAGGACTACGCCGACAACCCGAACTTCGGGATGTTCTGATGCGCAGCCTCAAGATCGCCGGCCTCGACGTCGCGCTCTCCAACTACGGGATCGTCAAGCTGACGCTCGACCTCGAGCCTCTCAAGATCACGGTGGACGACATGCGCGTCATCCAGACCGAGCGCATGGTGTCGAAGGAGGTCCGCAAGAACTCCGACGACCTGCGCCGGGCGCTCGAGATCGTGGACGGCCAGCGCGACTTCATTTCCGACTGCGCCGTCGCGTTCGCCGAGGTGCCGTCCGGCTCGCAGTCCGCGACCGCGTCCTATGCGCTGGGCGTCGCGACCGGGGCGCTCGCGTCCTGTCCGGTCCCGATCATCCAGGTCCAGAATTTCGAGGTGAAGCTTGCGGCCGTCGGCACCAAGACCGCCTCGAAGGAGGAGATGATCGAATGGGCCGCCGAGAAGTATCCCGACGCCCCGTGGCCCAAGCGCGGCAAGAAGGTGATCAAGGGTCAGGCCGAGCACCTAGCCGACGCGATCGCCGCTGTCCACGCCGGGCTCAAGACCCAGCAGTTCAAGCAGCTCCTCGCCATCATGCGGCACCAGACGCGGATCGCCGCCGAAAGTTTTGTCAAGGCTGTTAAGTAAACGCTTACTTTGCTACCCTGACCGACCGCCTACCCTCCAACATCACAGGCTCCCATGCTTTTCAAAGAACAGGTCGCGCGCAAGCCGAACCTCTACCCCTGGACGCAGACGGTCATCGACCGGATGTGGGCCGGCTTCTGGACTCCCAACGAGTTCGATTTCCGTGCCGACTACAACGACTTCAAGGTCGTCCTGAACGATCAGGAGCGCCAGATCGTCACCCGCACGCTGTCGGCGATCGGTCAGATCGAGATCGCGGTGAAGACCTTCTGGGCGCGCGTCGGCGACCACTTCCCGCACCCGGCCATCAGCGACCTTGGCTATGTCATGTCGCAGTCCGAGGTGATCCACAACATCGCCTATGAGAAGGCGCTCGACACCTTCAACCTCAACGACGTCTTCCAGGCCAACCTCAAGGAGCCGGTCGTCAAGGGGCGTGTCGCCTACCTGCGCAAGCACCTCAAGACGGTCTACGCGCGCAAGTCCCGCCGCGGCGTCCTGCGCCTCTACGACAAGCTGCGCGAGCGGTTCTCGCAGACCTACCGCGACCAGGTCGCGGCCGAGGACGAGCAGATGGCGCGCAAGCAATACGTCTACTCGATCATCCTCTTCACCCTCTTCGTCGAGAACGTGAGCCTCTTCTCGCAGTTCTACGTCATCCTCTGGTTCAACCGCTTCTACGACCTGCCGGGCGACCGGAAAGACCCGGTCCTGAAGGACACCGCGCAGCAGGTCCAATACACGCGCAACGAGGAGATGCTCCACGCGCAGGTGGGCATCATGCTCATCAACACGCTCCGCAAGGAATATCCGGAGCTCTTCGACGAGGAGCTCGAGGAGATCGTCGTCCACGAGTGCCGCGAGGCGTTCAAGGCCGAGAGCCGGATCATCGACTGGATGCTCGGCGACTTCGACCGGCCGGGCCTCAACGCGCCGCTCCTCAAGACCTTCATCCAGAACCGCCTCGAGGAGAGCCTGCGCTCGATCGGCTTCACGCCGGACTTCGACCTGCCGGTCAGCGAGGAGCATCTCGCCGCGACGCTCTGGATGGACGAGGAGACGCTCGGCAACAACGTCGTGGACTTCTTCCATAAGAAGCCCGTCGATTACGCAAAGAAAACAAAGGTTTACACGCGCCAAGCGCTGTTCGGGGATCGCAATGCTGCAACGGCTTAACACCAACTCGGCCTATTGGCTGAACGACGACGCGCGCACCTTCCTGGAGCGCGGCTACCTGGCGCCGGGCCAGACGGCCGAGGATCGCATTCGCGTCATCGCGGACGCTGCCGAGCGCATCCTCAAGATCGACGGCTTCGCTGACAAGCTGGAGCGCTACATCCTGAACGGCTGGATTTCGCTCGCCTCGCCCATCTGGTCGAACTTCGGCCTGGCGCGCGGCCTGCCGATCTCCTGCAACAACTCGCACGTCCCGGACGACACGTCGGAGATCCTTCGCAAGGTCGCCGAGGTCGGCATGATGACCAAGCACGGCGCCGGCACGTCCGCGTTTCTCGGCGAGCTGCGTCACCGTGGCGCGACCATCAACGGCGGTGGCGAGAGCCAAGGCCCGGTTCACTTCATGGAGCTGTTCCAGGCCGACATCAACGTGATCTCGCAGTCCAAGGTCCGGCGCGGCAACTGCGCCTGCTACCTGCCTGTCGAGCACCCGGACATCATGGAGTTCCTCGACTGCCGCGAGGAGCATTCCCCGATCAAGCACCTGTCCATCGGCGTCTGCATCACCGACCAGTGGATGCTGGACATGCTGAACGGCGACGAGGCCAAGCAGGACATCTGGGTCCGCATCCTCGAGCACCGGAACGACGACGGCTACCCGTATATCTTCTGGACCGACACGGTGAACAACGCCGCGCCCGACGTCTACAAGGCGAAGGGCCTGCGCATCAACGGCTCGAACCTGTGCTCGGAGATCGCGCTCGCCTCGACGGCGGACGAGAGCTTCGTGTGCGACCTCTCCTCGCTGAACCTCCTGCACTACGACGACTGGAAGGACACCGATCTCCCCGAGACGCTGACCTACCTGCTCGACGCGGTGATGACCGAATACATCGAGAAGACGGCCGGCATTCCGTTCCTCGAGGACGCGCGCCGGTTCGCGATCAACCAGCGGGCGCTCGGCATCGGCACGCTCGGCTGGCACTCCTATCTCCAGAGCCGGATGATCCCGTTCGAGGATCTCGAAGCGCGCAAGCTCAACATCGAGATCCACAAGCTGATCCAGGAGAAGACGCTCGCCGCGTCCCGCGAGCTGGCCCGTCTCTTCGGTGAGCCGCCGCTGCTCAAGGGCTACGGCCGGCGCAACGTCACGCTCATGGCGATCGCCCCGACCAAGTCCTCGAGCTTCATCCTGGGCCAGGTCTCGGCGTCGATCGAGCCGATCGACTCCAACTACTTCACCGCGGACCTCGCCAAGGGCAAGTTCGGCTACCGCAACCCGTATCTCCAGGCGCTCCTGGCGACCTACGGCCGCGACAACGCCTCGACCTGGCGCTCGATCCTGCTCGCCGGCGGGTCGGTGCAGGGCCTCGACTTCCTGACCGATCGCGAGCGGGCCGTCTTCAAGACGTTCGACGAGATCCGTCCGGACGAGATCATCACGCAGGCCGCGCACCGTCAGCGCTACATCGACCAGGCGCAGAGCTTGAACCTCAAGATCCGCGCCGACATGCCGGTGAGCGAGGTCCACGACCTGATGATCAAGGCATGGCGCATGAAGGTGAAGACGCTCTACTACCAGAAGGGCACGAACCCCGCGCAGGATCTCGTTCGCGACCTCATGTCGTGCGCGGCCTGCGAGGCATAACGAAAATGGCACTTGCGCTCGGCCTCGGGAATAAGTAAGCGCTTACTCACAGAGACGCCGAGCGCATTCCCAGACGAAAACCTCTGCGAATGACGCTATACAAGACAAGTAAGCGCTTACTGACAGACGCACTGTCGAGCGCGAGAGCGAATGTCGCCCGATCACTTCGGAACCAAGGAGGTCTGCATGGTGCGCTGAAACGCTTCGACCCTCGCATCAACCCTCATCGTCAATCGGGAAGAGCCCAGGAATGGGCCTTCCCTCTTCTCCCTCTGGAGGACGACATGAACAGCCGTCGCATCGAGCAGAACGCCCCGAAGGAACGCCGCGAGGACAACCTCAAGCACCTGGCCGGCGTCATCGGGCGCCTTTCCTTCCGCGAAATGCGCAAGGTCGCCGAGACGCTCTCGGCCCAGCTCGCCGGCAAGGATAGCGTCGATCCCGACGACATCGCGGTCTCGCTCCTCGAGACCTCCGACAAGCTCAACGCCGAGCCCGCGGCGTGAGCACCTCCCCGGTTCGCTGCCCGCAGCTCATCCGGGATGAAATGGTCGAACGGCCCGGCGTGCCGGAAGCCGTTCAGACCGTCCCCAACGAGATTGCGATCGCGCTCCTCGTTGCCAAGATCCACTCCGAAACGGAGGAGATCGCCCGCGATCTCACCAATCCCGAGGAATATGGCGACGTCCTCGACGCGCTGTTCGCCCTCGCCCGCCGAAACGGCGTCTCGATCATCGACATCCAAGACGCCCGCGCCCGCAAGCTCGCCGACAAGGGCGGCTTCGAGCAGCGTCTCTTCTGGTCGCCAACCTCTGTCATGGAGCCCGCAGCTTGAACGCGCACGCACCCAACATCGCCGGCCAGCCCTGCTCGCTGCGCGACCTCGCCAAACCGATCTCCGAAGCCATCCGCGACGGGCGCAAGCTCCTCGCCTGGGAGCTCGACAGCCCGGACGTTCCGAGCGTCATCCATTGGGAGACCTACGACGAGCTGGCCCAGATCGCCACCGGCGACAGCGGCTATTGGGCCTACTCGGAAGAGATCATCGCCGACATCGGCGGCGTGCCCGAGCCGGTCTGCTTCGTGGAGCTCGGCACGGTCGATCCCTCGCAGTTCTGATGACCGAGCCCCTCGTCGCCCAACACGGCGATCTGGTCCGTCTGAAATCGGGCGGGCCGGCCATGACCGTCGAGTTCGTCTCCCACGACCAGCTCGGCACCGTCTGGTTCGACGGCGCGACGCTCTGCCGAGGCGACTTCAAGGTCTCCAGCCTCGAGGCCATGCCCGAGCCCGTCGTCATCCACTGGTATCCCGATCCGCATCACGCGCGAACGCTCGCAGCCTTCGACAGGCTCAAACGCAAAGGACCACTCGTTGCAGACTTTCACCGTTAATGGCGCGACGGCCGGCGTCGTCGCTCACTCGATCTCGCCCGAAGGCATCGAGTTCAAGACCGTCCAGGCACGCTACCCGCGCATGGTTCACGCCGACGCCAAGACGCATCGTGTGATCCGCGGCTGGCACGACGAGATGCTGGAGATCCACCACGACCTCTCGCTCCTCGCCGACGAGAATCTCTCGCGCAACGGTCGCTCCTCGCGCGCGGTGCCGTTCGACAAGCTCCTGTCGGAGACCTTCTCGGACCCCTACGTCCCGCACTTCCTCAAGAACAAGCCGGGGATGGTCGCCAGCGAGGAGTTCGACGAGCAGCAGCTCGCCTATCTCCAGGCTCGCTGGAAGCGCCTGGCCGAGGTCGTGTGCCGCGAAATGGCCGTCTTCGCCGAGGCCGGCGTCCATAAGCAGTGGGTGAACCGCCCGCTCGAGGCGTTCGGCTACATCGACGTCCTGATCTCCGGCACGGATTGGGAGAACTTCTTCCACCTGCGCGACGAGGCCGGCGCCCAGCCTGAGGTGCAGGATCTCGCCAAGGCGATCCGCATGGCGTTCGACGCCTCGACCCCGAAGCTCTTGCAGCCCGGTGACTGGCACCTGCCCTACGCCGATCGCGACGAGGACTTCGAGGCCGCGTGCGACTTCGTGCGCGAGGGCTCGCGTCGTATTGTCCTGCGCCACGAGGCACTGCCGATCCTGCGCAAGCTCTCGGTCGCCCGCTGCGCGCGCCTCACCTACGCCCCGTTCAACGGCGAAGGTTCGATCGAGGCCGAGATCAAGCGGCACGACACGCTCGTCGTCTCGCAGCCCGTCCACGCTTCGCCGGCCGAGCACCAGGCCACGCCCGACAAGCGCAACCGCTACGACTTCTCGGGCCACCTGATCGAGAACGAGGAGGAGCGCGAGTGGGGAGAGCCGGAGCTGCACGGCAATCTCCGCGGCTGGATCCAATACCGCAAGCTCCTGCCGAACGAAGCCATCGCCGGCTGACGCCAGAAACACCCAACCGACAACCGCACAAAATTCGCGCATATTGCTACAGAAGTAAGCATTTACTTCCTGTTGCGTTTCGAGGAGAACACCACGCATGTTTCATGAGCACAACACGGCCGACGCGGTTCCTGCCGACGGCCTGATCCTGTCCTTCTTCGAGGCCGATGCCGGCGACGAGAATCTCGATCCGGGCTTCTACTTCTACGAGGCACTGATCGGCGACGACGACCGCGTCATGGAGATCGACGGCGAGGACGTCGAGGCCTACGGCCCGTTCGGCACGATGGAGCTGGCGCAGCACTTCGCGCAGCAGGCGATCGACTACGGCCTCCTGCCGGCCGGCCCGATGGAATACGAGCTCCTGTGCATCGTCCAGGCGATGATCGAGGATGCGATCGACGACCGCCTCGAGGACGACGGCGAGTTCGACGCTTCCGATCCCAACCAGTCGGTGCGCTTCAAGAAGCTCCATCCGGACGCCGTGATCCCGACCTATGCGACGCCGGGCGCCGCAGGCTTCGACCTCTATGCGGTCGAGGATACGATCATCGAGCCGGGCCAGCGCAAGCTGATCCGCACCGGGCTCGCCGCTGCCATCCCGGAAGGCTTCGAGATGCAGATCCGTCCGCGCTCGGGCCTGGCGCTCAAGAACGGCATCACCGTCGTCAACTCGCCCGGCACGATCGATAGCGACTATCGCGGCGACATCGGCGTGATCCTCCTCAACACGGATCTCGACTACACGCCCGGCGCCTTCTCGAACGGCGGCTCGATCCATCCGGGCCGGGAGTTCCGCGTGAACAAGGGCGATCGCATCGCGCAGGGCGTCATCGCCTTCGTGCCGCAGCTTCCGCTGGTCGAGGTTGAGGAACTCGAGGAAACCGAGCGCGGCGAAGGCGGCTTCGGTTCGACCGGCACTTCCTGATGCTGATTGGCCTCTCCGGGGCGCACCGCTCCGGCAAGACGACGGTCATGGAGTCATTGCGCTCCATGACCGGAATGCCGACGCTCAAGACGTCCACGGCCAAGCTCGTGGAACGTCTGGGCATCGATCTCGCGAAGCCGATGACCCTCGTCTCGCGCATCGAGTTCCAGACGGCCGTCTTCGAGAACTACGTCGAGGAGATCGGGAAGGCTCGATCGGGCGGCGCGTCCCTCATTGTCGACCGCACGCCCGTCGATATGGCCGCATACCTCCTCGCCGAGGTCGGCATGTCGTCGCATAAGGCGCTAGGCGATCGGGGCATCCAGGCGGTGAACGCCTATGCCGAGCTCTGCCGCGACTACCTGCGGGAGAACTTCGCCTTCGTGTTCGTGCTGCGCCCGCTGCCGGTCTACGAGGTCGAGCCCAACAAGCCGGCGCCCAACTTCGCCTACCAGCAGCACTACCAGATGGTGATCGAGGGCTTCCTCGCCGCGCTGCAAGGCCAGCTCGACTACGCCATCGTGCCGTTCACGGACCACGACTCGAGGGTCGCCGCGATCAAGCAGATCATGACCAAGGTCGCCGACCAGGTCGCCAAAAAGGGGAAGCGCGCGACGCTGCACTAGCCGCGCGTTCCCTCCCGAAAACCACGACGCGAGCAGCTATATTGAAAGCGTGATCGAAACGAGATCGCGAATAAGTAAGAGGTTGCTTATCATGTCGATTCTGGATTATGTGGGTCTCTTCCTGGTCGCCTTCGCCGCAGTCTCCGTGTTCACGGGCGGCGTCCTCTATCTGAAGGGTGAATGACCATGACCTACCGCCCCACCGCTCGCGCCGCCCTTGATCGCGGCTACCGTGCCCTTCGCGGCTACAACGAAACGCCCGAAGCCCGCCGGATCGCCTTCGACAGCATCCTCGATGCGATGATCGCCATGGGTGGCGACGAGAACGGCGCCGCAGCGCGCGAGATCCGCGCACAGATTGCCCGGCTCGACGAAGAGATCGCCGCGCAGGAGTTACTGATCGCCGCTTGAGCTCCAAACGCTCGCAAGCGAATGTAAGTAAACACTTATTAACGAAGGAGAAACGTCGATGGAAGTCAGCCAGATCAAGGAGCTCGATACGCACGCCATCGTCGGCGGCGGCAAGGCCCAGGCGTTCGGCATGTCGGACTCGGCCGAGTTCTACACCGTGCTCTCGGACACGCTCTACCGCGACAAGAAGCTCGCCGTGGTGCGCGAGGTCATCTGCAACGCCTGGGACGCACACATCATGGTCGAGAAGACCGATGTCCCGGTGAAGATCACGCTGACCGACGAGGCGCTCGTCATCGAGGACTTCGGCCCCGGCATCCCGCCCGAGCTGATCGGCCCGGTCTACTGCGTCTACGGCGGCACGACGAAGGTGAAGGACGAGCGCCAGACCGGCGGGTTCGGGCTCGGCTGCAAGGCGCCCTTCGCCTATTCCGACCATTTCACCGTCATGAGCTGCCACGCCGGCATCAAGACCCTGTGGGCGATCAGCCGCGGCGGGTCCGAGACCGACGGCAAGCCGGACTTCCGGCCGATGGTGCAGGTGCCGACGAAGGCGACCGGCATCACCGTGTCGATCCCGATCCGCGATCCGGCCGATGTCGAGGAGTTCACCAAGCTCATCCGGCGCGTCGTGCGCAACGGCGGGATGCTCGCCACGCTGAACGACAAGCCGCTCGACCGCTTCGACTACGAGGGCGCGCGCAAGGCGGGCTTCTGCCTGGTGCAGAACGGCCATACGGTCGGGCTCGGCGAGTCCAAGGTCTACGTCCTCTACGGCACGGTCCTCTATCCGGTCATGACGAGCGACCAGACGGTCATGCACCTCGTCAAGGAGCTCTCCAACCACGTCGAGTCGTGGGCCGTGACGGTCCTCATGGCCCCGCCCAACACGGTCGGCGTCGTGCCCTCGCGCGAAGGTCTGTCGTTCTCCGAGCTGACGACGAAGACCGTCACCCGGCTCCTCAACGAGACGATCGTCAAGCTCAAGCGCCACGCGGCGCCCGTCGCCAAGCGGACGATCATCGAGCGGGCCGAGAAGCAGAAGCGCCGCTACGCGCTCAAGCTCGATGTCGGCGGCTCCATGCTCTCTCACGGGCATGGTCTCCTCGACGATCCGAAGGTGATCGCCGAGCGCGCGGTCCAGGGCAATCTCCAGGTCTACCTGGCCGGCCGCAACCACACGCGCTGGATCTTCAACACGTTCGCCAAGACCTTCCGCGACGATCGCCGCACGTTCCGGCGCGCGCGCACGAACCGCTACGGCACTGGCTTCGACTTCAACCATGAAGCCTACCGGCACTCCTCGCGCCTCTTCCGGCGCATGGCCGCAAAGCTCGGGATGCTGGATCGCCTGTTCGCGTGCCACACGGACGCCTACGCCAACCCGCGCTACCTCCTGACGCCGTTCTCGAACTTCAAGGGCTCGGGCGAGGTCGAGCCGCTTCTCGTGATCTCGCCCAACCAGCGCGACGCCTCGAAGTGGATCAAGGATCTGAAGGGTCCGAACAGCTTCAGCAACGACAAGCGGCCGGTCATGGTGATGGTGGTTCACAGGGCCACCGACGAGCTCCTGACCAACATCCTCGAGGTCGCCGAGAGCTACAAGATCGACACCGAGCTCCTCGATTTCCCGAAGCGCCAGAAGGGTCGAAAGGTCCGGCCGGCCGACAAGTTCACCGACCTCTACTCGCTCAAGTTCCGTCACTCCGACTCCACCTGGGGCGAGCCCTCGCTCGAGGATCCCGCCTTCTTCGTGCGCTTCCGCGGCCGTGACGGGTCGCGCGTCCCTTACTCGGTCCATGAGCACCTCGAGACCCTCAAGGAGCTCTTCCCGAAGGTCGCGGTGATCATGACGGCCGGTCAGCAGGCTAAGGTCGAGAAGCTCGGCGCAAAGCCGCTCCTCCTCGGGATCATCCAGGCGTTCGAGAAGAGCTCCAAGTCGCGCGACGCCCAATACGCCGCGATGATCGCCTCGGGCGATTTCGTGAGCGGCTCGGCGCGCTGGGACGCCGCTGCGACCCGGATGCGCGACCTCTGCAAAGGCTCGGCCGAGATCGCCAAGATCCTGTTCCCCGATCGCGCGACCGCAAGCGAGAAGGCGCAGCTTTCGGCGACGCTCAACACGATGCTGACGGAGATCAAGTTCGACCACGTCGACCAGGCGCTCCTCGACAAGATGACGCTGGCGCTCCGGAAGCTCCGCGCGGACGCCAACGCGACCTTCAAGCACCTCGTCCTGAAGGCTCACGACGTCAACGAGCGCTACGGCTACCTGCGCATGGCCGGCGACTTCAATCCGACCAACCCGGCCGACGAGCAGCTCGTGGTCGAGTTCGTCCGGCACTTCGAGCGCCGGCGCATCAAGGCCGAGAAGGAAGCCGCGGCGCTCGCCGCGGCCGAGGCTGCAAAACCCGCCGTCCAGGACGGCTCCAACGACAACACCCCGAACTCTGACGCCCTCAAGGAGGCCGCATGAACAAGGTCCGCATCTCCGCTGCGATCGCATCGAAGACTGGCATCACCCTCTACCTCGAGAACGGGGAGGAGATGAACCTGCCCAAGGACTCGTGGCGCACGAAGGCCATCATGGACGAGGCGCTCGAGCCCCTCGCCCGTCACGAGATCGTGGAAATCGACCTCGACACGTTCTCGGTCCACACCCGGATCGAGAAGAAGACCAACGGCCTGGTGCGCTTCATGCGCGGCGCCGTGTCCAAGATCGCCTCTGCGCTCGGCATCACCAAGGACGAGCCGCCCGCACAGAAGCCCGTGGAGAGCGATCCCGTCGATCCGGAGCGTCCGTGCGCTCATACCGGCGCAAGCGCGCCTGTGACGACTCCTGCGCCCGTGGAGCCCGATCCTGTGCCCGCTCCGACGCCGGTTCCGGCTCCTGCGCCTGTTGTGCAGACGGCCGATCCCAAGGCGCCGCCCGAGAAGCCCGAGGAGGAAGAGCTCGTCGCCATCGTCGAGACGCCGGCCGGGCCGAAGATCATTCCGGGCGTCGAGGCGCTGGAGAAGCAGATCGAGCGCGCGGCCTACAGCGGCAACGCCGTCGGCTTCGAGCGCTTCATGCAGCGGATCGCGTCCGTGATCGACACGCGCGGCCACTCGGTCAAGGAGCTCCTCAACTTCATGAAGAAGGGCGACCTGCCGATCGCCGATGACGGCTCGATCGTCGGCTACAAGGTGCTCAAGACGCTGAACGGGCGCATCGTCGACTGCCATTCCGGCAAGGTGCCGCAGCGCGTCGGCTCGCGTGTCTCGATGGCCGAGAAGCTGGTCGATCCGAGCCGGCGCACCCAATGCTCGACCGGCCTGCACATCGCGCGCCGCGGCTATCTCCACGGCTTCTCCGGCGACGTCATCATGTTCGTGAAGGTCGCGCCGGAAGACGTCATCGCGGTGCCGCACGGCGAGCCCGACAAGATGCGCGCTGCCGCCTACCACATCGTCGCGCAGATCCCCGGCGAGTTCCACGGCACGCTGCGCGCGAACCGTCCGATCACCGGCGACTCCACCGCTGCCAAGATGCTCGCCGACGTCATCGCCGGCCACCATGCGCCGATCATCGAGAACGTCGTCATCGGTGCGGCCTACGGTGGTGACGTGCGGGTCACGCCGGTCGCTTTCGAGAAGGACGAGCCTGCCGAAGCCAAGCCCGACAACGGATTTGCCAAGGCGCTGGACGACGAGCAGGAGGGCCTGTCGGTCAAGGAGCTGAACGAGCGGATCAACGCGGCGATCGACACGACGCAGGCTGCGGCCGAGGTCGTGGAAGAAGCCGCCGAGGAGCTCGAGGACGAGATCGCCGAGGAAGAGGCTGACGTCGAGAACGGCGAAGACACGATGAACGAGGCGCTCGTTCCCGAGGTCGAGGAAGCGCCGGCCGCTCCGGAGCCTGTGGTCGAGACGCCTGCCGAGCCGGTCGAGACGAAGGCCGAGCGCGACGCACGCCGCAAGCGTGAGAAGCGGGCCGCGGTTGCGAAGACCAAGGTCGATCGCATCGCGGAGAAGACCGACAAGGACGTGAAGGCCCGGCCGGCGCGTCAGAAGGCTCCCGCCAAGGCTGCGACGGCGGCTCCCGCTACTGCTCTCGATCCGGCGTCCAAGGAAGGCCAGCGCGCCATGAAAGACGAGGCTGCGCGCAAGCTCTTCGCCGAGGGCAAGTCCCTTCGCGAGATCGAGAAGGAGCTGAAAATGTGCCGCAAGCGTCTCGGCAAGCTCCTCAAGCCCTGATCGACGCCACGAATGGGTAAGTCGTTACGCGGCAACGTAAGTAACGACTTACTTCCCACACGAAAACCACCTGCATCGCGTCTATAGTATTCTTAGAAACAAACGAAAGAAACGCAGATGAACGCGCATCACATGCAAAGCAACGACGTGCGGGAGGTCGACATCGACACCACCCGTCTGCTTCTTGATCGCCACGGTCGCGAGCGTGTCGGCCGCTACATGCACACCGCAGCCGGAACCAAGTGGTTCCCGTTCGACGTCCGCGCCGACGAGGTTTCGATCGAGACCATCGCGCACCAGCTCGCCGGCCAGAACCGCTGGCAGGGCGCGGTCCAGCACCGCAAGTTCAAGACGCGGATCTTCTACTCGGTCGCCGAGCACTCGGTCTATTGCTCGCATGAGGTGCCCGACGAGTTCGCCCTCGAGGCGCTCATGCACGACGCCTCGGAAGCCTACATCGGCGACCTCATCCGGCCGCTGAAATACGATCCGTCCTTCCGCGCGCCCTTCAAGGTCGTCGAGGACGCGCACGAGAAGGCGATCGCCGAGCGCTTCGGTCTCGCCTGGCCCTGGCCGAAGTGGGTGAAGCGCGCCGACAACCTGCTCTGCGCGGCCGAGAGCCGTCAGATCGTCGTCCGCTCGCCGGACGAGGAATGGGAGAGCGGCAAGCTCCAGGACGAGAGCGAGTGGGCCGACGTGGAGATCGAGATGCTCCACCCCTACCAGGCGAAGGAGGCGTTCCTCATGCGCTTCCACGAACTCTATGACATCCACCGGAACGTCCGGCGATGATCGGGCTCTTCGGAGCCGCCGCGATGCTCGCATCGATGTCCGTCGCCGCATCCCACGGCGATGGACACCACCGGCGCGCAGCCGCGCGCATCGTGAAGACCAATCCCAAGAAGCAGGCTCGCCGGGCGAAAGCCCAGGCCGGCCGTCGCGCAGCCCAGAAGACCAGGAGGACCAAATGAGCCAGGCCGCTCCCGCCACGCAGACCCTCACCGTCGTCGCCGACACGAAGCCCGTGCAGCGTCTTCTCCAGGAAGCCAATCGCCGGATCGACGATCTCCTCGAGGCGAACAACCGCTACCTCGAGGAGGCGCGCGCCGCGCGGCGCGAGCGTGACGCCACGCGCGTCTCGATGGACGCCATGATCCGCGGCGCGTCGGACGAGCGCGGGCTCGACCTCACGACGCTCTCCGTCTCGATCCTCTGCTCGGCCGCGCTCGGCGCTGCCGCGATGTTCTGGGTGATGGCATGAGCGAGTTCTTCATGTCCGGCCCGGAAGAGGGCGACGTCATCGACCAGCAGGTGTTCGTCTGCGCGCCGGACGGCACCGAGATCCTTCAGGTGCTCGATGTCGGCACGCTCGAGGAGGACAAGGAGTTCGGGCGCCTGGTCGCACGGCTCCTCAACGACGACGCCCAGAACAAGCGCGAGCGGCTGCGCAACGCTTTCCGGGACAGCTTCATCACTGCAACGAGCGGCGACGGCTTCGTCATCAAGGCAAGCTTCCCCGATCTCGTCACCATGCAGGTCGCGCACAACGCCTTGTCCGAGGCCCTCGCGCCGACCAACCAGGCTGAGACCATCGTGCGTGCGGCCAACATGCACCACGGCGTCATCTACGACGTGCCCCAGCCCGGCCGGCACGGCAACGTCATCCGCATGATCTCCGATCTCGGCCTGTGCAGCCCGTCCGATCCGGTCGTCGATGAAGGCGGGTTCCTGACCTCGACCGGGCGCTACGTCGATCGGCGGGAAGCCTGGCAGATCGCAGAGAAGGTCGGCCAGCTCCTCGAGCGCGCTCCGACCGACAAGCGCGGCGGCTTCCTCTATTCGGAGGACGTCTGGTGAGCGTCACGCAGCGCGTCATGTTCCTCCTCGACCTTCGCGACGGCACCTATGGCCCCCTCCCCCAGGAGGCCAAGGACGCGATCAGCCGCTACCTCGACACCGACGAGGGCGAGACCGACCCGAGCGGCTACCAGCGTCGCTATCGCCGGGCGCACCCGCAGTCCGCGATGGGCAAGTCGTTCACCAAGGCGCACGCCGAAGGCTGGAAGCTCGTTGCCTTTAACCGCGACGGCTACCCGATCTTCCGCGAAAGCACCCTCTCCTGGCTCAAGCGCCTCATCCGGCGCCAGCCGAAATTCTCCTCGGAGTAGACCATGACCATCGACGAGATCCGCGAGATCGTGTCGGCCATCACCTACAAGCCCGGCTGGACCCTGTCCGTCGGGCTTGATGGCAACAGGCCCTTCATCCAGGCGTCCGTTTCGATCGAAAGTGATCTGACGGCTGATCCCACGCGCAAGACCACCGAGCGCACGCCCTGGAAGTCGGGCAAGCGCTACCTGTCCACCTTCATGTGCCGGCAGGAGATCGTCGGCGCCGTGTTCGGCATGATCAAGGACGCCGAGGAGCATGAGGTGCGCGAGTGGTTCCGCTACCGGAACGCCTCGATCTTCAATCCGCACCTCGATCCGGACGTGCTGGTCACGATCGCGCGCAAGGCGGCGAGCTTCAACGTCCGCGACAACGCCATGAGCATGAGCGAGACCCCGCAAGACATCCAAGCTGCGTGATGCGATAAGTAAGCTGTTACTGACACAGCAGAAGGAGACGCAAATGACATTCGTGAAGAGCAACGAGACCCTGGTCGAGACCTACTACGACGAGGATTTCAAGCGGGAGGTTCGCCGCGTCTGGCCGACCGGCGTCGAGCGCTCGGTCTCCGAGATCCTCAAGGGTCGGCACGAGAACTCGGTGCGCTTCTTCATCGCCGAGGACGGCTTCCAGCGCGACGTGACCGACCGCCTGGCGCTCGCCTGGTGCGACATCAACCTCTCGCACGAGAACGTCCACGTTCCCGGCCCCGAGTTCGTGGCGATGTCCCCTGCCCTCGACCACGCCCTCTTCGAGCTGTTCACCGACCGGCGTCTGCGCGGCGAGAACCAAGCCGAGATGGTTCGCGACCTGGCGCGCGACGAGTGCGCCTTCCTGGCCGCATGAGCCATCAGATCGTCGAGGACGACAGCCTGCAATGGCCGAGTTTCGCAGAGGAGCTCGGCCGCAAGGCGCTCGACGCCATCCAGAACCTCATGCGCAGGCACAAGGATGGCGAGATCACCCGCGACGAGCTGAAGGTCGCAGCCGGCGCCATCTACGACACGATGTCGGGCCTTGCCCGGCGCGAGGACACGGAGATCCTCTCCGCCGTCTACAACAAGCTCGCCGGCACCGACAAAAAGCGTTCGTGACAGCTTGCGCATAAGTAAGCGTTCACTTATTAGGACGCATCCGCAGGAGAATCCAATGAGCTACACCGAGCATTTCGGCGAAGGCCGGCCTGTGCCCATCGACGCCTTCGTGAAGACGCTGCGCATGGACCGCTCCGAGACCGGCTGGGAAGGCGCCTTCATGGTCGACTGGTCCTGGATAGGTCACGACACCGACGTCATCGGCTACAAGGTGGCCGGGCCGCTCCGGACGATCTGGCTCTCCCTGCGCCTCAAGTTCGGCGATCGATGAACGCGCCCTTCAACAAGGACGCCTGGATCCTCGACGCCATCGCGTGCGGCTACATCAGCCCGAAGCGCGACGGCACGATCATGCGCCGCAAGTCTGCCTCGCGCGACGGCTCCAACTTGAGCGCCGAGTGGGCGCTGGTGAAGCAGCAGACACACAAGGCGACGGGCCGCGTCTATTTCAACATGACCTGGAAGGGCCTCACCAAGTCCGTCCTCGTCAACCGTGTGATCGCGCTCCGCTTCCTCCCGAACCCCGACAACCTGCCCCAGGTCAACCACGTCGATGGCGTGAAGGCCCACAACTACCTCTACCAGCCGACGCCCGAGCTCGTCGCCAAGTGGGGCAAGTTCCAGCTCGAATGGTCCTCCGGTCAGGACAACGAGAAGCACGCGCACCGCACGGGACTCAAGACCGGCCGCGGCACCTCAAACGCCAACAACAAACTCTCGGTCGAGCAGGTGCTCAAGATCCGCGAGCTCGGCCCAACGACGCCGATGGATGACCTGATCGCCTTCTTCGGCGTCGGGCGCACCACGATCGCCAACATCCTTCGCAGACGCACCTGGACGCACGTCTAATGACCGGACTTCGCACACATGGAATGACCGGGACTCGGACCCACTCGATTTGGATCCAGATGCGTCGCCGCTGCCGCGAGCCGAACTCGGCGAACTACGCTCGCTATGGCGGGCGCGGGATTTCGGTCTGCAAGCGCTGGGATGAGTCCTTCGAGGCGTTCCTTCAGGACATGGGCGAAGCGCCGGCCGGCATGTCGATCGAGCGCGAGGACAATGACGGCAACTACGAGCCGGCCAACTGCTCGTGGGCGACGCTGGAAACGCAGAACAACAACCGCCGATCCAACGTGATCGTCGAGTTCAACGGCCGATCCCAAACGCTCAAGCAGTGGGCGCGCGAACTCGGCATCAACTACCGGACCCTCCACACGCGCTACCGCAACGGTCGCCGCGGCGCGGAGCTCCTGTCGACCACTCAACTCCCCTACCCCGATCAACGCAAAGCACGGAGCTCGTCATGATCCCCTGGCGCTACCTCGTTCCGCGGAAATCCATGTTTCGCGAAATCCGGATTTCCAGATTGTTCCCGGAGCTGAAGCCGCACATCGACGCCATCGCCCTCTACAAGCTCGGCGAATACGGCGTGATCGCGTTCGCTGCCCAGGTCGGCTTCCCGATCGCCGCGATCTGCGTGCCGGCGATGTGGGTCTACCAGAAGATCACCGGCCGGGATCGCTTCTACGCGCCCGACTACGGCTCCCTCGCGCAGGAGGAGATCCGCGAGATCCACAAGCTCGTGCCGTGGAAGACCCTCCAGAAGGCCATGCGCGAGGGCACCCGATGAAGGTGGAGCGCAACGGCTACCTCAAGCTGCGTGGCGAGGACGGCGAGGAGCTGACCGTCCGCTACGACAATCGCGGCGACCCGTATCGCGAGGGCACGACGATCTCGCTCGACCTGCCGGAGCGCTGGGAGAACATATCGTCGGTGTTCCTCGAGACCCGCGAGGCGATCGAGCTCCGCGACCTCCTGAACAAGCTCTACCCGCCGAAGGTGCCCTGATGCCCTTCGCTGCCCGAAAGCACGACGACGGCACCTGGCGCCTGTGCAAGCGCATGGGCGACACGCTTCTGACGGCGACCTTCGACGACGGCACGGTGCTCGCCATCGGCCCCTTCCCTTCGCAGGCGAAGACCAAGGCGTGCGCCGACGTCCTGAACGAGCGCTGGAAGGACTACGAGCGCGCGGTGAAGAAGGGTGAGTTCTCGGACGAGCTGGCGACCTGGCTTATCCAGACCGTCCGGGACCACGACGGTCTCGAAAGCGCGAAATCCAGAAATCCAGAAAGCGAGAAATCCGGAAAATGAGCAACCGCGTCCTTCTCTGCGGCTACGACACCGAGACGACCGGCCTAGAGCCCGGCGATCACCGCTTCGTCGAGGTCTATGCCGGCCTGTGGGATCTCCACACGCGCAAGCTGGTCTTCGAATTCAACCAGCGCATCGACCCGCAGCGCGCGATCTCGGCCGACGCCCAGCGCATCCACAAGATCAGCGCGTCCGATCTCGTCGGATGCCCGACCTGGGACACGGTCGGTCCCGCCCTGGCGAAGGTGCTCATCAAGGCCGACGCCATGGTGATCCACAACGCCGAGTTCGACATGAAATTCACCCGGCACGAGTTGAGCCGGATCGGCCTGACGACGCCCGAGCGCCCGATCACGGACACGATGATGTCCACCTGGGCGACGCCCGACGGCAAGAAGCCGACGCTCGGCGAGCTCGCCTTCGCCATGGGCGTTCCCTACGACCCGGAGAAGGCCCACGCCGCCGACTACGACGTCAAGGTGATGATGGCCTGCCTCTTCGCAGCGATCGACGAGGGCTACATCGACATCGCCAAGATCGAGGGAAGCATCGCGCCGCTTGCACAAGCCGCGTGATCCCTGCCGCAATCCAACATCGCAGAGCGTATAAAATAAGTGTCGATAACGACTTAGCGAAATTGTTGAAGGAGAAAGCAACAATGTCCAACGTGCAGAACAACGTCTCCGGCGTTCCGTCGGCCACTCTCGCCAACATCGATGCGCTGCTCGATGACCTCGACCTCGACGCCGCGAGCGACGAGACGATCGAGGCGGTGGAGATGACCTCCCAGCTCGCGGACATTGTCGAGGAAGCCAACGAGGAGCCGGAGATCCTCGAGGGCGAGATCACGGAGCCGGAGACCGTCGAGGCGTCCGAGCAGGAAGCGATCGAGGCGAGCAGCGACGTCCTCGACGAGCTGGAGCTCACCGCGTCGCCGGCCGACGAGGACATTTCCGACGACCTCCTCGATGCGGTCGAGGCGCAGGAGACGCGCGACGAAGCCTATGCGGCCCAGACGGGCGGCGAGGTCGGCGACGTCGGCGAGGCTCCGGCCGCGGAAGCCAAGAAGACCTCGAAGATCCGCTCGGGCGAGAAGAACGCTTCGACGCCGCGCACGAACAAGGACATGGGCGCCCTGCCCCTCGAAATGTTCCTGCTCACCAACGGCCAGCCGGCCGGCGACCTCGAGGCGACCAAGGCGGCGTTCATGAGCGCGATGCCGGCGACCAAGAAGGTGATCGAGAAGATCGAGAACGTCATGTGCGCCATCGGCGCCGAGAAGCTCCCGAGCATCTACGTCCAGAAGGCGTTCGCGGCGCTCGACGCCAAGGAGACCGTCACGTCGTCCGATCTCGTCGGCGTCTTCAAGGCGGACTACTCGGAAGGCACGAGCCGCAGTCAGGCCGGGCAGATGATGGCCCTGTTCTCGTTCCTCAAGATCGCTGACCGCGACGGCAAGAACCTGAAGATCCGCAAGGACTCGACGCTCGCCGACCGGCTGCGCTCGATCATCGCCAACACCCAGGCGGCACCGGCGGGCGCGTAAGCGCCCTCCTCCCCAACACGGCGCGTCCCCTCGCGCCTGGAAATCGAGAAATCTGGAAATCGCGAAATGTCGAAATCCGAACCCGAGGTCTCACTCTCGGTCCACCGGCACATGCGGAACCTCGAGACGGCCGGCCGGTCGTTCAAGGTCCGCATCGTGGCCCACGGTCTAGATCAGGTCTTCGAGCCGCTCGCCCACAGCGAGACGATCTTCCTCGGCAAGCGTCGTGGCAGCGGCTCGAACCGGGCCGTGTTCGTGAACCTCGCCAACGTCACCCTCATCGAAGTTCTGGAGGACTGATGACCCACGCACCGTTCCAGGTCGAGCGCGCGCCGACCTACTCCGTCCCGTTCTTCGCGACGGGATTCAACACCTGGAAGATCCGCGTCGTCGGTGCGCCCGCAGACGAGCGTCCGTTCTGCGAGGTCTCGTTCCAGGACGCCGACACCAAGCACCCGGAATACGCCGCCTACATGCAGGGCGTGCAGGAGCGCGTCGAGCACGTCGCGGCCGTCATCAACGCCGGGCTCGAGGCGCAGGCCAAGCAGCGCGCCGCGCTCGACATTTGATCGGGACGGCCGATGAAGACGATCCTCGACAACGAGGGCAATCGGCGCCTCTTCCAAGGCTGCGCCGCCCAGCCTGACACCCGGCACGGCTTCACGGTCCACGTCTGGCGCAAGAGCGGATACAGCGCCGGCTTCCAGCAAGGCGGCGACAATGTCCGCTCGCCGGCCGCGTTCAGCGCGCCGCACTTCCGAGCCGGCGTCGGCTACCGCGTCCGCGTGATCCCGAAAGCCCCACTCGACCCCGACCTTCTCGAAATCTGGAAAGCGAGATTTCCATGCAAGACACCGAACGTCCCCTCAAGGAAGGGCAACGCATCCGCATGGTCCGGATGGAAGACGATCCGCATCCGATCGAAGCGGGCACGGAAGGCACGGTCACGAGCTACGCCCACTTCTACGCGGGTCGCTGGACGATCGGCGTGAAGTGGGACGACGGCCGGTCCCTGTCGATCGTCCACGGCTTCGACCAGGTGGTGCTCCTTTCCGGAAATCCGGAAAGCTAGAAAGCGAGGTTCCCATGGGCGAGATCACCGGCAAGCGCCGCTACCGCACCCAACGTCGCTGGTTCCGATCGGACATGCTCGTCCTTCAGGTCGAGTTCCACGACGTCTCCTACATCGGCCGGTCGATTGAGCCGTGCCTGTCGTGGCGCGACGCACGCGTCGAAGACCTGATGACGATCGAGGCGAGCCACCGGCCGTTCCCGATCGCGAAATCTCGAAATCCGGAAAGCTAGATCCATGGCAGAGCTAAGCGCAGGCAAGCTCGGCGTCGCCGTCGTCCACCTCAAGATGGCGCGCGACTTCCTCGAAGAAGGCGGCGCCGGCCAGAAGACGCGCGACCAGGTGCGAAAGGCGCTCAAGAGCGTCGAGAAGCTTCACGGTCAGGCGAAGAAGGAAGAGGCGCGCGGATGACGATCGAGGTCTACACCGACGGCGGCTGCTCGCCCAATCCCGGCCCCGGCGGCTGGGGAGCGGTGATGCGCTGGAAGGGCCACGAGAAGGAGCTCTCGGGCGGCGAGCACGACACCACGAACAACCGCATGGAGCTGACGGCCGTCATCAAGGCGCTGGAAGCCGTCACACGGCCCGGCGTGCCGATCGAGGTCTACACGGACAGCCAGTATGTGCGGAACGGCATCCAGAGCTGGACGAAGGCGTGGATCAAGAACGGCTGGCGCAAGAAGGACAAGAGCCCGGTCCAGAACGCGGATCTGTGGAAGCGCCTGGTCGAGCTGACCAAGGTCCATCAGGTCCATTTCAATTGGGTGCGCGGTCACGCCGGCAACCCGATGAACGAGCGGGCCGACCGGCTGTCGCATCGCGACCGCCCTCGCCTCACCGCCTAGATTTCCGGAAATCCAACATTCGCGATTGCTCGCTTTCCTGATCGTCCCTCCCGCATTCCAGCGCGAGCGATGCGATAAGTAAGCAGTTGCTTTAGAGCGTCAGGAGACAAAATCAGATGACGAACGACACGAACGCGAACGCCGCCGAGACCGAGTTCGAGGTCACGGTCGCGGCCGACTACCGGCTCTTCGCGACGACGAAGGTCAAGGCGCCGAGCAAGGAAGCAGCCCTTGAGATTCTCAAGCGCCAGGCCGCGGCGAAGGTGAATTTCATCGCGGCCGACATGCCCGACTGGCGCTTCGGCGACGGCGAGCTGATCGGCGGGATCACGCTCGTCGCGATGGATCACCAGGAGGAGACCGTCCTCGAAGACGTGGAGCTCCTGGACGAGGACGCCGGCCGGGCGAGCTTCGAGCAGCTTCAGAGCATGGTGGACACGATCGCCGGCCTGAAGTCCTCGCACGACCTCATCCGCTACCCGCTGACCGATGACGAGCCGGCCGAGCTCGCCATCATCGCCGAGCAGCACGAGCACGACACCGGCGACGGCCTCGATCTCCTCGACACGCTGATCGTCGAGGCGCGCAAGTTCTCGATCGTCCGGCCGGATGGCTACGGCGGTCCTGCGGACTTCGAGGAGCCCGAGGCCGAAACCACGAGCTGACAGTTCGAAATCCATCAATCCGGAAATCTCGAAATCTGGAAATCGCGAAATGAACGCCATTGTCCCGCGCGCGACGATCGAGGAGATCGTCGGCCACCGTAACCGAGCGGTCGCGCTCTACACCGACGCCTACGAGCAGGCGGTGCTCGCCGACGATCTCGTCAAGAAGGCGCGCGAGGCGTGGTCCGCGGCGGCTCCCTCGCGCACTGCCTATCACGGCCAGCACGAAGAGGTTGCCGCCTTCAACGCGCTCGTCTCCATCCCGGACATGAGCCAATACGTCCGCACGGCGACCAGGCTGATCGACGCCGGCATCTGGGCGTCCATCATCGAGCGCACGGACCTCGAGCGCCTCATGGACAAGGAGGCCAAGGACAAGTTGCGCGAGCAGATGCGCTACGTCCCGGAGCGGGTCAGCCATCGCACCGGCGAGATCATCAACCAGGACGAGATCGACAAGGGCCTGCCGCCCGTCACCGTCGAGAACGTCGCGGCGACCCTCGAGCACTTCATGCTGGACGCCGAGACGATCTGGCGCCGGGGCATCGCCAACGCCTTCGCCAAGCTCGACCGGCGCTTCCGCTCGCACGACGGCTGGAAGATCGGCTCGCGCGTGATCCTGACCCGCTGCTTCAACGATTGGGGCTCCTGGAGCTCCTATTCCAACGAGCGCGAGACCCTGATCGACATCGAGCGGATCTTCACGATCATGGACGAGGGCGTCACCAAGGCGACCTATGCGACGTCCATCGGGCAGATCGACCAGGAGCGCAAAGGCGTCCACGCGCCGGCGCAGACCGAGGTCGACACGACCTACTTCAAGATCCGCATCTTCAAGAACGGGAACGCGCACCTCTGGATGAAGCGCGACGACCTAGTCGAGAAGGTGAACAAGCTGCTCGGCGAGTATTATGGCGACGCGATCGGCGACCACGAGAACGTGCCGACGGACGAGGACGTCCTCAACAACCCGAAGACCTCGCTCGCCAAGAATATGGGCTTCTTCCCGACGCCCGTCGCGGTCGGCGAGCGCGCGATCGGCAACGCCAAGCTCTACGCCAACAAGGACGGCCCGCCGCTGCGCATCCTCGAGCCGTCGGCAGGCGAGGGGAACATCGCCAAGCTCCTGGCCCGGCCGCTGACGCTGGAGTCCAAGTGGGAGTGGGACGAGAAGGCGCGCGAGCGTGTCGAGATCGTGCTGGCGTCGCAAAAGCCCATCGTCCATGTCGTCGAGCTCCATCCCGGCCGGGCGAACGAGCTGAAAGGGCAGGGGCTCTACGAGAAGGTCGTCCAGAACGACTTCCTCCTGGTGCAGCCGCACCCGTCCGCGCTCTACGACCGGATCGTCATGAACCCGCCGTTCGACCGGGATCGCGACATCGATCACGTCTACCACGCGCTCAAGTTCCTCAAGGAGGACGGGATCCTCGTCTCGGTCATGTCGGCCGGCGTCGAGTTCCGGACCACGAAGAAGGCGATCGCGTTCCGGGAGCTCGTCGAGAAGCGGGGAGGGTGGTTCGAGGATCTGCCCGACCGCTCATTCGCCGAGAGCGGGACCAACATCAACACGGTGCTTTGCATCATCGGTCGCAAGACCCGTTGGTAGACGGCGCATCCCGATTTCGCGATTTCCAATTTTCCGGATTTCGCGAAATCGTGACCGAAAGTAAGCGCTTGCTTTACGCAGGCGAATCCATCATCCACCCCGATCGTAAGGAGACCCGCCCATGCACTTTCTCGCCCGCCTCTGGGATCAGATGACCGATACAGCGACGCGCCGCGTTCTGCTCGTCTTCTGCACCTTCCTCGGACCCGTGTTCTGGTTCCTCGAGGACGGCACGGTGCGGCCCTACTGGTCGTATAGCCATCGCACCTCGAACTCGATCGCGGAGATCCTGACGCCCGGCGCGATGATGCTGGCTGTTCTCGCCGTCTTCGCGCTCCTCGAACTCCTCAATCTCACGCAGAGCCGCTGGAAGGACCGATCGTTCGTGCTGGGCTTTGCGGCGTCAGCGATCTTCGTCCTCTACATGACCTTCTCCTATCGCTTCGCCCAACCGTGGGCCTACAGCCGCCTCGACTTCGACGACTGGCTGGAAATGCTCCGTCAGTCGCACCTGATCGTGACGGTCGGCGTCCTCGGCCTGTGGGGCACCTGGCTCGTCGCGGTCGTGTGTTGGCGCTTTATGTTCGGCAAGCGCTCCGTCGAGCAGCGCTCCTGATGGGCGCTTCCCCGACGCTCTGGGCGCAGATGACCGACACGGTCCTGCGGCGCCTTCTTCTCCTCGCGGCCGTCCTCATCGGGCCGGCCGTCTTTATCCAGGGCGAGATCATGATCGCCAACAACCCGGACCCGGTTGGCTTCACCACGCACAACCTTCCGCTCATTCGCGTGCTTGCGCCGATCCCGGCGATGCTTGTCATCCTCGCCACCTGGGCGACGCTCGAGCGCCGAGGCTTCATTCGCGGGCGCTGGAAGGACTGGTTCTTCACGGCGGCTCTCGTCTCGACGGCCTACCTTCGCGTGAGGGAACACGTCTTCCCGTATGACGCCTGGGACGAGGCCCTGTTTCAGGTGCTCCGCACCTTCGAGAAGGTGATGAGCAGCCATATGGGTCTCTGGCTCTTCCTGCTCGTCGTCCTCGCCACCTGGCGCTGGGTGTTCGGAAAGCGCGAAACCGCGAAAGCTGGAAATCCGGAAATCTAGAAATCCACACAGAAGCTCGCTGACGCGCGTTCTGGCCGGGAGCGCAGGGTTTCACCTGCGACCCTCACGGATCGCGTCAGCGGCCAAGCCTGACGGTCAGAGAGCGCGCCAGAGCGCGCCTCCCGCAATCCAACGCTCGAACTGCGAGAGTGAAATCTCAAAACGCAGCAAGAGAGCGTGCAGATGGGAATTTGCTACAGCGAGGATCGTGTCGCAGGCGGGACCGCAACGCCCGTGGGCACCTGGGACGGCACGAAGCACTACCTCAAGCACTACGCGAACTCGCTCTACCTCGCCTTCATCGCGAAGAGCACCAAGGACGGCGCCGAGCGGCGCCAGGCAGAGTCCGAACTCGCGATCGCCGAGCGCAAGATGGCGTATTGGCGCCGACATCCGAACTACGTCCAGGCTGACGCCCTCAAGGGGATCGCCGACCTCAAGAAGCAATGGAACCTCGCATGAGCGGCATCGCGCGCAAACACCGGACGGTCTCGCTCAAGAAGCGGGGCCAGGCGCTCGTTCGCCAGCTCGAGGAGCAGGATCGCCGGGCCGCAGAAGAGCGCACGCGCCAGATGGACGAACTCTATGGGCCGAAGGGCGAGAAGGGAGGGCGCTGCAACCGCACCGCCTGCCAGCGTCCGCTCAAGGGGTCGTCCAACTGGTCGATGCGCAACTTCATGGTCGAGGGCGGTCGGCTCTACTACTGCGACCCGTGCGCCGAAGATTTCACCGCCTGGGACAAACGCTCGGGCGATCCCATTCGGTGCGAAATTATCGAAGCCGATCGGGTGGACCCGTAAGTAAGGGTTCGCTTATAAGTTGCTCGATCACGGCGGAAATCAGACTGAAATACGAGGAGACGCCCCATGAACGCCCTAATGATGACCGTGCAGCTTCTCGCGGCTGACCCGTGGGTGGATGTCGGCCGGCCGATGGTCGTTCCGGTCCCGATCTGCCGGGAGAGCGCGGCGCGCGCGGCGCGCAACATCGAGCCGGGGAAATCGACGCGCGCAGGCGTGGCGATCATCCGCGAGCAGGTGGTCTGCACCCTCATCAACGAACGCGACATCGAGGACTACACCAAGAGCTACGAGCGGGCCGAGGAGATCAACAAGGAGCGCGGCTGGTAATGCAGGAAGCCACGATCGCGCGCCTCACCGCCATCAACAACGTGCTCGTGGAATATGGACTGGAGATGCCGTCCCCTCCGCTCAAGGTCTTCCTCGAGGTCGCCGAGAAGCCGGGGATCACGCATCGCGACATCGTGGAGCGCACGGGCATTCCCGGCGCGTCGGTCAGCCGATACGTGTCCATCTTGAGCAATGGAATGACCTGGGGCGGCGCCGGCGCGCTGGATCTGGTCGAAGCTGCGCCCGATCCGAACAATCGTCGCTCGCAGCTTGTGAAGCCGACCGAGAAGGGTCAGGCGCTCATGAAGCGGCTCGGCGAGATTCTGGAGGCGTGATGGATCAGACAACGGTGAATGCCGCGGCCGATCTCTTCGACATTCTGGAGAGGGAAGGGGTCTCGGAAGAGGCCCAGGGCGCGATCAAGCGCTTGCGCGAGGCTCTGCTCGCCGATGGCATCGATTTCGTTGACGAGGAGGATAGAGACCACGGGTCGACGCTCGACCTGACCCGGCTCCACCCTCCAAGCCGGTCGAGTCAGTAGATCGGCAGGTAGCGGGCGCCGTAGATCAGGACGTCGTTGCACACGTCCATAAGCTCGAAGGATCCAAGTTCCTCCGCGCGGTCCAGGTTGATCGCGATGTCGGCTTTGGTTGCGTATTCGAGGATAGCGTTCTCGATGACGTCCTTGAGTTCACCACGGACCTGGAAAAAATCGCGTGCCATTTTGCTGCCATGCCCTCTTGCTGCGGCGCTTGATACGCTTGCCGCCAACCAAATTCGATGCCTCGGTATGAGGGCTTCATAAAAGGTGAATTGACGCTCCGGTCAAGCAAAACTTTCCGTTTCGTCAATAGCTTGTGAACCGGCCCGTTCATCTACCGTTCAGGTCCATCGCAATGGTCGGACCAATCGGTTTCTAGACTGGTGTGCGCCGTGCATGTCTTCTTCGCACTGCGCCCAAGTGACTGCGCCGTATCGAAAGAGATGCTCTGCCGCGGCTCACATAAATTCCAATCGTCGCTCTGCTATACTCTATGCAGCGCGATCACAACGACGCAGCACACACAATGGAGACACGACTTGAACGACCAGAATGCCATTCTTTCGCCTGAAAATCTGCCGCACGACGCGGATCTGCTGGTGAAGGGCGACGCCGGGATCATCATCAAGGAGGACGGCTCGTTCCGCGCGTTCTCAATCTCCGGTGGTGAGCCGGTTGATCCTGCGACCATGAGCGAAGGCAAGAAGCGCCAGGGCGCCATCATGCTCGCTCTCTCGCTCGCCGTGCAGACACCCGAGATCCTCAACATGCTCCTGGATCTGCTTTCCGATCCCGAAGTCGCGAACCAGGCGAAGGTGGTCGATTATGGGACTGCGCACTGAACTCCAGGCCGTCCTCGCTGCGCGCGACACGGTCGATCCCGACGAACTGATGGATCTGATCCGCGAGACGATCATCCAGGACGAGACCGCGATCGGCGAGCTCTTCCCAGATGACGTCTACTCGGTGACGATCCGCTGCAAGCGCACCGGGATCGGCATCCATCACCAGCTCGCCAAAGCGAACCGCGCCTCGACCGAGGCCAAGCGGAAGGCGCGCAACGACAAGTGGGCCGAGGTCGTCACCTACCTGACGTCGCACGGTCTTCTCGATTTGCCGCGTCGCGAGCAGGCGATCCGCCTGAACGCATCGAACATCAAGCCGCCAAAGGGCGACGCCTGGAACCGGGACAAGGTGCAGCGCTTGCTAGGCGCGTCCGAGGACGAATCTGGCTTGCCTGATAAGTAAGCGTTCGTTTAAGGAAGACCATGAACCGATACACCAGATCCAGGGCGCAGTTCGGCGCAGCCGTCTTTCTGTCTGCCATGCGTCGCGAGTGGGTGAAGCTTCATCCGGATCGCGAATGTCCGGTGAAGGCGCTCGACGCCTACGACGAGGACAGCCGGAATGCCCTGGTCTCGGCGTGCCTGTCGGTGATGAAGGCGTCAAAGCCCGAAAGCGATGTCGCCTACCTGGGCTTCATGTCCGAGCGCGAGGAGATGGCCGATGGAGCCGCATAAGTTCGCCAAGTTCGATCCGGACAACCCGCTCTTCCAGGAGAAGGCGTCCGAGATCATGGCGCAGGCCGTGGCCTCGATGGAATGGGACATGCACGCGGCTCTCATGGGTGTGCGGGCGGACACGATGGTCCGCGACTTCCTCGCGACCTCACGCCAGGGGGCCGAGGAGGAGGGCATGACGGAAGCCGAGACCGTCGAGCACCTCAAGGCCCACGTCCACGAATGGACGGACGACGACATGATCGCCGCGAAGGAGACCTTCTACGGCGACAGCGAGATCGAAACGGAGATCCGTGAGCGAATTCGCGCGGAGCGGCGCCGGCGCGAGATCGTTCGCGAATGCTCCGAGAACGAGAATTTCGGCATGTTCTGACCGATTTCGCTTGCCTCACATAGTAAGTAAACGCTTACTCACATCGAAAGGAACCGCCATGACGCCCGCCGACCTCATCCGTAACGTCCAGATTCTCGGCCTCATCGCCATGGATCAGGGCTTTCTCGAAATCCGGGAAGACCGCACGCACTGCCGCCTCATCGTGAAGGTGCTCGGCGCGCGCATCCCGATCGCCACCTACCAGAAGCAGAAGGATCTGAATGCCGTCAGCAACGACCAGCCCGCAGCCGAACCCGCGACCGCGACCGCCCCGAAGCACGAGCCCCCTCGTCTTAGAATCGTATGACGCCGACACGACCTTCGCCCGCGTCTTCATCGACGAAACGGCGTTGGTGAAGGGCCTGTCCGGCTACCTCGACGAGGCGATCGAGGTCTTCAAGAAGAACGTCCGGCCCGGCGACCTGCCACCTGGCTTCGGCCTGACGATCAAGACGCAGGACAAGGCCCTCTACGAGCGCGTCTCGATGGGCGTCTACGCCGAGATCTCCGAGCGGTTCATGCCGGTCGATCCGGACGAGCCCTGCGAGCTCCTCGAGGCGTTCTGCGCCACCCGCTAAAACGAGACGCCTACGGGCGTCTCCCTTCCTCACGACGAAGGAGAGCGTCCGTGAAGCCCTTCCAGCAGGAGATCAATCTCCAGCAGCCGACCCTGGCGCTGGTGCGCGATCTCGTCCACGCCTTTCGCCTGTCGGACACGCCCGATGTCTCGAGCCGCCTCGAGCGCCTCGATGCCGACCAGACCGAGGCCATCCTCTATTCCAACGTCGTCCTGACGATCGCACGGGCGAACCTGCCCGACACGCTGGTCGTCCACGCGCTGCGCACCATCGCCGGCTCGTGCAAGGAGCGCCTCGACGCGCTAACGGCTGAATACGAGGAGAAGGTCGCCGGCGAGGTCTACTACGCGACCCTCCCGACCTACGCGATGTTCTAGAAATCCGGATTTCGCGATTTCCATGGCCCTTTCCCTTCGCATGTCCGGCGTCGTCGACGTCCTGATCGACCACGTCCTCGCCAACAACACGCAGCGCTTGGAGCTCGACGTGCGCCAGCTCGCGCCGCGCCAGCTCGCCAGCCTCAACGTCGAGGAGGAGGTCCGCGCCTACGTCGTGTCTGTGAACCGCTCGGAGCACCCGAACTCGGTGGCGTCATCCATTCTCCAGGTAGCGGCCAAGGAGCGGGATCGACGGGAGGCCAGCGAAGAACGCCGGCGCCGCAACCGCGAAGCCTTCGAGCGGGACAAGGCGATGCGCGCGGCCGAGGCCGCGATCGCAGCCAACGAGGTCACGACGGCGCAGTCGAACGAGACGTTCGGCATCTTCTAAACGCCGCGCTCTCCCGCGTGTAATCCACTGATATTACTGAGATATTTGATTATCGAAGCGACACAGAGAGACGACGACATGAACGTCACCCGACAGCAGCACACGATGATTTCCTCGCGCATCGAGAGCGCCCTTGCGGATCTCGGCAAGGAGCTCGGCTTCCAGTTCACCGCGGCAGGTGGACAGTATGGTCTCGAAGCCTTCATCAAGATCGCCGCACGCCCGATCGACGCGAACGGCAAGGTCGCCGATCCGGAAGCCGACAACTTCGCGCTCTTCTGCGGCACCTACGGGCTCAAGCCGACCGATCGCGGGCGCACCTTCGCCTCGAACGGTATCCGCTACGAGGTCGTCGGCATCGCGCCGAGCCGCCCGAAGTTCCCGATCTCCTGCAAGCGCGTCCACGACGGCAAGGGGTTCAAGTTCCCCGCCGCGAACGTCCTGAACGGGCTCGCCCTCGAGCCGCCCGTCGTCGCGCGCGCCGCCTGATCCATTCCAGACACGAAGGAGCCGCCCATGCGCGTCCACCTCGCTTCCATCACCCATCGTCACGGCACCAGCCAGTATGCCGGCAGCTCGCGCGAGGAGCTGATTGAGAAGCTCGGCGTCTACTGCCGGGAGAACGACGAGAACAAGCTCCTCGACCACGCGGTCAGCGACGAGGAGATCGTGTCCCGCTACTTCTCGGAGGAGAACTACGGCTCCAACGAGTATGTGGACTTCGCCGACGACGAGGAGATCACCGTCGACGTCTCGACCATGGTCCGCATGTTCGCCGCTCTCGGCAACCCCGGCATGGCGGAAGGTTCGGTGGATCTCCACGACGCGATCGCCAAGGCGACGCTGCTTTCCGAGCCGATGATCGACTACGAGGGCGCAGCCCGCGCGCAGGGATGGCAGCTTCTCGACATCGCGGGCGGCGGGCAGACGTTCCTGCGCGAGAGTCAGGTCGGCGGCGACACGCAGATGGACCGCTGCGCTCCCGACTGGTCGAGCCTATGCGGAAACCACGACATCGGCACCGATGATTTCGAGCAGCAGCCGACGGGCTTCTTCGCGATCTCGCAAGGGCTCGCCGACTGCCTGCCGCTGGAGGAGCGTGTCGTGCGCGACCTCGCCGGCATGATCATCTGGGCGCGCGCTGGGGAGACGGTTCGTGGTCTCGCGCGCTGACCTGGCGCCCCACGAGATCCACGTCGTCCTGACCGGGCGTGTCTACCACGACGCCGAGGCGAAGACGCTGAAGGATGGTCCGGTGGACACCTTCCACAGCGTCTACCTCGATCGGAAGATGGCGCTGAAAGCCTGCGTCATCCTCAAGCACGAGGACGAGATCAGCGGCGACAATTTCAGCCTCTACCGGGTCGCCGACGACGTGACCCAGACCGAGCTGCCCGAGCAAGACCCCGGCATGTGCCCGATGTCCGACGCGGAGCTCGAAGAAGCGATCCAGGAGCTCCTCTGATGGCCTTTCGTCTCAACCCACCCCGCATCCCGCTCGACAAGCTCGTCTGGGACGAGATCGGCGAAGACGACAACCCGCGCTCCCGGCTGCTTGCCCATATCGAGATTGGCCCGGTCAGCCTGCACCTCGAGGCGTGGGAGGTCACGGAGCGCGACGACGGCAACGGCAGCGAGCAGGTGGCCGTCGAAGGCTCCGCGCGCACCGACGACCTCGACCGGCTCCAGACCATGATGGACTGCGCCTTCACCACCCTCGACATGAACGGGCGCTCCTACGTGCTCGTCGCCACACCCTACGGAAGCTGACATGCGCGTTATCGAACTCCAGGCGCTCCTGCATCACCACGTCCAGGTCGATGCGTATCCGCACCAGTCGCCGGCCTACAACTCGGCGATCGCCACGCTGATTAACAAGGGCTTCATCGAGCGCGGGCCGGAAGGCATCACGACGTCCAAGGCCGGCGCCGCGTTCGTCGAGCAGCTCAAGGCGGTCGGCGAGCCGCAGACGCCGGCGCAGGCCGCGCTGTTTCCCGCACCCGAGATCACCAAGGCGCAGCTCCGGAAGGCTGACCAGGACGCGCGGTCGATGACGGTCGGCGAGGCCGTGATCGGGCTGTTCCGCATCATGGGCGGCACGCTCCTCGTCATCTTCGTCATCGTGGCCTTCATCTCATTTCTGCAATGGCTGCACCCATGAGAGAGAAGCCCGAAATCATCGTGGTCGGCGCCTGTTCGGTGCTGGGCCATCTGGAAGCCCTCCAAGCCCTCGTCGATCGAGGGACCGGCGTTGGCGTCATCGTCTGCGACCTGGAGATGACGCCTGACGAGGTCGCCGCGCGCTTCGGCCAGGAACACGAGCGCGTCAGCCATCCGCCGCTGCCTCCCGAGCCGGTTGAGATCGAGCTGAAGCCGCTTTACGATCCCGTTTTGTTCGATCGGCCGGCGCCGACCCATCCGACTTCACCGCGCGCATCATGGAGGCGCAGACGATGACCGACATCCTCATGTTCCGGCTTGGCGAACGCGACACGCAGCGCACGGCATCGGTCCACGACGAGATCCGCGAGAAGGGCACGTCCTGGGCCGCTGACGAGATCGCGCGCCTTCGCCTGCTCGAGGGTCCGCCGTCCTATCGGGACGTCGAGAGCGACCCGCAGACGCTCCGCTCCTACGTCTTCTACAAGCTGCGCACGTCCATGGCGATGCAGCGGCTTGTGGACCTGCTGCGGGAGAAGAACCTGTCGGCCGACGAGATCGTCGACCACGTCATCCACTCGGCGGGAGCGCGCGGGCTGTGAGCACGCCGCTCGCACGTCACCTCGACGCGATCCTCGAGATCGTCGCCAGCTCCGGCCAGGCCGAGCTATCGGACCAGCTCGCGGACTACCGGAGCCGCGGCGAACTCTACGACGACTTCCTGACCGACCTCGCCAACCTGATCAACGCCTCGAGCGCCGAGTGGGACGAGAGCATGAGAGGAGACCCGCATTGAGCCTGAAAGCTCGCCTGCGCTACCGAGGGTCTGAAGAGTCGATCGAGGTCAATCTCCACCTTCTCCCGCGGAAGGGGGACATCGTGCGCTACGACGGCATGGATCCGAACTTCATCCACAGCGTCGCCTATTTTTGGCACACTTTCACGGCGTCCGGACAGGAGGTCGATATTTTCCTGCTTAAGACGCCGAGGACGTGAGCATGAGGGGAGATCCGCGTTGACCCAGACGACTTCGAACGAGCTCCGCTACGCCCGCAAGCACGCCGTCCTCAAGGCGCTGCGCGAGCATGGGTTAGACACCGACGACGGCTCCAAGAACGACGACATCGCCAACGTCGTGGTCGATGCGCTCTTCCCGTCGGCCGGTCCCATCACGGGCGCCGAATACACGATCCAGGCCGGCGACACGCTGCGCGGGATCGCGGCACGCCTGCCGGCCGGCATCGACTGGACCTGGCTCTTCAAGCGCAACCGCGAGGTGCTCACGAAAGCCGCGAAGGAGCGCGGCTTCCGGGAGGCGGACTGGAACAAGATCTGGCCCGGCACGACGATCCGCGTCACTGCCTGACCAGGCGGATCGAGGCGCGCCGCTCCTGGCGCACCAGATAGGCTTCGGTCATCTTCATGGCGTCCTCGTAGAACTCCAGCTTGTCGACCGCCTCGCGCATGAGTGCGGCCGTCTCGGGCGAGGCATTGTGGGTGGCATCCTTCAGACGGTCGATCAGTTCCGGCCGGGCCATTCTTCTCTCCTTCAGTATCGCCGGACCATGCCTGGTCTGGGCTTCCATTGCGCCAGTGCCTCGCGCGGGAGGATGTCGAGGATGGCGTAGCGAACGTATCGGGAGAGCTTGCCGCAGGTGGTGCAGCGCCACCGGAGATCCTCGATCTCGGCGCCGCCCTGGATGTAGCCCATGAAGTCGTAGCAGCGGTAGATCACCTCTTTTCCGCAGCCGCGACACACGATCCGGATGCCGAGGTTCTTCCGTAGCCCCTCGTCGAAGCTTCTGACCCTCTGCACCACTGCGAATCTCTCCGTTCCGTTCGTAGGAGAACATACCCAGAACAAAACGGTTGCGGGAAGATCGCAGGAACAAATTCCTGTGGACGCACATCGACTCGCATCCCGACCAGGGGTCGTCTATATTCAGCATCAGGAGAGCAATCATGAGCGCAGAAGAGAAGCCAAACCTCGGGAACCGTCGTCGTGGCCGCATCGGCAATGAGATCACGGGTCCGCGTGGCGCCGCCGCGGTGATCGGCACCAAGGACGGCCAGGTTTCGCCGCGCACCTACGTCGTTGAGACGCGCGACCTCAATGCCGGCCCGCGCATCGTGGTTGAAGGGACGTCCCGTCACCTAGCGATGGACCCGTATCCGCCCGAGAAGATGGACCCGCAGTCCTCCAAGCTGATGGCCGCTATCTTCGGCGAGAAGGAAGCGCAGACCACGCAGCGCGTGGCGCGCGCCGATGACGACCAGGTGCGCTCGGCCGCGAAGCGCCTCCTCAAGAAGCGCATGGGCCTCATGACGGCGCTCGCCCACCGCTGATGATCTTCCTCACTGTCGAACAGGTCATCGGGGCTCACGACATGATCCTCGAGGCGACCGGCATAGGTGTGCCCGGCGTCAAGGATGCCAACACGCTCGCATCGGGCGTCGACCGGGCCGAGACCCGCGCCTATTACAACGAAAGCGCTGACGCGGCTTCCCTGGCCGCGGCAGTGTGCTTCGGCATTGCCAAGGCGCATGGATTCAACGACGCCAACAAGCGCACCGCGGCCTTCTGCTGCGAACTCTTCCTGAACCTCAATGGGCTGGATCTCGATCTCTCGGACAACCTGTTCGAGGACATGATCGTGAACCTCGCGGCCGGCGCGCTCAACGAGGAGGGCTTCGCCAACATGATCCGCCCGCTGCTACGGCCGGCGAGCGACGACCTGGAAGAGGTCGAGGATCACGCGCCCGGCCCGTGACCCCTCATAGGGTCCGTCGAAGAGATCGCCGATCGCCGCGCGCTTGAACCAGTTGAACCAGCGCCGGCGAATGTGCTCGGGCGCGTCGTGCAGCATGTGGCAGCGCTGGCAGAACGCGCGCAGGTTCGCCGGATCGTTGTTCGTCGGGTCGTGGTCCACATGGGCGCAGGCCAAGCGCACCGTGTAGGTCTTGGAGATCTCGGTGCCGTGCGCGACACCACAACCCTCGCAGCAGCCGCCCGCGCGCTTGAACCGAATGGCCCAGGAGAGCTGCGGCCAGTCGACGGGGTAGAGGTCGCGGTCTTCAGGACGGATCGGCATGTAAGAATCGTAGCGAGCGCGGGACTCGCCGTCGAGACCGCACGGTCAGCCAAGGCCGCTATGCCGTAGGACGATCTCGTAGATCACATCCATTGCTGCGAGCACTTTCGAGACCTCGATCACGATTGTCGCGAACTGGCGCCAGCGGTTCTTCTTGGGGGAGGGGTTCTCGGGCATCGACGGACTCCTTCATTGATGAAAAGGAGATCCGGTCCGGTCTGATGATGTGGGCCTATCGCGGAGGGCTTGTAAAGACCCTAAACTGCGGCTGGCACAGCCTGTGCTCCACCCGCGTTAAAACGATGGGGAGTTCTCGGGATAACCTGTTGATCTTGCAGGCACGTTAAGCGACCCGCGCTTCCAAAGTTTCACCCGCGAGTTGGGAAAGCAGGTGTCGTCAAGGGCTCTTTTGACCCCGACTCGCTCAATGGTGTCGAGCTGAAAGCCCGGCACGAGGCCGGGCTTTCCAAGTTTCAGGCGGCAATCAGCGCCATGTTGAGGACGTCGATCGTGCCGCCGATCGTCCTGCCGTTCAGCGCCCGCGCGCCGAGAATGATGCGGGGCGTTGCCGCCGTCAGCACGAAGGCCGGGGTCAGCATCAGGCCCGGCCCCACGCTCGCCGGCAGGTTGCCGGACGGGTTGTCGTTCGCCGAGCGGTCCGCCGCGTGGGCGTCGATGTAGCTCATATCCGCGACGCCGCCCGAATAGACGGACGTATTCGGGTTGATGCTCGGGCTGATCGCCTCGACGTTCTGGACGCCCGACCAGCCGTCGAACTCCACTGCGAGGCGCACCCGGTCGCCCACCGAGCGGCCGGAGAGGTTCATCAGGAGGAGTGCGAACTCGGCGTTCGACATCATCGTCCCGCCAAGCACGATGCGCTGGACCGGACGCCCGGTGTTCGGTCCCGTCACCTTCGAATAGGCGCGCGTGTGGCCTGTGTCCGCACCGTGGCCGCCGATCCATCCGGACGCGACCGTGCCGCTGCCTCCCGTGCCTGGCGTCCCGCCGCTCGAATCCAGCGCAGGGTTCGAACTTCGACTGCCGCTCGGATTGTAGACTGCATCGAAGCTGTCGGTGTTCGTCATAGCGGTGAGGCCAGCCGAGATTGGGAAGCGAGCCTGGAACACCGGGAGAAGACGAAGAGCGCGCTGATACGCGCCAAGGCCCGTTGTGTGCAGAGGCGCGGCCGCGACACCGCCCGCCCGGCTTGTCACCATACCATCGAGAGCGCGCCCATCGCCGGAAGCAGGGTTCGCATAGCCCGGCTCCATATCGACCACGCAGACGCCGGGCTTGCCTCGGTAGATCTCGCGCATAGCTCGACGGACGTGAAGACGGGCACGGTTCATGTTGGCGTTCGGAAAGACGCTGCCGCTGCTGTCACCGCCAGCCGAGGGGGTCTCCAGGATCAGAAACCGTCCTGCGGCGCGGCAGAGCTGATAGGCAGTTTCGATCGCCCCAAGTTCCTCGGATACGACGTTCGGATTGTTAGCGAGGAAGCCATTGATCGAGGACGGCATAACGATCGTATCGGCGTCGTCTTTTGCCAGAATGCCACGAAGGCGTGCAACGATCTCGGGCGTCTTCTGTCCGACGATGCCATAGTTGCCGGTGCCGTCGAAATCGAAGGACTGGTGCGTGAGGTAGCGCAACCAGTTGAGCTCCCCGACTACAAGATAGCGATTGCCGCTCCCTCCCGCCGCACGGTTCCAAACGCCGCTCCCGGACGAGAACGTGTGCCGGAACATGAAGCTGTCTCCGACAACAATCACTCGTCGGTTGCGGGCGGCGTCCAGCGCGAGTGAAGAGACGCCGCTACCGGAATTGCCGCCGATGAAAAGACCAGTGCCGATCATGTCAGCGGTTCCACGCCGGCCGCGGGCTCGCCACCTTGCGGAAGACGAGCGGCGAGACCTTGATCTGGAACGCCTTGGACGCCTCGCGGCGCCAGGACATCGCGAGGTTGAAGAGGTCCATGTAGGAGCTCACGCCCGTCGCAGCGTCGAGACCCTCCATCTTGTGCGGCAGGGTGCGCAGCAGGAGCTTCTCACCGTTGCGGAACGGGATCGGCACGCTGTTCTCCGCGCCCCGACGGTTGACGCCGCCCGTGACCGGCATCGTCAGCCCGCCGCGGTAGCGGAGCTGCAAGGACGCGCCGACGAAAATCGTCTCCTCGGACAGAAGCTCGACCTCGCAGAGCGCTTCCATCCAGTCGCCGGCGACGATCCCGAGGGCCGAGTAGCTCGGCATGACCGGCGTGAGCGACAGCGAGTTGACGCCAGCAGCCGGAGCGGCCGGGGTGATGGTGAAGACCTGCTTCTCGGCAACGCCGGCCTCGATCACCTCCTTCGAGGCGACGATCGCTTCGGTCTGGCCGGCACCGCGGTTCACCGTGACGCTCGTTGCGACGCTGCCGGTGATCCCGCCGTTCTTGGTGCCGTTGGTGCCGAGGAACCCGCCCGTCGCGAGCAGATTGCCGGCGCGCGAACGATCCACGAAATCGCCTGCCGTCACCATGGAGCGCAGCACGTCGAGGAGCATCCCCGGTTCGGAGTTGCGGATCCAGTGACCGACCGACGTCATGTGGATGCCGTCCTCGAGGATCGGCTGGCCGGACGCGATCGCGTCCCGGATGAGCTTGCGATCATCGACGACCTTCACGCCCTCGCGAGAGCCGAGCGTCGCGCACCAGGCGCCGAAGTTTTCGAGCGTCACATGGCGCGGATCGCCGACCTTCCAGTCGGTGCGCGGGGTCGGCATGAGGACCACGGCCCAGATGCCGGCATAGCGGAGCATGGTGAGGATGCGATCGAGCCGGAGCTTCAAGGTCTCGAGCGTGATCGGGGTCTTGCCGTCGGCCTGGCGCCGGCTGTTCACGTCGTTGGTGCCGATGTCCACGACCACGATGTCGGGCCGCATGTCGATCGTGCGCTTCAGGCGCTCGTAGCCGCCGTTGAGGTCGTCACCGCCCAGACCTGCCTGCGATCCGGCGAAGCCCTTGGCGTCGCCCGCGCGGTTCTGCGCATAGTCCTTATCGAACCAGGAGTTGACGTTGAAGCGCCCGTCCATGGACTGAAGAAGGCCCATGTCGCCGAACGCCGCGCCGGTGTTGATGTCGATGCGGTTGTGGAGCGCCGGCGGGACCGCGTTGCCGAAAGCGTAGCCCGAGCGCGCGATGAAGCTGTGGCCGAGACCCATGACCTTGGCGCCGGTCTTCAGTGGAAGAGCGGGAAGAGTGCGCGGGGTCGCGAAAGGAGCGCTGGTCGGCAGAACCTCTGCGGTGAGAGACGCGCCGTCGGGATCGGCGGGAAGGGTAAGCTTCCAGAAGCCGAACTCGTCGGCATGAATCGTTCCGGCGAGCGAGGCGCCGGCCTTGACCGTCACCGGCACGCCAGCACGCGCCCGGCCCGAGACGACGAACGTCTTGACGTCATAGGCGTCGATCGTGGGAACCGTATCAGCGGGGATCTTCGAGTAGGGACCGTATCCGGACATCGATCAGCCCTTCGTCACGATTGCGGAGCCCGGCAGACGCTTGGCGCGGGCATAGACGGTCTCGGTGGTGAGAGAGCCGAACGAGAAGGAGCGATGCGCGCCGGCGCCGACCGTATGGGCCTCGTCGTTCTGCGGATCGGGAAGCTCGCTATCGAGGCGAACGAGGATGTCGGTGCCCTCGCTCTCGACCAGGAGCTCCGAGACGCCAGAGGCAATCTCGGTCCACTCGTCGCGGGTGAGGTTGAAACGCTTGGTCGGCTGGAAAGCCATGATGAACTCCATTGGGAACAGGAGCCACCATCATAGCAAGTAAGCGCTTACTTAACCAAGGGGAACCATATGGAAAGAGGGAAGAAGGCAGGCTGCGCGGGCACCAGAATCAGGAGAGACCCGGTGAGCAAAGACCTGGACGAGTTCGATCGCCTTCTCGCGGCCTACACGGAAGCGGCCTACAAATACGGAGCTGCCGAGGAGAGCAAGAAGATCAAGCGCCTGGCGGACGCATCACAGGACAGGGGCCTGACACACAACGAGCTCCGGACATTCGTCGCCGATCGCCTCAAGAGGCTCGAGGAAGCAGAGCGCTACTAGCGCTTCGATTAAGGGCGATGGACCTTTACACAGAGGTCCAGTCCGACCCAGGCCAGGCTGACAAGCGTAAACCAGGCGGTTGACGCAAACCCTTGTGAGACTGGAAACGACCTTTACGCGAGCTTTACGCCCGGAGAACCTGAAACCTCGATTTCGGGAAAGACGTAAACGTCGACCCGATCGCGCGCACAGACCAAGAGAACAGACCAGCGCAGCGCAAAGAGCACCAGAAACGCACAGAGCAGCTCACCAGCGCGATCCAAGCGTCTGACGCGCACAGAGAGAGCGAAACACTCGGGAAGCTATTCAGCGACGAACCCTGACGATTTCGAGAAAACAGACCAAACGCATACCCCGCAGCATCGAAAACATATCCGAGATCATCACCCATAGAGAGCGACAGAGCACGCAGACCCATAAGAGACGCATGAGCACCGGAAAGCAGCACAGCACCCATAGAGAGGGACAAGCGCACGCTTCCGGCATGTGAGAGCAGAGAGCACGCATAGAGGGGCATAGGGGGAGATAGTGAGCTGGTCTGGTGGGGTTGGCGCCTCGCCACAAACAGCCTCGAACTTCCAGACCGACCACCTCAACCCGAACGCACGCGCCGTAAGCATCCGCTTTCAATCCACACGCGCTCATGAGACAAACGATCAACGACGCTTGCAGAGCTGGGCGAGCGTTCGTGTGTTGCTGACGGCAACGTCGAGGTCCACCAGCTACCAGCCGGTCTCCGGCTACCTGATCCGACAACGCCACAATTTCAGGGCTCGCTTGATCCTACGGGGTCGGCGAGCCTCTTTTTTGGCTGACGGAAAAATTAGGAACGGAGGCACTCCCCTGTAGGAGCATAGCCGTCACGGGGAACCCATGCCCCGCGTCCTTGGAACGCCGATCCCCACACGAGCCGGAGATCCATGGGTTTCCACGGCGCCCCGTGGTTTTCCGAGGAGGCCCGCGGGGTTTCCCGTGCCGGAGACGTCCGCCCCTAATCGCCTCTCGTCTACATTAGAAACCTGTCTAGTAGATAACTTACCTTTGTAGGTGAGTGGCATTTAGCTCCGGCGCGATCCTTTGCACGGAAACGCGCTCACGCACGACGGCTCCCGGCCCGCTCCTAAGTAATTCCTTCCGTATATCCGCCCGAAACGCGCCGACAAGACCCCGCGACTACACGCTTCAAGCCCATATCGTGATGCTTCATATTCACAATGCAAGCAACGAAGAAAACAAGAGCTTGCAAGCGATAGCAACGCACACACAAGGGTTTATCAAATGTCGAAGCGCACCGCGAAGAACACCGCCGCCCAGATCGAGAACGTCGTCCTCGAGGGCGAGATCATCGCTCCGGTCGTCGAGCAGATCACCGAGACCAACGAGCCCACGGAAGCCGAGCTCGACGCCATCGAGACCGCCGAGGTCCAGTCCGAAGCCTACCAGGCCCAGGCGTCCGAGATCGACGAGGTCAACCCGGACCAGGCACCGGCAGGCGACGAGCCCGAGCTCCTCACCGACGAGCCGGAGCAGAAGACGCTCGCCCAGATGATCGAGGGCATCGAGCGCGACCACGCCGTCGCCATGCAGCACCACATCGCCGCGGAGATCGACGACCGCATGGACTACGAGAGCGACAAGGGGAACGAGACGATCCAGCGCTCCTTGAAGAGCTCCCGCGCGAAGATGACCACCGACCTCCTCGCCGCCTACGCCTTTGCCGCGACGAGCGTCGACCCGTCGGTCTTCAACGTCGGACGCGCCTCGACGAACCGCTACAACGTCTACGCCATCGACAAGGTCGCGGACCTGGCGCGCTCGCTCGCCTCGGGGCACTTCATGAAGAACGCCATCAACCGCGCTGTGTGCCGCTCGCTCTTCACGTTCCGCCACTCCGGCGAGCGCTTCACGATGGAGATCGCCAAGGCAGCGTGCTCCGACAAGATCCGCGTGTCGCCGGCGATCTCGCGCCATCTGATCCGTCACACGGTCTCGGCGTCGACCGCGCCCACCCAGGCGTCGTCCACCATGCAGGCCCTCGAGACGCTCGGCATCGTCAAGAACGTCGGCACCGCCCGCGGCGCCGTCTACGAGCTGACCGACACGGCGCAGGCGCGCGCCCTCGAGGAGCTCTGCACGAAGGCAGCGTAAGGGAGAGGAGGGAAAGGTGCTTCGGCGCCTTTTCTTTGCGCCTGGCTCGCGGGGCGGTTTGGTATGGCTGGGACTAAATGGGAGCCGCCCTGTGTCGCGGGGTTTTTAGGAACGGGGCGCTCCCCTGTGTAGGCGAGGACACCGTCGGGCCGGCGCGGTAGACAGAGGAAAGCCGTGGGTGCCCACGGGAGCCGCCGAGCCGGAGGAATGCCATGGAACTGATCCTCGACATGCAGGCAGAGGAAGGGGAATCGCAGCAGGAGTTGGACGCTCTCATCACCCTGGCCTTCATTTACAAGCTGAAGGTCAAGACGGAAGGAGGCGGGAAAGCAGAGCGCCCCTTCGCACGGGTTCATGGGGTAATCGACCCTGCCGTCTTGCATCGGATCCTGTCGGAGATGCAGCCGGACCCGAAGCCTGAAAGCCCCTGAACAAGCGTCTGTGACCCCATAGCGAGCAATGCGACTCTCATCGTGTCAGCAACACGAGAGCGAGACATCGCCATGCAGATCGCACAAGCTCCCCAGACGCCCGCCGAGATCGCTGCCCTCCGGATCTCCCTCGACTTCCTGTCGTTCCAGCAGGGCCACTTCGAGCCCTACAACCCCAAGCGCGTCGCGCGCACCATCGGCGAGATCCGGCGCCGGCGCGCCCTCGAGCTCCAGACCCAGCGTGCCGCGCACCTCATCAAGCGAATGTGCATGGGACTGGTCCTAGTCCTGGCAGGCGCAGGCGTGGTCTCTCTCCTCTAGGCGCCTGTCACAACCTGCAGGCGCTCAACGCGGGCCAGGCGAGTCACCCAACAGCTCGACCTGGTCCGCACCCGTCCAGGCCCGTCCAGGTCCAGTAAGGCCAGGCACGGGTCTTTTCGCGTCAGGCTGCGCCCCGCGGGCCTCCTCGGCGGCTCCCGGCCGAGCTCTTCCCCACCAGACACCTCTCGACCGCGCTCAACGTGCCGTCGCTGCACGCTTATAGCCCGTAAGTCGCTGATTTATATTCATAATTGTCAGCAACACGAAACGAGAGAGTTTCACATGACCCGCACTGCTTCGCTCAACGCTTCCGCCTCGATCGTCGCTCGCTTCGCCGATGCCATCGAGCTTGCCGATGCGTTCAAGGTCGATCATGTGCCCGCCAACATCGACGCCGACCTGTTCAAGCGCTCGTCCGAGGGAACGCTGCGCTCCGCTGGCGACCGCTTCCGGCTCGCGATCCAGCATTCCGGACTGTCGCCCGACGACATGCCTGCTATTCGTGACCAGGGGATGCAGCTCGTCGAGGAGCGCAAGCGCATTCGCCGGGAAGAAGCCGCTCACCGTGCCGCCAAGCGTGAAGCCGCGCTCGCGAGCCGGGAAGAGCGCGAATACGCTTAGATCCAGCCTAGCGGAGAGCGTCGCGTCACAGCGGCGCTTTCTTGTGGGCTGGGCGAGCGGGACGGGTCGGGGCGGAGACGGATCAAGGGGGCGGGGAGGGGACGCGCCTGCCTCGAGGAATTTTGGAACGGCTGGGCTAAATGGGACTCGGGGAAACGACTGCGGGGCGTCGTTTCCCCTTGTTGCCGCCGGCCCACCTCCGACTGCCCCGTGGGTGCCCGCGGCGAATACCGTGCCAACGGAAATTAGGAACGGGGAGGAAAGGACGTGGGCGCCCAAGATCCGGACGGGGATGGGCCTATGCGGCGCCCCGAGGGCGCCCGCGGGGCGGGGGCGCGCGTAGGACGCCCCGCGACGGGGAGCAAATCACAAAACCGGGGCAACGCGTAGCTGACTACGGGTCAGTCGGGGCGCGCGACTAGGACGACGCGCGTCGGGGAGCAAGTCACGAAAGCGGGGCTCACAGGGGCGTGACGCAATTCATTTTCGTTCGTCGCGACTCATTCCTTTTCGTTTTTGCGTAAGTAAGCGCTTGCTTATTCATGTGCGTCGTATAAATTCATTTGTGTCGCACACAGACGACATCAGCAACACACAAAGAAAGACACTCACATGACGCAGATCGCTTCTAACGACTTCGCTGCTAAGCTCGCTGCATACGCTGACGCTGCTAAGCTCAACATCGTGACGCGCAAAGACAAAGTGTCTGACGCGAACGCTAAGCACTTCGATCGCTCGATCGCGATGCTTGCGAATGAGACGATCGCACAAGCTCTTATCGCTGCTGACGTCGATGCGTCGCGCTACACGTCGCAAGTCTATGCGTTCAAGAAAGAGAACGCTATTCTTGACTATCTCTTCAATAATAAGACGATGCAGAACTATATCGCAGAGATTTTTGTCAGCGCGTTTCGTAAGCATCACGTCAAGAACGCAGCGTTGACGAAGAGCGAAGCGAAGCTTGCGCTTAACAAGTCTGCGAAGCTTAGCGAAAGCGAAGCAACGTATATCGTGCAACAGTCGAAAATCATCGATGAAAGCACTGTGAACGCGCAGCATAAGACGACGCTAGACGCTTTCGTCAATCTGCGTATGTTCTCGCAAGTCTCGACGTTCGAAACGCGCGACGCTTACGCAATCAATCTCGAAAGCGACATGACGCAGCGCATGATTGCGCGTCTTAACATCGCTGATATGTTCGCTGCGTAAATCGACACAGACGCTCGCTGACGCGCTTCGATAGCGCGTCAGCTACTCGCGAAGCTCTCACGCTCAAACGCTCGCTCTTGAGCTTCTATGACGATCCCAGAGCGTGAGACACCCCAGCCACAGCGCGCGACACTCGCCCAATCCCTCCTCGCGCATCGCGTGACATCGGGGACACAGCCCCAGGGGACGACGTGTGCTGGGTGGACACACTCTGTTGCACGGGGACCATGTGGCGGGAAGGACACGAGGTCCTAGAAGCCCCGCCACAGGTCGAAGGGGATGCCTTTTGAGGGCGAGACACTCCCCGGCCTGGACCCTTAATCCTACATCGACTTAGAGTAGATCGGAGGGGCTGCGATGGATGGTTTGGCATCGCTGTTTAACACGCTGAAGACGCCGTCGTTTGCGGCTGGCTTGGTCTTCCTCATCGGAGGCATATTGGTTCGGTTCGGGATCTACCTCGGCGAGATCCAAGAGTCGGCATTCGATGGAAGCATCCGCACCTACGCCGGCATATCGATAGCCCTCGGAGCGACGATCTTCGCCGTTGCGCTCCTGCTCCGAGCCGCTCACTGGTTGCGAAAAGTGCCCGCGATCAGGGCAGCACGAGCGAAGAACATACGGGAGCGTGAGATCGTCCTGGAGGCCTCGCGCGCACTCAGCATGGACGCCACGACGATCCTCTACGGATTGCTGCGAAACGACAGTAGGACATCGCGCGGCTTCAGCGCGCCGGCGATGAACGAGCTTCAGCAGCTCGACATCATTCGCCCTGCCGGGGACTACAAATACAAGATTAACGAGTCCGTCATGATCGAGATCACCCCTCAAGTCTGGGATCAACGGGATCGGATCAAGCTGGAGCTCGTAGAAGCGCTCAAGGATTATACGGGTAATCCGCTCTTCGATGACGAGGCATACGAGATCCTCGTCGCTCAGCAGATCGCTGCCAGAGATCGGCAAGGCAGAGGTCGTCAGCATGACTGGATGGGGTTCTGATTGCGCTGGGAACGACGCTCTGGGGTAGGCGCCCCGATGCCCCGTGGATCTGACCCTTAATCCGCCGCTGCCGCGCGCCTGCGGCGCACGGAGCTCGAGGGCTACTGCGACAAGGGCATGTCACCGAGGAGCTGGTCGACCTTCTGGCGCGTCTCCATCCGCTTGGCGATGTCCTTTGCCACCTCGGCACAGTAGGCGTCCCTGATGCCGACGTCCTTGCCGAACTCGCCCTCGACGTATCGACGCGCGAAATCCCAGTGCTTCTTGAGATTGGGCTTGGTCAATGAAGCCGCAACGCGCTTGAAGGTGGTCTCCTTCTCAAACGTCATCATGGCGTCAGTGACGGACAGACCCTGCGAGTTACAGATCTGGCGCTGCTGGTAGAGGATGAGCTCCCTACCTTGCCATGAAGCTGGCATCTCCTGCGCGAGAACCGTCTCTGCAAGGAATGCGAGCACCAAGAGCGCCGCGATGGCGCCCAGCACGATCCGTTTGATCATTGCGGAAGCTCCCCGATTGCGGCCGGGAGTTCTTCCGACACCAGCCTCCTATCGATGAGCGATTGGGCGAACTCGGCGCAGCGCTCCTTCGGAGACTTCTCCTTGGCGTATTCGGTCTGGCTCGTCCTTGCGGTTTCGGCCCAAATTTTCTGTCGCTGCTCCTGCGAGAAGTTTGCGAAGAGCCGCTGCTGTGCATCGACGACCTTTCGACGCGACTCCTCGACCATTCCATCGGTGATCGAGAACTTGTCCGCGTTGCAGAGCCTCATCACCTGATAGGGCAGGAAGAGCTGACGCAGCATTTCATCGGAGAGCTCTTCGGCGAGCGCCGGGACAGTTCCGGCTAGAATCGCCAGCGCAGCGCCGGCGACCCTCATTTCATGTGCTCCTTCGCCCAAAGCTCGAGGCTCTGCTCGAGGATGTCCACCATGGGCACGCCCGTCGAGGCCGAGATCATCTTGTAGCGCTTGTGGAGCTCGGGCGTGACGCGGAACCCGAACGAGATCTTCGCCTCGGACGGACGGGTCATGTTGTCGGCGGGCGCCTGCGGGATCGACAGGTTCGCTATCGAGCCAGCGCGGGCCTTGGACGGGGGCTTGGGAATGCTCATGCTTGGTCGAGCTCCGGCATCAGGGAGGTGAGCTTCTTGGCGATCTCGTTGGCGACTTCGGTGGCCCGCTCGTTCAGCGTGCCGAACGTCGTCTCGGCTGCGGACCTGCCCTGGTTCTGGGCGAGCTGGTAGCCGGTCTTGGACGTCAGGTCCGTCTTCGCCACCTCGTAGCCGCCGCTCTCGAGGAAGGCGCGTGCTTCCTCCGTCGCCGACGTGCCAGGGGCGGTCTTGTTGATCACGAAGAGGATCTTGCGCTTATCGATGCCCTTGGCGACGAGCTCGTTGGCGAACATCACCTGGGGCTTGAGATCGTCGAAGGTGGTTCCGGTCGGGACCACGACGAGCCGGGATGCCTTCGCCAGCTCCAGCGAGGTCTGGTCAGAGTCCGGCCGGCCGTCCGCGACGATGAGGTCGTGCTTCTCGCGAGCCAGCGCGCGCACCGTCGAGAAGGCTTCCGCCTCGATCTCGGGCTCGATGCCGGCGGCTTTGCGGGACGCGGCCCAATCCACGGCCGTCAACTGCCGCACGTTGAAGTCGGCGATCTTCACGCTCCAGCCGCCCGCCGAGAACGTCTGGGCGATGAGGCGCGCGAAGGTGGACTTGCCGACCCCTCCCTTCTGGGAGAGGCAGGAGATCATGAGCTGGTCAGCCATCTAGATTTCCAGATTTCCAGGTTCCGCGATTTCGAGAAACCTAGACGGCAGGGCGGTTAATTTCCAGTGAACGGAAACGGAACGGTCATGCCTCCTGTATGCGATCTGCATGAGCCCGCTCGATTTTGGCGTTCCAGGTATCAGCCAGATCGTCCAAGAGGGCGTTCTCGTTTGGAGTGAGTTCTTCTCGGGCTTGGGCACGCAAATGGTCGGCCATCAAATGCGGACGCTCCCGAACAAGGATTGCGGCCTGCGCTCTGAACTGCTCGACCGTCAAAACATTCGTGCCAGTCAGCAGAGCAACGGCGACCATCCAGCCTACGCCCTTCATACTAAGCTCCGGCGGCATCTGTAGTGTTGCTATACAAATAGCCAAAAACAGAGTGCTGGTGGCGATCAATACGTAGACCATCGCGCCAACGTTCGCGAGAAGAAGCCGTGTGGGATTTCGATCGACCAACTCGAGCTGGATGCGAAGCGCAACGAGAAGCTTCTTCCTGTATCGCCTGTAGGGTGTGCCCTTGATCCTGCGGAATAGCTTAGGCGTGGCTGCGAACGCGAGACCTACCAAGACTCCCGCGAAGAGTGGCAGTCCTGTGAGGGACCGCTCTGCGGCAAGATAGCAGGAAACGATGCTGTCGCAGTTCATGGGTTCCCGTCCATTCGAGGTCAGAAACCACTAGCAGAGCGCGTTCTCGACCGCTATCAGGCCGCTTCCGCCCGGCGCATGTCCTCGCCGACCTGGTGCATGAGGTAGGCGACCTTCTGACGTAGATTGTGGAGCGCGTCCTGGGGCCGCAGGCCGTAGGCGAGGGCGTTGTTCTCGATCCGGTAGTCGACGATCGTCCGGTCGTAGTGGTCGAACTCGTAGGGGCTGTCGTCAGCGAGCGGGTTCACGACCTCGACGACGATCCCGCCATGGGCCTTGTAGTAGGCGCCCTGGTCGCGGCGCACCGAGCCGAAGGAGTAGCAGCGGTCGGGCGCAGTGTTCGCCTTGGCGACGGCCATCGCGGGGATGCCGTGCATTCCGAAAAGATCCTCGATCCGGTTGCCGATCTGGCCGAGGAGGTCGCGCACGACCCACTCCTTCCCGGCGATCGTCACCGTCTCGAGCTTGCCGGCCTGCGTGTAGACCTGGCGCTCGTCCAGGCCACAGTGGCGCATGGCGAAGTCCCGGATCGGGAAGCCGTCGTCGTAAGGGCGATAGTCGAACTCGGCCGAGAGGATGCGCTGCACCTCGCTCTTGCCGGCGCCGGGGTTGCCGCACAGCGCGATGAAACGAGGGCGGTGCTTGTGGGAAGAGAACATCGGGGCTCCGTTGCAAAGTAAGTGCTTACTTACTAGCGCAGCCCGCGAGCAGCGTCTATCGAGGAGACGCGCTCTGGAGGGTTAGTGGCTGGTCGTCGAGACGTCGCTGGGGAACATCGTCTTCTCGCCCGCCAGGAACTTCCCGATCTTATCGGCGAGGTCGAAGGCGAACGGCGAATGGAACGCCGCCTGGGGCCAGTCCGTCGGAATGAAGCCGTAGATCGCGTCGCTCTCGTCGGTGTCCCAGCGGCCGACAACGGTTCCGTCCTTTAGGATCACGTCGCCGCCGCCGACGCCCGTCTTGCCGAAGTCGATGAGGTTGACCGGATGACGAAGAGCCTGCTTTCGCATCAGTGGATCACTCCAGGGGTTTCGGCCCGGTCGGTCTGGCGGATACGCTCGGCCGCGGAGAGCAGCCGGCGCTTGAGCTCGCGGTTCTCCTCCTCGAGGCGCTCGCAGCGCTCGACCAGGTGCTCCTGCGTGAGCAGGTTCAGCCCGGCCGAGTTGAAGAAGTTGGCAGCGTCTCGTTGGCTCATGCAGCCAGATCCTTTCTCTCGAACTGCGACCAGTCGAAGTCCTGGCCGTCAGGCAGAATGTTCTCCGCGAAGCCGGGCGTGGCCTCGACGATGGCACGCCGCTGGCGCGAGTGATCGCCTAGCGACTTGTTGTTGGAGACCGAGTAGTCGGCGATGAACGCGACGTTCGGTCCAGACCGTTTGGCGCGCAGCCCGCGCCCGATCCGCTGGCGCAGCGAAATCTCGGCTTTGTAGCCGCCGGCGAGCTGCACCAGCCCAACAGAGGGCACGTCAACGCCGACGTCCAGGATGGTCGTGCCGATCACGACGTCGATTTCACCGCGGCCGAGCTGGCGAAGGGCCTTCTTGCGCGCGTCCTGGTCGTTCTCGCCACGGATGAACTCCACCCGCAAGCCCAGATGCTCCATTTTCGCTTTGAGCGTGTCCCCGTGCTCGGTGCGAACGATCAGGGTCATCACCGGCAGGCCGAAGCGCTTTGCCATCAGCGCGTCGCGGATGATGTCCTTGTGCATGAAGGGGTTCTTCATGTAGCCGAACTCGTAGGCACGCTGAAAAGGCGAGGTGCGCCGGAGCTTCTCATGCGGCTTCGATGTCACGAATTTGAACACCGGCCGGGCGAGCACGCCCCGCGCGATCAGCATCTCCTCCGTGATCTGGATCAGCACCGGGCCGAACGCGGCCATCAGCCGGAGATTGTCCTCGGCGTTCTGGCGCATGAAGGGCGTGGCCGTCAGCGCGACGCGGATGCGAGCCTTCTTGCAGTGGCGCAGGATCTCGTAATAGCTCGAGCCGCCGGCCTCGTGGGCTTCCTCGCCGATCACGACCTCGACCATGGACAGGAACTCGATCGCCTGGCTCCGGCGCTTCAGCTTGCGGTCGTAGACGACCTGCGCCTTCTTCGCGGCGATCTCGCGCTGCTTCTCGGGCGCGACGCTCTCGTCGTAGCCCTTGGCGATCACTTTCCGGATCTCCTTGTCGAGCGAGGGCTCCTCGAGCCGCTTCACGAAGGTCTGCACCATCCCGAGGTTCACGCCGCGCACCAGCTTGAACTCGCCGTCGCCGATCTGGCCGGAGTTCATGCCGATCTCGTTGAGCTGGTCCTGCATCTGGTAGAGCAGCACGCCCCGCGTCGTCAGGAAGAGCGTCGGGCGCCGGTAGCGCGCCATGATGAGCTTGGCGATCTTCGACTTTCCGCCGCCTGTCGCGACCTGGATGATGCCGGCGCCGTGCTTTTCGACCTGCCGCAGCGCCTTGAGCTGGAAATCGTAGCGCGGATCGTCGTTTCCGAACTCGTCCACGATCGGACTCTCGGGTCCGAGCGGCTGGGGCAGGGGATCGCGCACCAGATGGACCTTGCGGCCGGCCTTCACGAGGTTGGCGCGCACGACGTTCACGAAGCCGGCCGGGAACGTGCCGTTCTCGTGGCTGTAGAACGACGACTTGCCCGACCAGGTGCCGGTCTGGAAGGCGTGCATGAACTCGTGCCCCTCGACCGTATAGGACAGGAGGTCGGAGACGATGTTGTCCACCTCGCGGTCGCGATCGACCAGCTTTGCGACGGTGGCGTTATGAGCGAGGCGGATATTCTGCATGAAGCCTAGTGGATCTCGTTTGGAACTGTGATAAGTAAATGGTTACTTACCACAGGGATGCCTCATGACGAAGCCGCAATTCCTGGAGCTCCCGGTGGGCGATCTCGCTCCGAACCCCTGGAACTCCAACTTCCTCACCCCGGACGCTGAAGCCCGGCTCGACGAGAGCCTGAAGCGTTTCGGAACCTTCAAGCCGATCGTCGTTCGCGAGTTCAACGGCGGATACGAGATCCTCGGCGGCAAGCACCGCTGGGAAAGCGCAGGCCGCATCGGCCTCGCGACCGTGCCGGTGATGAACCTCGGACCCTTGGACGACAAGCGCGCCAAGGAAATCTCGCTGGTCGACAACTACCGCTTCGGCACAGATGACGCGCAGGCGCTCGCCGAGCTGGTCAAGTCGATTGGCGAAGAAGAGATCCAGATTTACCTCCCGATCGATGAGGACGATTTGTCGATCATCATGTCTACTGCGCATATAGCGGTGGACGATCTCGATATTGACGAGAATTTCGACAAAGACGTCGATCCGCAGTCCGAAAGCGACGACGACGAGAAGCCCGAGCGCGTGCCCAAGACGCACACGCACATGCGCTTCAAGCTGACGCTGGCCGACGCCGAGACGCTCACGCGCATCATCGCGGACACCAAGCGCGCCCAGGGCTTCACCGAAGAAGACGACCTCACGAACGCCGGCGACGCGCTCATGCACCTGCTCGTCTCCGGACATAAGCAAACGGTTACTTCATCCGCTCCGCGGCCCGAGCCGCAGACCGAAGAAGACGTCGAGGCGGCGCTCGCCCGGCTCGATGACATCGACGACGGCGATCTCTGATGCCGGCCGTCTTCGACCCCAAGCCGAAGTTCCGGGACTGCCGGAGCTGCACCTTCTTCAAGCGCGGCAACACCGCGCCCGAGTGCGGCCTCTGCGACTCCGGCGAATTTTACGAACGCAAGCGCTCCGTCCGCGAGATCCGCGAGATGAACGACAGCGAAGCGATGACCTTCCTCCGAAATGAGATGACCTACGATGACTAAGATCCCGCAGGTCGAGCTTCGCGATGTTTCCGAGCTCGTCCCCTACGAGAAGAACGCCAAGAAGCACTCCGAAGCCCAGGTCGGGAAGCTCGTGAAGCTGATCCTCAAGGTCGGCTGGACGCAGCCCATCATCACCGACGGCGACATGGTGATCATCGCCGGCCACGGCCGGCGCCTGGCCGCGCTCGAGATCGCGCGCCAGACGGGCGTCTCCAAGATCCCGGTCGTGGTCCGCTCGGACCTCACCAAGGAGGAGGCCGACGCGCTGCGCCTCGCCGACAACCGCGTCACGTCCACCGAATACGACATGGGCATGATCGAGGAGGAGCTCCGGCGCCTGGCCGCGGCCGACTTCGACATCGACATCATCGGCTTCGACGCGGCCGAGATCGAGTTCACGACGGCTGACCTTGCCGCCTTCGACGAGAGCGCCTTCGTCGAGGACGTGTCCTCGGCCGTCGAGAGCCAGCAGGAGGGCAACAAGGCCGCGGCCGAGAAGGTCGACGAGACGGCCGCGCCCGTCGTCGACGCCCTCGGCTTCAAGCGCATCACGATCGCCGAGAGCCGGCAGCTCCGCGACCTCGTCGGCCGCATGGAGACGCGCACCGGCAAGCAGGGCATCGCCGCTCTTCTCGAGCACCTGGGAGCAACCGTCTGATGAGCGACGACCGCAAGATCATCTCGCTCCGCTCGCGCGAGCCCCTGAAGATCCTGTCCGACGAGGAGTCGGCCGCGCGCGTCCAGAAGGACATCGACGAGCGGCGCCAGCTCACCATCAAGGCCGAGCTCGCCGCGATCGACGCGCTCCGGCTCCAGGTCGAGAAGGGCGACGCCACGGGCATCGTGCTCGTCGCGCGCCACACCCCGACGGGTCTCTTCCACACGCACCTGGTCCCGGACTTCGCCGACCAGCCGGAGGACACGACCGCCCAGACGGCCTCGCTCTACGCCGGCGTCTTCACGATGATGCGCGACGAGCTCCTGAACATGGCCTCGGTCGATCCGATCATCCACTTCGAGGAGGACGGCTCCTACAAGGAGATCTATCCGCTCGGCGGCGGGGAGATGGAGGACGGCGATGACTGAATACGTCGTCGATCGTCACTTCACCTCGTCCGTCGAGCGCACGGCGCGCGTCCTGGACCTGGCCGAAGGCTTCGGCCTCGGTCTCTCGGACAAGCGCTTCACGGTCTACGACAACCTCAAGATCGAGGTGCGCGACACGGATGTCGTCTACATCACCGGCCAGTCGGGCTCGGGCAAGTCGCTGCTTCTCAAGGATCTGATCGGCCAGATGCGGGCCGGCGGCAAGCTCGTCGCCGATCTCAACGAGATCGAGCTCGAGGAGCGCCCGGTCATCGACCTCGTCGGCCAGACCATCAACCAGGCGACCGAGCTCCTCGGTCTCGCGGGGATCTCCGACGCCTATATCTACCTCCGGAAGCCCTCCGAGCTCTCGGACGGCCAGCGCTACCGCGTGAAGCTCGCCAAGGTGCTGGAAAGCCCCGCTGACGTCTGGGTCGCCGACGAGTTCGGCGCCGTGCTCGATCGCGAGACCGCGAAGGTGATCGCCTTCAACGTCCAGAAGGTCGCCCGGCGCATGGGCAAGACGCTCATGGTCGCAACGACCCATACCGATCTCGGCGAGGAGCTCGGGCCGGACCTCACCGTCACCAAGCGCTTCTCCGAGCGCGTGGACGTGAAGGTGAAGGAGCGCGTGTCGTGAGCGGCGGGTGGATCGGCGTCGATCTCGACGGCACGCTCGCGCACTACGACGGCTGGAAGGGCATCGACCACATCGGCGCGCCGGTGCCGGCGATGATGAAGCGCGTGCGCGGCTGGCTCGCGGCCGGCAAGACGGTGAAGATCATGACGGCGCGCGTCTGCTCGGCCGCGCCCGACCGCGGCATGGCTCGCTGGCACATCCAGAACTGGTTCGAGCGCCAGGGCCTTCCCCGGCTCGAGGTCGTGTCCGAGAAGGATTTCGGCATGGTGCAGCTCTGGGACGACCGGGCGATCCGCGTCGAGGAGAACACCGGACGCTACTACGACCAGATCTCGGGGTGTTCGCGATGAGCCGCGGCCTGATCCTCGCGCTCTGCGCGCTCCTGTCGTGCTGCACACCGCTCGCACCCGTCTTTGCGAGCGCTGTGACGCTTGCGGAAAGCGTCTCACATTGACCAGGATGCTCACCAGCGCTGATTTCGAGTTCCCGACGCACACGACGAGCGTCGAGCGCGTGGACGCGCCCAGCGCCCGTTTCTCGCTGATGGACGATATGTTCGTCGAGCGCGGCACCAAGGCAGATTGGGAGCTGCTGCACCATCTCCACTACAAGGCCGAGAAGCTGCCGATGGGCGCGCGCTTCTGGCGCCTCGATCTCCACGGCGAGTCGATCGGCGTTCTCGTGACCGGATGTCCGAAGGGCCTCCTCAAGGAGCGCCACATCGCGTTCCCGGCGATCAAGCCGACGGGCGGGGACACCAAGCTGACGAACACGAACCGCTACAAGTGGATCAACGCCAACATGCGCGTCGTCTCCCGCTTCGTGGTCGACACGATGTTCCGCGGCATCGGCGCCGGCTACCGGATGATGAACCTCGTCTCGCGCCTCGAGGGCGCGCCCATCATGGAGATCCAGAGCTCCATGTCGAAGTTCAACATTTTCGGGCAGAAGGCCGGCTTCCGGTTCGTCACGCCCCAGAACGCCAACAAGTTCGAGGCGGGGCTCCGGTTCTTCCGGTCGAACTTCGAGGCGAGCCCGCAGGACTTCGAGGCGATCGTCGCCGAGATCGATGCCATGCCGGAGAGCCAGCGCCAGGCCACGATCGTCAGGTGCAAGGACTTCTACCTGCGCAACTCGGCGCTCGAGAACACGGGCAAGACGCGCGAGCGCGGCGCATCCCGCGTGGACGCCATGACGGCGCGCGACACCATCAAGGCGATCCAGCAGATGAGCCTGGCCTCGCCCATGTATGGCGTCTGGCGCAATCCGGACGCGGGCCGGGAGATGCCTGCCCGCCTGCCGCTGCGCGCGTTCGACTGGCAGGCGCCGACCGCGCCGATGGTGTTCCAGGGCGGGTTCGTCGAGCCGGGCGCATCCGTGCCGAGGATCGTCTGATGGGCAAGCCTGCAAGGACGGACAAGCAGCGCGAGATCGTCGGCGTGATCCTCGCCGCGGCCGACAAGGGCGAGCACCTGACGGTCGGCGAGATCATGAGCCGGTTGAGCTACAAGCCGAGCCGGCCGGCGTTCTCGTGCTCGCTTCGCTATCTCGAGGGCAACGGCATCATCAGCCGGGAAGGCTGGAACGGGAAGCGCATCGTGAAGCCGACCGGAGATGCCTACGCCTGGTTCCGATCGACGCCCCTGACCGGAGGCAGCTAATTGCCTCCGATCTACATTAGAATCTAACTCTAAGAGATAGATATAATTTCTAATGTAGGTGAGAGGCAATTAGCTCTCCGGCCCGGAACGCCTGGGTTGCATAATAAGTAAGCACTTACTAAAATGACGAGCATGAGCGCAGACGAAGAGGACATCACCGGCCCGGAGAACGAGGTCGAGGAGGAAGAGGAGGTCGAGACCGAGGAGTCCCGGTCTGCCGGCTCGCGCCTGTCCGAGGAAACCTGGGCCGAAATCGAGAACGCCTACGAGCTCGGCACGAAGAAGATGCCCGAGCTCTCCAAGGAGTATGGCGTCTCCCGGCAGTCCATCTCGCGCCGCTTCAAGACCCGGAATATCTCCTTCGGCACGCGCGCCCATGAGCTGCGCCAGGCGCAGGCCAACGGCGTGAAGGCTGCGGCCGCGTCCAAGGCCGGCCAGGCTGCGATCCAAGCTGCCGAGAGCTTCGCCGACCAGCGCCGCGAATGGGTCGAGGAGAGCCGGGTCGACGGCTACAAGTCGCTGCACCAGGTCCAGCTCATCGCCAAGAAGCAGGTCGCCGAGGCGATCCGCAACAACCGGCCGATGGCCTCGATCGACGACGACCTGAAGGCGGTCGCCCGCTACCAGAAGATCCTCATCGACAACGTGAACACACGCCTTGGCATCCTCAACGCCGATGCGATCGTGGACGAGGCGTCGCTGCCGGAGCTGCTCATCCGCGACATCACGGACGAGGAGATCCACGCGATCCAGACCAACGCCGACCAGGACGACGACGACGGCGAGATCATCGACGAGGTGATCGACGCCTCGCTGCGCGACGCATGAGCGACCTGATCGTCCATAACGGCCAGAAGGAGGTTCTGAACCACAAGGCCCGCTACAAGGTCATCGTCGCCGGCCGGCGCTGGGGCAAGACGCTCTGCGCGCGCACCGCGCTCATGAAGGCCGCGACGCGCGCCCCGCGCCAGCGCGTCTGGTATGTCGCGCCGACCTACGGCCAGGCCCGCCAGAATATGTGGGACGTCCTGAAGGAGTCGATCCCGCGCGAGTGGATGCGCGGCGAGCCCAACGAGACCCGGATGGAGATCCGGCTGATCAACGGCTCGGTGATCTCGCTCAAGGGCGCCGACCAGCCCGATCGCCTGCGCGGCGTCGCGCTCCACTACGTCGTTCTGGACGAGGTCCAGGACATGAAGCCGGAGACCTGGGAGAAGATCCTTCAGCCGACGCTGACCTCGACGCGCGGCGGCGCGATGTTCATCGGCACGCCCAAGGCGTTCAACTGGTTCTACGACCTCTACATGAAGGGCCAGCGCGGGCCGACCTATCGCGCTGACGACGGCTCACTGCGCCGCAACCCCTACATGAGCTGGCAATACCCGACGATGATGTCGCCCTTCATCCCGAAGAGCGAAATCCTCGAGGCGATGGAGAACACGGACGAGAAGACGTTCAACCAGGAATACAACGCCCGGTTCGAGACGATGTCGGGCCGCGTCTATCACGCCTTCGACCGCAACGAGCACGTCGGCCGCTACGAGTTCAACCCCAAGCTCCCGATCTACATCGGCCAGGACTTCAACATCGACCCGATGTCGTCGGTGATCATGCAGATCCAGCCGAACGGCGAGATCTGGTGCGTGGACGAGGCGATCCTCTTCGGCTCGAACACCCAGGAGGTCGCGGACGAGATCTCGAGGCGCTACCACCGGCAGATGAAGCAGATCAGCTTCTACCCCGATCCGGCCGGCGCCAACCGCACGCAGGCGCGCGGCGAGTCCGATCTCGACATCCTGCGCGAGGCGGGCTTCCGACGCATCCTCTACAAGAAGAAGCACCCCGCGGTCGCCGACCGCATCAACTCGGTGAACCGTCTCCTGCGCTCGGCCGACGGCCAGGTGCGTTTTCGCGTGGATCAGCGCTGCCGGCACCTCATCAAGGGCCTCGAGCAGACGATCTACAAGGAGGGCTCGCGCGAGGTCGACAAGACCATGGGCGTCGAACACCCGTGCGACGCGCTCGGCTATTTCACGGACTTCGAGTTCCCGGTGCGCAAGGTCCAGATCCTCGGTCTGTCGATTTGAGGTTGCAGATAAGTAATCGGTTACTTATCATGCGGGGATGAACACGGAATGGGTCAAAGCATGAGCGGAACATCAAATCAGGACGTGCTGACGGCTTTCATTGCACGTCGCCATCCCGATTACGCCGTGATGCTTCCCCATTGGGAGTTCCTCCAGGCAACCTACCGCGGTGGCCGGGCCTGGTTCACCGAGAACATCTTCAAGTTCTTCAAGGAGGGCACGGACGAGTTCCGTGACCGCCTCAACCGCGCATATCGCTTCAACCACACGCGCGAGACCGTCGATCTCGTCACCAAGTATCTCTTCAAGGCCAAGGTCGAGCGCAACGACAACAGCGCCACCGAGGCCGTGAAGCGCTTCTGGAAGCGCTCGACCAAGTCGGGCATGACGATCGACCAGTTCGCCAAGCACCTCGCCATGTCGACGTCGGTGTTCGGCCAGGTCGGCGTCGTCGTGGACTCCAAGCCTGTCGACGGCGCGGTCTCGGTCGCCGACGAGAAGAAGGCGCCGAACCCCATCTACGCCTACATCGTGAAGCCGATGGACATCCTCGACTTCGCGCTTGAGGACGACACCGACGGCAAGCTCCTGTGGATCCTCATCCGCGAGTGGGTGCGCGACGACGAAGACCCGCTGCTCGGCACGGGCCAGCTCAAGCCTCGCTTCCGCCTGTGGCGCCCGCACGAGTGGGTGCTCTACGAGGAGGTCGACGCCGGCCGGCGCGGCAAGGTCGTGCGCGAGATCTCCCGCGGCGACAACCCGATCGGCGAGATCCCTGTCGTCTTCGCGCGCCACACGATCGGCGAGAGCCACTATTCGGCGCCCGCCCTTATCGACGACACGGCCTATCTCGATCGCGCGGTCGCCAACTACCTGTCGAACCTCGACGCGATCATCCAGGACCAGACCTTCTCCCAGCTCGTCATGCCGGCGCAGGGCATCCTGCCGGGCGACGACAAATACAAGCAGCTCGTCGAGGCGGGCACCAAGCGCATGTTCACCTACGACGGCAGTCAGGGTGGGGCAGGGCCGGAATACATTTCGCCCGACGCCGCGCAGGCGCACGTCATCATCGCGGTCGTCGAGAAGATCATCAACGAGATCTACCACACGATCGGCCTGGCTGGTGAGCGCACCAAGCAGGACAACGCCATGGGCATCGACAACTCGTCGGGCGTCGCCAAGGCATACGATTTCGAGCGCGTGAACTCGCTGCTCAACGCGAAGGGCGAGGCCCTGGAGAACGCCGAGAACGAGATCGTGCGTCTCGTCTCGCTCTACGCCAGCGAGCCTGTGCCGGCCGACCGTCTCGTGAACTACCCCGAGACCTTCGACGTCGCGACCCTCACCAACGAGCTCGATACCGCCGAGCGTCTCGCCAAGATCCAGGCGCCCAAGGAGCTGCGCCGCGAGCACGCCAAGCGGATCGTCGAGAAGCTGTTCCCGACGCTGAAGGAGGATCTGAAGAAGACCGTCCTCGAGGGTGTCGGCAAGTGGCTCGAGGCCGAGCCCTCCCAGCCTGGCGCACCAGGCGCACCGAAATCTCCCGCTCTCCGGCCGACCAACACGAACCCGCGTCAGGGTCAGGTCACGCCGCAGACCGGGACATAAGCCGAGCCGAGTGACTGGCTCACGCAACACGAAGGCCGAGAGACTGGCCGAAAGGAAGACCACATGACCGAACTTCTGAACCGCCTGACCAAGACGTCCGGCTCGATCGCATCCATCGCTTCCTTCGGGACGGGCTTCGGCCTTCGCTTCCCGCAGATCGCGTTCGCTCCGGAAGGTGGGGCGGGCTCGGGCGGCGGCTCGGATGAGGGCGAGGCTGACGAGGGCGACGACGAGGACGAAGACGACGCCGGCAACGAAGGCGGCTCGGACGAGGGACAGTCCGACGACGACGACGCTGGCAACGAGGGCACTGACAAGAAGCCGACGGATCGTGAGGCCAAGCTCCTGAAGGAGTCGCTGTCGCGCAAGAAGGCGCTCAAGGATGCCCAGAAGGCGCTCGCCACCGCGAACGCAGCCCTGAAGGCGTTCGAGGGGATCGACCCCGCGAAGGTCCGCAAGCTGATGAAGGACCAGCAGACGGCGGAAGCCAATGCTGCCGAGGCGCGTGGCGAATACGAGGAGTCCAAGCGCATCCTCCAGGAAGCGCACACCGAGGAGCTGAACGCCAAGGACGTGCTGCTCGCCGAGAGCAACACGACGATCAAGGGTCTCCAGGACCGGATCAACGAGCTGACGATCGGCGCCAAGTTCACGAGCTCCAAGTTCGTGAGCGAGGAGCTGGTGCTGACGCCGACCAAGGCGCGCCAGGTCTACGGTGCGAACTTCGAGATCGCCGAGGACGGCACGCTGACGGCCTACGACCGGCCGGCCAGCCAGGAGGGACGCAAGAAGCTCCTGAACAAGAAGAGCGGCGAGCCGGCGACGTTCGACGACGCCATGCGCCAGCTCATCGACGCCGACTCGGATCGCGATCATCTCCTGCGCTCCAAGACCAAGGGTGGTGCCGGCTCCGGCACCAAGGAAAACGGCGGCAAGACCCCGGCGAAGGCACCCGACACGTTCGGTCTGTCCCGCATCGAGGCCGCGCTTGCCGCTTCGCGGAAGAAGTAAGTAAGCGATTACTCACTTTTTCCTTTGTTGATCGCCGCCTGCGGGTTATACTGCCCAACAGATTTTCGCAGTCCCGCAGGCGGGCACAGAAAGGAAGAAATCGACCATGCCTCTTCTCGTTGAAGAAGCCGAAAAGCTCTCCGAGATCGACCTCGTCCGCGGCGTCATCGAAGAGATCATCCACAAGGACGAGCTGTTCGCTCTCCTCCCCTGGGTTCGCACCGAGGGCAAGTCCTACGACTACGTCCGCGAGCTGACCATCTCCGAGGGCGAGTTCCTGTCGGCCTACGAGGACGTGCCCGAGGGCGCTGCCACGTTCGACGAGGTCTCGACCAAGTGCAAGGTGCTGGCAGGCCAGATCCTGCTCGACAACTTCACGACCGAGTCCATGTCGGACCTCAACCCGCAGCTCGGCATCCAGATCCGCTCGAAGGCCAAGGGCCTGGGCATCAAGTTCCGGCGCACGCTCGTCAACGGCGACTCCAGCCAGAACAAGAAGTCCTTCGACGGCATCAAGACGCTGACGCCGGCCGGTCAGACGCTCGTCGCGGGCGCCAACGGTGGTGCGGTTTCGCTCGAGGCTCTCGACGAGCTGAAGGACGCGGTCCTGCTCGGCGCTGACGCCTTCATGATGCGCGAGGGCACCTGGCGCGGCCTGAAGTCGATCCTGCGCACCTTCGGCGGCAACACCGCGCCGATGATGATGATCGAGAACTTCGGCATGGTGCCGGCGATCGACGGTATGCCCGTCATCATCAACGACTTCATCCGCGCGGACGAGGTCCAGGGCACCAACGACAAGACGACCTCGATCTACGCGCTGCGTCTGAACGAGGCCGACGGCTTCCACGGCCTCTGGGCCGGCGCGCAGGCGGGTATCCGCTACGAGCATCTCGGCACCTCGCACGTCAAGGACGCCGACCTGCACCGCCTCAAGTGGTATTGCGGCACGGCCCTCAAGGCCACGCACGCTCTGGCCCGTCTCAAGGGCGTCACCAACATTTAAGCTTGGTGATAAGTAACGACTTACTTTAGAATGGGGCAGGGCAATCCTGCCCCTTTCTGTTTGAGAAGGTCATGAGCCGCATTATCGAGATCTACGGCCGCAGCAATTGCGGCTTCTGCGCACGAGCCAAGGAGCTCGTCGCATCGGAGGGCCTGGCCTTCCGCTACCATGACGTCGCCGACCCCGCCTTGAAGGCCGAGATGGACCGGCGCGCGCCAGGCGCCCGAACCGTGCCGCAGATCTTCGCGGCCGGCGAATACATCGGCGGGTTCGATGATCTCGAAGTCCTGCACCTGACCGGCACCCTCCCGATCACCGACAAGGAAATCTGATCATGAAGCCTATGCTTCTGCGCCTGAAGAGCGGCGCTTTCACCGGCTACAACGGCCATCTCGGCAACGCCTTCTTCCAGGACGGGACGTCCGTGGACGTCGTGGCGCCGGCCGTCGCCAACCAGATCGCCGGCATCATGGAAGCCGTGCATGTGGACGAGGACGGCGTCGAGCACCCGGCCGGCCGTCAGCACCAGGTCATCAACGGCGTCGCGATCCGCGTGGCCGAGACCGCACCGCTCGCACGCCAGACCGACGCCGAACGCGAAGCCGAAGAGCGCGCCGAGCGCCTGCGCACGGCCAAGGCCGATAGCGTCACGCTGCGCACCAAGGACGAGCTCGACGCCCTCGCCGACAAGGGCGGCATCAAGGCCGTGCGCGTCGTCGCCGAGGAGTGGGGTCTCAAGGGACGGTCGATCCCTGCCCTGATCGAGTCCATCCTCACCGCGCAGGCCGAGTTCGTCGAGGCGCGCAACGCTTCCGGCGCGACGCAGATCGAGGCCCCGGTCGATCCGGTCAAGCCGGAAGGCGAGGGCGCCGAGGAGACGTCGGTGGATGACGACGACCTCGCGGCCAAGATCGCGGCGGCAGCGGCCCGCGGCATCGCCGACGCCATCAACGCCGAGACGGCCGACACCGACGAGACCGGCACGGGCGGCGAGGGCGGCACCGAGGCCACCGGCGAGGGCCAGGAAGGCACGCAGGAGAGCGAGGACGCTTCGGGCGAGGGCGAGAGCACCGACGAGACCGAAGACGCTCCCACGGGCTCTGGTGAGGGCGAGGGCACCGGCGAAGGTCAGGGCGAGAGCGACGAGGGTCGCGAGTAACCCATGCAGATCTTCCCCGAGAACTACGTCGTCACCTACGACGTCCCGCTGCACGACCTGAACGACAAGCCCGTCGAGGTGACGGGTGCGAGCGTCTCTGTCACCGACGAGCGTCGCCGGCCGCTGGGCGCGATCGACGCGGTTCTCGGGGAGACGCTGCGCGTCGTGGTGCCGGCCGAGCTGAACGCGCTCCAGGCGGGCACGAGTGGAATGGAAGGCCGTGTCGTCACGGTCGTCCTTCACACGCCGGGCGGCGACATCACGCGCCAGCTCGTCTACGCCGTCCAGGGCACGGACTCGCTCGCCGTCCCGAACAACTCCTTCCAGACGATCCACGAGGCGCGCATCAAGGCGTTCGACCTGCCGGGCCTCAAGATGGTTCACGGCGCGTCCGATCGCGACCTGCGCGCCGCGCTGATCGAAGCCTACGCGCGCCTGACGCGCATCTCCCTCAAGATCATCGACAGCTACGACCGCGAGACGCTGATCCTACCCGAGGTCAACTACCGGACCCGCTTCACCTACATCGACCAGCAGCACTGGCACGAGATGGATGTCGCGACCTTCGACGACTTCCCGGCCTACTTCACGGATCGGCTGAAGCGCGCGCAGATCATCGAGGCCGACGAGATCCTGACCGGCGACATCATCGGCGACAAGCGCCGGGCCGGCGTCCTGTCGGAGTCGATCGGCGAGAGCTCGATGATGTTCCGCAACGGCGTTCTCGACATGGGCGTCACGCGCGCAGCGCTCGAGGCGCTGACCGGGCTCGTCCACTACCAGTTCCGGATCACCCGCTGATGTTCATCCCGAACCGCAACGGCTCGCTGGCACGCTCGACCGGCTACGACTTCCACGCCCAGCCGTCGTTCGGTCGGGATGAGGACGTGCGCTACGCCTCGATCCACATCAACCAGATCCTCTCCTCGACAACCGTGCGCGCGGACTCCTCCGCGTCGCGCGGAGCCGCTGACGAGATCGTCGCCAAGGCGACGGTGCTCTTCCCGGCCAAGGTCGAGCCGAACGTCAACGATCGCTTCCGCGACCGCGACTTCCCGCAGCTCTTCCGCGTCACCAAGGTCGAGCCCCGCTACAACGTCGCCGGTCAGATCGACCATTGGCAGTGCGACCTCGAGCCCTTCGAGGTCGAGGCATGATCGGGTCGCGGGTGAGGGGAGCCGAGGCGCTCGCCGTGGAGCTGCGCCAGATCGCCGAGCGCGTGGCCGACACCTCGCGCAAGCAGCTCCGGCGCGGCGCCGACGAGATCGTCAAGGAAGCGCGCCTCAACGCGCCGGTCGACGAGGGCAACCTCGAGGAGTCGATCCGCATCGAGCGCGAATACGAGCCCGGCCGCGGGCGCCTCAAGATCGATGTCGTCGCGGGCGGCGAGGTCAACGGCGTGAACGTCGAGCAATACGCCCTCTACGTCCACGAGAACTACTCCTCGATGCAGCCGGGTCCGAAGACGCTCGCCAAGCAGCAGGCCAATCCCTCGCGCATCGTCGGGGAGAAGTTCCTCGAGCGTGCGGCCGAGGCCGAGTTTCAACGCCGCTTTCGCGCTCGCATGATCGCGGCCATCATGAGGGAAGTCCCGTGATCTTCGACATCCTGCGCGACAAGCTCGTCGCGGCCGAGCTGGGCATTCCCGGCAAGACGCTGTTCCTCAACGCCATGCCGGGCGACGTCGCGATCGGCATCATGCTCAAGAGCCCGATCCAGGGCATCCGCATCGACCACGAGCTGCCCGGCTACTACGACCCGAGCCTTCAGGTGATCGTGCGTCACGGCGATCCTGTGAAGGGCGCGGCGCTCGCCGACCAGGTGCAGCGCTGCCTGACGGTCGATAAGCGCGAGCGTCACGATGCAACGGCCGAGCGGGGCGCCGTCCAGATCAACCAGTTCCTCCCCGCCCACACGCCCATCCAGTTCCCGCGGATGAACGGTGGCGGGATCGAATGGTCGCTGAACTTCCGAACGAGCTTCGCGATCGCCTGAAACACCTTGCCACGCCGCGTTACGGCGCGGTATGATAAGTAAACGCTTACTCATTCTGCCAACGAGAGGAAATCCATGGCATCCGATACCCAGAACGTGAAGCTCGGCGTGTGCCGGCTTTTCTTCGACGACAAGGATCTCGGCTTCACCAAGGGCGGCGTCGAAGCCGCGGTGGAGACGTCGACCCAGGAAATCACCGTCGACCAGCTCGGTAACTCGCCGATCGGCGAGCGCATCACGGGCCGCACCTGCACCGTGACCGCGCCGCTGGCCGAGACCACGCTCGAGAACCTCGTCGCGATCATGCCGGGCGCCCAGCTCGTCACCGACAGCCAGGATCCGACCAAGAAGAAGGTCGTCGTCCCGGCCGGCGTCGGCATCGACCTCCTCGAGATCGCCAAGAAGCTCCGGCTGCACCCGAAGGAGAACGCGGACGACGACACGTCCGAGGACTTCATCGTGCCGCGCGCGGCGACCGCGGGCGCTGCGACCTTCGCCTACAAGCTCGACGAGCAGCGCGTCTTCAACGTGGTCTTCAAGGCGTATCCGGACGCCGAGACCGAGACGCTCTTCGTCGTCGGCGACGAAACCGCCAAGGCGTAATCCTTCCAACCAAAGAAATAAGTAAGCCCCTACTCACGGAGTAGGGGCCTCTGCTTCCCAGGAGACCACCCGCATGTCCGATACCAATGTGAAGTTCCTCGACCTCGACGAAGTCGCCCCGAAGGTCGGGTTCGCGATCAAGCTCAAGGGCCAGCGCTACGACGGCAAGGAAGCCACCGTCGAGGACTTCATCAACAACACGCTCGACATCCAGGCGCTCGGCACGAAGACGACCGCGAAGGAAGAGTTCGACATCACCGTCAAGATGCTGATGCGCGCATTCCCCGGCCTGCCCGAGACCGACATTCGCAACCTGACGCTCTCCCAGATCCAGGCGTTCGTGCAGTTCGCGCAGCAGAACAACGGCCAGGACGAGGTCACGAAGAGCGCCGGCGACGACGCCAAGGCCGAGGCCGCGTCCGAGGGAAACGCTCCGGGGGCCTGAAGGCCCTCGACTTCGGCTTCCTCTTCACCCGCGTCCACCGCTTTTACGGCTACGCGAACCGCAACGCTCTCCTTGGGGAGTCGGCTCGATACTTTTGGCATCTCCACAAGAGCATCGACCGCATCCTCGCCGAAGACAGCCTTCGCCAGATCAACGCGATCGCTTCGGCCACCTCTGAAAAGGGGTTCGAGAGCTTCACCAACGCCATGACCAAGCAGATCGGCACGGTCGCCGAGTTCGATGCTGCCGAGGTCGCACAGGAGGAAAAACTTGATCGAGCGGGCCTCGCGGCCCTGAAAGGCAAAGGCAGACTGAAATGAAGGGTATCACGGTAGAGCTGGAGCTGGCTGACGGCTCCTTCACGACGCGGATGCTGCGAGCCGGCCAGACCGTCCAGCAGTTCAACCGGGTCGCGGCCGGCTCGAACCAGATGCTCCAGCGCCTTGCCGCCTCCAACCAGTCGGTGATCTCCTCGATCGCGATCGCCGACCGCAACACGAAGGGGTTCGTCGCCACGCTGCGCGACGTCTCCATCGTGACCGGCGCCGTCACCTTCGCCATGTCCGCCATGACGAGCGTCGCCCACGGCTGGGTCGGCGCGATCCTCGAGGTCAACGCCGAGTTCGAGCGTCTCACGCACCTCATGGCCGGCATGTCGAAGTCGGAGAACCCCTTCGCCGAGGCGTCCAACAACGTCGAAGTCCTCATCAAGAAGGCCAAGGAGGTGCCGTTCACCCTGAAGTCGGTGACGGACAACTTCGTGAAGCTGAAGGCCACCGGCACGGACCCGTTCAACGGCTCGCTCGATGCCATCATGGACGGCATCGCGGCCTTTGGTGGCTCGGATCAGCACTTCAACCGCGCAACCGTCGCCATCTCGCAGATGATGGGTAAGGGCGTCATCCAGATGGAAGAGCTGCGCCAGCAGCTCGGCGAGTCCGTCCCGTCGGCGATCGCGCTCATGGCGCGCTCCATGGGCCTCTCCATGGGTCAGCTCATCAAGGCGGTCGGCACCGGCACCGTGGAGTCCAAGCGCGCGCTGGAGATGCTCTACGCCGAGATGGATCGCACGTTCGGTGGGCGTGCGAACGCCATGATGGACACGTTCATGGGTCAGCTCAAGCAGACCGAGACGCTGTTCCAGACGCTCGCGCGCACGACGGGCGATGCCGGCTTCATGGACGAGATGAAGAAGCAGCTTCTCGACCTGAACCAGGTGCTCGGCTCCTCGATCGGCACGTCGATGGCGCAGACGCTCGGCCGCGGCCTGACGACGATCGTCCAGGGCTTCCGGTCGGTGATCGACAACGCCATCGAGTTCCGCGGCTCGATCGAGCGCCTGGGCAAGGCTCTCCTGACCGTGTTCGGCGCCAAGCTCGTCTTCGCCGGCATCGGGCAGATCACCACGGCGTTCGGCGCCCTGCGCGCTTCGCTGACCGCGACCGGCGTCCAGTTCGGCGTCGCGAGCCAGCAGATCTACCTCTACAACGTCGCGGTGAACTCCGGCGCGGCCGCAACGACGCTGATGGCGCGCGGAACGCAGGTGCTCCTCGCTGGCGTGTCGGGCCTTGCGATGGGCATCACGGCCGTCATGCCGTGGCTGACGGCGCTCGGCTTCGCGGTCTACGCCGTCGGCGAGTATTTCGACCTCTTCGGCAACAAGGCCAAGGACGCCTACAAGGAGCTCGAGCAGTTCGGCGCGCGCTCGCGCGAGGCGTTCAACATCGCCGCGACTGCGGCCGACGCGCAGGTCGGCAAGCTTGAGAAGCAGATCGCCGCCATCAACAAGGCGTTCAATGCCAAGGATCGCGACGAGGTCGCCGCGAACTGGATGGAGCGCTACGGCTCGATCGGCGATCCGGAAGCTGCCAAGCAGGCACTCGACCGGATGCTCGCCAACTACGACGCCCAGATCGACCCGATCAAGAAGAAGATCGAGGAGATCCGCGGCGTCATGTCGAAGGGCGAGACGCAGCTCCTCGAGGACGAGGAGCGCGCGAACCTCCAAGCCTTCCAGACGATGCTCGACAAGGAGATCACCTCCTACAAGGCCGCATACGACAAGCGGGCGGTCCAGATCTCCGAGGAGTCCGACGCGCAGATCCAGTCGGCCAACGAGACCGGCCGCACGCTCCAGGCGATCACCAAGGAGCGCCAGGAGAAGACGCTCGCCAACCAGCTCGGCCTCTACAAGCGCGAGGAGGACTTCCTGCGCGCCAAGATCGCCGAGGAAGCCAAGATCATCACGGAGTCGGCCGACGAGGTCGCCAAGGATCTGGCGCAGAAGCGCACGGCCGCGCTGAACGCCCGGCTCGTCGAGACCCTTGCGGCCGCAGACCGCGCCAAGGGCATCGATTGGGGCGCGCCCATGGTCGATAACGTCGACGATGGTCAGAAGGCATACGATCGCGGCCAGAAGCGCCTCGAGAACCTGAAGGCCGAGATCTCCGGCATGAAGGCCGAGCTCAAGGGCGCGAACGCCGAGGTCGTCGAGCTCCAGACGCGCATCGCCACCGGCCAGTATGGCAACATGGGTCTCGAGGAGGTCCAGAAGCTCACGGACGAGCTCGTCCAGGCGCAGGCCGAGAAGGAAGCGCTGGACGAGCTGATGAAGGGCTCGCGCGCTCTCGACGCCGACATCACGAGCGCCCGCGTGCGCCTCGCCAACGAGGAAGCCGACCTCAAGACCAAGCTGCGCGGCGAGGAGCTCTCGGAGGCCGACAAGATCCGCAACAAGTGGATCGAGGGCGGCTACCAGGGCCTCGGGCCGAACTCGCCGATGCAGGTGGGTCTGCGCGACATCACCACGCTCCTGAACACGACCGGCACCGTGACGGACGGCGTGGGCAACGCGCTGCGCAACAATGCCTTCGGCGAGCAGACGGCCGGCCGCATCACGACGATCACCGATCAGCTCCGCGAGATGGGGAACCTTCTCGGGATCATCTCGACCAACGCGAACGGGATCTCCTTCGGGGATGTCGCGCGCGGCGGCGCGGGCTTCCGCACGCTCTCCGGTCCGCTCGGCGCCGGGATGCGCGACCTCATCGGCTACGCGGAAGGCACCGACAAGGGCCGGGGCTACAACGAGACGCTCGGCTACGGCGCCTACACGGGCGGCGATCGCAACCTCGTCGGCATGACGCTGAACGAGATCCTTCAGCTCCAGAAGCAGATGCTCGCCCATCCGGCGAACGGCTACAACTCGTCGGCGCTCGGCCGCTACCAGATCGTCTCCAAGACCCTCAAGGGTCTCATGGAAGAGATGGGCCTGTCGGGCGGCGAGCTCTTCAACGAGCAGATGCAGGACGCGATGGCCGACCGGCTGATCGCGCGCCGCGCCGGCCAGGGCGTCGACGGCTATCGCAACGAGTGGGAGGGCCTGCGCCGGATCGACCCGCAGACGATCCTCGCTGCGCTGTCGGGTCAGAACCGTCCGGGCGCCCCGACGATCGAGAACGCCAAGCGTCTGGAAGCGGGCGGCAACGTCCCGTCGTTCTCTGCCGGCGTCGTCGCGACGGCCGAGCAGGCCGCGCAGCGCGTCGCCGACGACAAGGCGGCGCTCGAGAAGATGCTCACCCCGATCGTCGAGGCCGAGGCGCGCAACAAGGGCCTCAAGGGCGAGGTCGCGATCAAGAACTTCGTCGATGGTCAGATCAACGAGATCGAGAAGATCAAGGAGGAGATGGGCGGCACGGCCAAGCGCCTGGCCGCGACCCAGAAGGCGATCCGCGACGGCAAGATCATCGGCGACAACCGTGATCCGGAGAGCGCCGTCTACAAGGAGATCATCGAGAACGCGAAGAAGCTGGACGCGGTCGAGGCCGAGAACGCCGCGAAGAAGAAGTCGCGCCGGCAGATCGAGCGTGCCGAGGCCAAGTTCGAGCAGCAGGAGGAGGAGATCCGTCGTCGCGCCGAGGAGGCGTCGATCCGGATGCAGGATCCTCTCGAGAAGAAGTCCTCGAACGAGTTCCGCCAGCTCCAGGCCCAGCTTGCGCAGCACATGAAGGAGATGGAGACCTTCTACGGGAAGGACTCGGCCGAATACGCTGCCGCGCTCGAGCGCAAGAAGGCGCTCCTGCGCGAGTTCACCAACCTCGAGGTCTCCGAGCAGGCCGCGGGATGGACGACGCGCGCCCAGGAGATCCGCCGCTCGCTGATGACCGAAAAGCAGGCCCGGCAGGTCGCGCTCCAGGAGGAGATCGGCCGCATCGACAAGATGCTCGCGGACTACGTCGGCTCGGAAGAGGAGAAGGTCCAGGTCGTGAAGGCCGCGGAGGAGCTCAAGGCGCAGCTCCGCGCGCAGTATTCGGCCGACGATCCGATCTCCAAGAAGTTCCGCGAGTGGGGCGATCTCCAGGACAACCTGGCGAACGCCACGACCGGCTGGATGGACTCGGTCGCGGGCGGCATCGCCGGCCTCATTACCGGCACCGGCGACTTCCGCTCGATCGTGAACGGCATGATCAACGACATCGCCAACATGGGCGTGAAGTATCTGATGTCGTCCATCATGGGCGGCGGGGACAAGGGCACCAAGGGCACCGCGAAGGGCGTCCTCAAGAAGGGCGCGACCAAGGGGATCGGCACGGCACACACGGGCGGCATCATCGGCTCGTCGAACCTCGCCCGCTCCTTTGTGTCCTCGAGCCTGTTCGCGACCGCTCCGAAGTTCCACACGGGCGGCGTCATCGGTGGCCGGTCGCTGACCTCGGACGAGGTGCCGATCATCGCCAAGAAGGGCGAGGGCGTCTTCACGCCGGAGCAGATGAAGGCTCTCGGCGGGCTGAACGGCGGCGCGGGACCGAGCGTCAGCCTGTCGTCCAGCGTGACCGTCAACGCATCGGGAGGCTCGGCCGAGCAGAACGACGACCTGGCGAAGAAGATCGGCCGCGAGGTCGAGAACCACACCCGAACGATTGTAGTCGAGGAAATGCGCCGGCAGATGCGTCCGGGCGGCATCCTCCCAGGACGAGGACGCTAAGATGGCACTACGAACCTTCAGGCCGGCGAAGCCGCCGGCCGGCCCGACGATGATGAAGCCGAAGTTCAACATCAAGAAGGCCGAGTTCGGCGACGGCTACACGCAGACGACGCCCAACGGGCTGAACCACATGCGCTACACGCTGACGCTCCAGTGGGACACGCTTCTCCCGTTCGAGGCCCGGCTCATCATCGCCTTCCTCGAGGAGCACCAGGGGACGATCCCGTTCCACTACCAGCCGGTGAACTCGGACAAGGCGCGCAAGTGGACCTGCGAGGACTGGCAGGACTCGGCCGAGCCGGGCGGGTTCCGCAAGCTGTCGGCGACCTTCGTCGAAAGCTTCGACCTTCGCCGCTGAAACGGCTGGCGTTTAAGTAAGCAATTACTTATCATGTCGGGATGGCATCCATCACCCCGACACTCCAGAACCTGACGCCTGGCGCGAAGATTTCGCTCTACCGCATCGACACGCGCAAGGTCGGCGGCGGGGAGTATTTCTTCTGCCAGGCGTCGCAGTCCGACCAGGCCGTGAAGTTCGGCGGCGTCGTCTATTCGCCCGTCGACATCGAGGTCGAGGGCTTCGAGGTCACGGCCGGCGGATCGCTACCGACGCCCACACTCCGGATCGCGAACTCGGATCTCACCGTCCAGGCGCTCGTGAACACGTTCGGCGACCTTCTCGGCTGCGAGGTCCAGCGCGTCCGCACCTTCCACCATCACCTCGACGGCCAGATGGCCGCGGACCCGACCGCCTATCTCGGGCCGGACACCTTCGAGATCGAGCGCAAGACCGACGAGAACTACGCCTACATCGAGTGGGAGCTCTCGGCCGCGATCGACCAGGACGACGCACTCCTGCCCAAGCGCACGGTGATCCGCGACACCTGCCTCTTCCGCTACCGCAACTTCAACCCGAACACCGGCCGCTTCGACTACTCGAAGTGCCTCTGCCCCTATGCGGGCGGCGCCATGTTCGACCGCAACGACAACCCGACGAGCGATCCGACCAAGGACGAGTGCTCGCGGCGCGTGGGCGGCTGCAAGCTGCGCTTCGGCGCGAACAATCCGCTGCCCTTCGGCGGCTTCACCGGCGCGTCGAGGGTCCGCTGATGCTTGGGTCCGAGATCACCAAGGCCGCGCAGGCGCACGCCATCGCCGAGTTCCCGCGCGAGAGCGTCGGCTTCGTCGTCGCCGGCCGCTACGTGCCCCTGGAAAACGTCCACGAGAGCCCGACCGAGCACTTCCGCATCGATCCCGCGGAGGAAGCGCGCGCGGCCGTCTCCGGCACGGTGGAGTGGGTCATCCATTCGCACCCGAACGGGCCGAACTCGCCGAGCCAGGCCGACATGGTCGCGCAGCGCTCCTGGGGCATCCCTTGGGCAATCATCGTGACGGACGGCGAGAGCGCGTCCGATCCGATCATGTGGGGCGACCAGCTCCCCATGGCACCGCTTCTCGGCCGCGAGTTCGTCCATGGCCTGCACGATTGCTACGCGCTGATCCGAGACACCTACCGGGTCGGCCGCGAGGGCATGGCCGCGCAAGGGCTGTCCGAGAACTGGCCGTTCCCCGCGATCGAGCTGCCGGAAGTTCCGCGCGGCGACGGCTGGTGGAGCGAGGGTCAGGATCTCTACGTCGACCATTTCCGGAAATTTGGATTTCGCGAAATCTCGATCCGCGAGGCGCAGCCCGGCGACGTGTTCCTCGGGACCGTCAGCCATCCGTCGGCACCGACCGACAAGATCAACCACGGTGGTCTCCTCGTCGAGGACGACCTGATTTTCCACCACCTCCCCAAGCGCCTGTCGCGCCGCGAGCCGTCCTCGATCTGGGCGCGCAGCGCGAAGCTGTGGATCCGATATGAAGGAGACGGGTCGGATGCGTAAGATCCACCTGCACGGTCATCTCGCCAAGTATGGCAAGACGTTCGAGCTCGACGTGCTGACGGCCGGCGAGGCCATCCGCGCGCTCAACGCCAACTTCCCGCGCTTCCGCGAGGATCTCGAGATCGGCCACTACCGCCTGGTGCGCGGCGACGAGAAGACGGGCTTTGCGATCGACCTCGAGGAGGTCAACGACTACCGGCTCGGCAACGCGGACCTGCACATCATCCCGGTCGCCGAAGGCGCCAAGCGCGGCGGTATCCTGAAGGCCATTCTCGGCGTCGCGCTCGTCGGCGCGGCCCTGTTCTTCTCGGGCGGCACGCTGGCCGGCGCGATCGGCGCGTCTGGCACGCTTCTCGGATCGGTCTCCTGGGCGTCCGTCGCCTTCATCGGTCTCGGCCTCGCGATCGCCGGCGCCTCGAGCCTGATCTCGGACCCCGACAAGAAGGGCGAGGACGAGAAGAAGACCAGCCATTCGCTCTCGGGGCCGACCAACACCTACGAGCAGGGCAACCCCGTGCCGCTGGTCTACGGCGAGGTCATCACGGGCGGTCAGGTCATCTCGGCCGGCATCGACATCGAGCAGCAGCTCAACCATGCGTAACGCCGCTCTCCCCATCGAACGCATCCTCGAAGGCTCGGGCGGCTCCATGAAGGGCGGCTCGGGCAAGGCCGCGAAGGAGGCGTCGGATACGCTGCGCTCCAACGCGATTGCGCGCATCGCCGAGCTGATCTGCGAAGGCGAGATCGAAGGTATCGTCGGAGGCCCGCAGGGCGTCTACTTCGACCAGACGCCGCTCATGAACGCCGACGGCACCCTGAATTTCACGGGCGTCGAGTTCGAGCAGCGCGTCGGCACGCCCGATCAGGATCACGTTCCCGGCCTCGTTCAGGTCGAGACGCCCTACGACGTGTCGGTCGAGGTGAAGCAGGCCACCGGCCCGGTCACGCGCACGATCGTCGACCAGGGCGCCGACGCCGTCCGTGTCATCATCAACATCCCGGCGCTCGTCCAATACACGGACAAGGGCGACATCAACGGCACGCACCTCGTCTACGGCATCGATGTCCGCCCCTCGGGCGGCTCCTGGGGCCGCGCGGTCCACAAGACGCTCGTCAACGAGAAGACCACGTCCGGCGTCCAGATCGACCATGTGATCGAGCTGCGCGGCACCGGCCCGTGGGATCTGCGCGTCGTGCGCGAGTGGCCGGACTCGACGAGCTCCAAGCTGTCGAACTCGCTGATCTGGGGCGCCTACTCGGTGATCCAGCGCGGCAAGTTCACCTACCCCTATTCGGCCTACGCCTACCTCGTCATCAACGCCGAGCAGTTCGGCTCGTCGATCCCCGCGCGCAACTACAAGGTCCGCGGTCTCAAGATCCAGGTGCCGACGAACTACGACCCCTACACGCGCACCTACTCGGGCATGTGGGACGGCCGCTTCAAGATCGCCTGGACGAACAACCCGGCGTGGATCTTCTACGACCTCCTGACCAACAACCGCTATGGCCTGGGCGAGTTCATCGACGCGCAGCGCATCGACAAGTGGTCGCTCTACCAGATCGGGCGCTACTGCGACGAGGTCGTGCCGTCGGGCTTCAAGAACCAGCAGGGCGGCGATCTCCACGAGCACCGCTTCACGTTCAACGGCGTGATCAACACGCGCACCGAAGCCTACACGGTGCTGAAGAACATCACGAACACGTTCCGGGGCATGGCCTTCTGGGCGGTCGGGCAGGTGTATGCGGTCGCCGACATGCCGACCGACCCGAAGATGACCGTCGCGCCGGCCAACGTCATCGAGGGGCGCTTCTCCTACTCGGGCACCAGCCGCAAGTCCCGGCACTCGGTCGCGCAGGTCTCCTGGAACGACCCGGCCGACTTCGGCAAGTCCGCAGTGGAAGCCGTCATCAACGACGAGGCGCTGCGCAAGTTCGGCTGGCGCGAGACGCGCGTCCAGGCACACGGCTGCACCTCGCGCGGCCAGGCGCACCGCTACGGCAAGTGGATCCTCGACACCGAGCTCCACGAGACGGAGACGGTCGCGTTCTCGGCCGGCTGGGACATGGCCGACCTCAAGCCCTTCGAGATCATCAACGTCCACGACCCGGCGAAGATGAGCGCGCGCACGGCCGGCCGCATCGTCGAGATCTCGGCGAACCTGCGCACCGTCACGCTCGACGCTGCGTTCGAGCCGGAGAACCAGTTCGCCTATCACCTGTCGGTCGCCATGCCGTCGGGCGTGATGGAGTCGGTGAAAATCCAGAGCTGGTCGAACGACGGGCGCACCGTCGTCCTCGAGCGCGCCCTGTCGGCCCAGCCGGTCGACCAGACGATCTACGGGCTGTTCTCGTCCTATCTGAACCCGCGGCCCTTCCGCGTGCTGACGATCAAGGAGAACGACGGCATCTTCCAGGTGACGGCGCTCCTGCACGACCCGACGAAGTATGCCCGCGTCGAGCGCGACATCCTGCTCGACCCGATCAACTACACGCGCCCGCCGTCCACGACCGAGGCGCCGATCGCGGCCGAGGCCGTCGAGACGCAGTTCCTCGAGAACGGCACGCCGGTCTCGCGCATCCTCCTGTCCTGGACGCCCGGCTCGCCGCTGGCCGTCCGGCACATGGTCGAGGTCGCCGGGCCGCGCGGGCGCGCGACCTTCAACAACATCGAGGTGCCCTACCAGGAGATCGAGAACGTCGTGGCCGGCCGCTACACGTTCAAGATCACCTCGTTCGGCATCACGGGCATTCCCTCGAAGCCCTTCACCTACGAATACGACGCAAAGGGCTGGGGCGAAGCGGCCATGCCGCAGGTCATCGACCTGCACATGCCCGGCGGGCCGGTGTTCAACCGTCCCGACGCCGAGATCGCCTGGACGAACGTCCTCGCCGCGCCGCAGTTCTATCTGCGCAACACGGTCCAGGTCTGGGATGCCGAGACCTCGACGCTCCTGCGCAGCGAAGTCGTGCAGGGCGAGCGCTACGTCTACACTCTGGAGCGCAACAGGATCGACAATCGCGCACAGGGACGCTCACCAGCGCGCAAACTGCGCTTCGTCGTCACTCTGCAAGATACGCTTGAGCGAACGAGCCCTGAAGCTTCCCTGGCCGTCGAGAACCCGGTTCCGGACACGCCGGCGCCCGAGGTCTATCCGGGCGTCAACCAGATCTTCCTGAACTGGACGAACCCGGCCGACCTCGATTTCGCCGGCACGCTCGTCTGGGTGACGGAAACGCCGAACTTCGATCCCGAGGTCGAGGCGCCCGTGGTCGACACGACGTCCTCGATCCTGTCCTACCCGATCTACAGCGGCCGGACCCAATACATCCGGATCGCCTGCTACGACACGTTCGGCAAGACGGGTCTCAAGTTCTCGCCGCAGTTCCAGGTGACGCCGCTCGTCTCCGACGTGGACGTCGACCCGCCCATCCGGCCGACCGGCTTCAAGGGCGAGTCCACGCTCACCGAGGACGGCCGCGCGCGCATCCTGTTCACCTGGGACGAGAACACCGAGGACACGGACCTCGCGGGCTTCCAGATCTCGATCCGCGAGGTGCTCTCGGACGGGACGCGCTCGAACTACGTGCCGTATCCGGTCTCCGACAACCAATTCGAGTTCGTCACGATCCCCGGCCTTCGCGTCGAGGCGATCCTGCGCGCCTACGATCGCCGCTTCAACTACTCGGTGGCGACCGATCCGATCATCGTGGACGCGGCTCGCGACCTCGTGGCGCCGGACGCACCGACGGGTCTGATCGTGCGCCCGACCATCAAGGCGCTATGGCTCACCTGGGCTCCGAACGAGGAGCGGGACGTCTCGCACTACGAGGTCTATGTCGGTGAGACGCTGGACGTCCTGCCGAACGCGATCGTCAAGGACAGCGCCTCGACGTCCTTCATCTACTACCCCGAAGGCGCGACGACCAAAGAGACCTACTACATGCGCGTTCGCGCGGTGGACGTCTCCGGCAACGCGAGCGACTGGTCGGGCGCGGTCTCTGCCTCGACGCTCGACACGTCCTCGATCATCGACGACCTCGAGTTCGACCTCGAGAGCCTCAACGGGCAGATCGACGGCACGCAGATCGACAACCTGTCGATCTCGACCCCGCATCTGCGCACCAACGCCGTGGACGCGCGCCATATCCGCGCCTTCGCGATCCGGGCCGTGCATCTCGCGACCGAGGAGCTGATCACCAACCGCGCGCAGATCGGCGATGCGGTGATCGACAGCGCGCACATCATCGAACTGGACGCGGCGAAGCTCCGGGCAGGGACGGCGCTCGCCGGCTCGATCGTCGTGGGCAACCAGACGCTCGCGCAGATCCAGGCGAACTCGCAGGCCGATCCGGTCGATCGGATCAATCGCGGCGCGACCTTCATCGATCCGGGCAAGATCCGCATCAAGGGCGCCTCGACGCTCACGAGCTGGATCATGGGCGGCGACTCCACCGAGATCAACGGCGGGGCGATCGCGGCCAACACCGTTAAGACCAACTCGCTCGAGGTCGGTCAGCGCGGCATCGCGATCGAGGGCGTGGAGTTCGAGCACAACAAGCCCTCGCTCAACTACGTCTCGTGGACGGCCGGCACGATCCGCTACATCACCGACGAGGGGATGCTCGCGAGCGTGTCGATCCCGGCCGGCCAGGCGCAATACACGGGCCAGCCGCTCTACCTCGTCTACATCGCCGGCACGGCCGGGGTGAGCTTCTCGACGTCGGTCGCCTACTCGGTCTCGGGCGGGGCGCAGAGCTGCATCACGCTCGCCTGCTACCGCGGCAACCTCGACCTCGTGACGAATTGGGGCCGCACGGTCATCGACGGGTCGAAGATCAAGACGGGCACGGTCGACACCGACCAGCTCGCCGCGCGCTCGGTGAAGGCCAACAACATCGACGTCGGCGCCGTCAACGCCGGCCATATCCAGTCGCGCCAGATCACGTCCGACAAGGCCGCGATCGGCTTCCTCCTGGCCGAGCACATCAAGGCCAAGCAGGTGAATGCCGAGCATATCAACGTGGGCTCGCTGTCGGCGATCTCGGCCAACATCGGCGACATCACGGCCGGCGTCGCGCGTTCGGCCAACGGCAAGTTCCGGATCGAGTTCGACAACGCGCGCATCCTGGTCTGGGACGAGAACAACGTCCTGCGCGTTCGCCTTGGGTTCCTGGGCTGATGGCCGCGTTCGGACTTCAGGTGTGGGACGCCCAAGGGCGTCTCACCGTCAACACCGATCGCCGGCTTGTCTCGATCCTGGGCTACACCGACGTCGGCAACGACGGCTTCCTCGACCATGGCGGGTTCTTGCGTGGCACGCCCGCCTGGTTCGTGCAGCCGCTTCCCAACGGCCAACCCTTCAACTTCTCGATGACGCCGCGGATCTGGATGGAAGGCGCGACGCGCCTGCGCTGGGCCTACCAGGGCTCGCCAGCGCTCGGCCAGGCGCGCGCGCATCGCATCATCTTTGGAACGCGCTGATGAGCTATGGCCTTGCAGTCACCAACGACCATGGCACGATCCAGATCGACCAGGACTTCTCGAACCTGGCGCTGCGCGCGTCAGGGCAGGCGGTCCTCACCGAGCAAGCCGTCGGCGGCACCGGCTACAACGTCTGGGCCGCGGAGATCGTCTGGCACGGCGAGTTCCCGATCATCTTCTGGCAGAGCTCGCACAACCTCGTTCTCCTGCGCACGCAGATCAACGGATCGGAGCACCGCTTCCTGATCGCCGGCCCGCGCGACGGGGCGAACTACCACGTCTTCAACTGGTTCATCTACGATCGGCCTCCTCCGAGCGGCGAGCGCTTCGGGCTCCAGATTTGGGACGGCGTCGGGCGGCAGGTGTTCGACAGCGCGCACCGCTACCTCGAGATCGTCCATCTGGCCGAGATCGGGCAGTCGTCTCAAGCGGACGCCGGCAACAACCACGACGTCGGGCCTGGCAACTGGATCGTGACCAACGGCTCTTTCCAGTGGTCGCTGGGCTCGATCCCGGTTCCCCAGCAAGGCGGAAACGGCGGAACGCAGATCGGCGGCTATATCTACTACTGGCGAGCGCACGGCATCCGAAACACCGGCATGGGGCTCAACGTGCGCGATATGTTCATCTGGCAGTCTGGCGGGCCGGTGAACTATCAGAACGTCGGCGGCGGGCCGATGTATGCGATGATCGCGCGAGCGCCGGAATAATCGATCGACGCGCCTACCGGCGTGCGGTAGGATAAGCAAACGCTTACTTATTTCCGCACGCCTTGAGGGACCATGACTACATTCTCCGACGCCCAGGGCTCGATCCTCGACTCGATCAAGGATCGGGCCGAGACCTCGACCACGTCGGCCGAGGAGCTCTCCTACCTCACGCAGGCTCTCAAGCAGATCGGCGGCACGGGCAAGCCGTCCAGTCAGGACATCGCCGCGACCCAGACCGCGCTCCTTGAGCGCATCCGCGCGCGCGCCGCGGAAGCGGGCGTGAAGTCCGAGGATCTGAACAACCTGGGCTCGGCGCTGCGCTACATCGGCATCGAGACCTCGCTGTCCGAGTTCCGGCTCCTCGTCTCGAAGGCGCTCACCGACCTCAACACGCTCGGCTCGGGCTCCGTCCAGGAGATCACCGATCTCGTCGTCGACGGCACGCTCGCGATCACGCAGCTCCGCGACCAGACCATCTCGCGCGTCGAGGCCGTCCGGCTCGACACCGAGGATTGGGACTCGCGCATGTCGGCCAACCGACAGGACGCGATCGACGCCGCATCCCGCGCGGCCAGCAGCGAGGCAAGCGTTAAAGCGGATGCCGACCGCGCCTCGACTGCTGCGACCAACGCCGGCACCAGCGAGAAGAACGCCAAGACGTCGGAGACCAACGCGGCGAGCTCGGCCTCGAAGGCAAAAACCTCCGAGATCAACGCCAAGAGCTCCGAGAGCAAGGCCGCGACGTCGGCGACGAACGCCAAGACGAGCGAGACGAACGCAGCCTCGAGTGCCGGCACCGCTGCGACCGATGCCGGCCGGGCCGAAGCTGCGGCGACGCGCGCCGAGGGCGCCGACATTTCGGGCCACGGGGCCAACACCAACAACCCGCACAAGGTCACGGCCGCGCAGGTCGGCGCCTACTCCAAGGAGGAAGCCGACACCCGAACCGGCGAGCTCGCCTACACCAAGACCGCGGCCGACGGGCGCTTCTACACCAAGGAGGAGATCGACGCGGTCAAGACGGCCTGGGACAAGGCGCTCTCGGACCATACGGCCAACAAGTCGAACCCGCACGCCGTCACCAAGGCGCAGGTGGGTCTGGGCAACGCCGACAACACGTCGGACGCCAACAAGCCCGTCTCGAGCGCTGCGCAGACCGCTCTGAACGCCAAGGAGGACGACCTTTCCCGGCGCTCGCAGGTCAACATCGCCGGCAACGTCGCTTCGGCCGGGCGCCGCGCGGTCACGCTCTATGGTGGAGCGAACGCGACGGGCTACGGCGAGATCGCGCGCGGGTCCGGCTCAAACGGCAACATGAATATCGTGAACACCGGGTCGGGCGACATCGTGCTTCAGCCGCAGACCGGCATCATCACGATCAACAACCAAGCCGTGATGTTCAAGCCGAACCAGCCGCGCTGCATCGGGCACCGCGCGCAGGGCCGCTTCGAGGACTTCAGCGGAAACACGTCCTACGGCATTCTGGGCGGCTTCGAGCTGAACGTGGGCGGCTTCTACTCGGGCGGTGCCATCGGGCCGAGCGGACAGGCGCTCCATGTCCCGACGACCGGCCTCTACCTCATCATCCACAAGGTCTATTTCGGCGACAACCAGCAAGCCCGGCGCCTGAACGTCCTCGTCAACAACTCGGTTTCGGTCGGCTTCTGTCACAACGTCGGCGCTTCGGGCGGAACCTCGACGTCCGTCTCGATGCGCGCTCTGAACGCTGGAGACTACCTCTGCTACCGGCCCGATCAGAACCCGGTGAACGTCTACACCGGGGCCAATCACACCGAAGTTCAACTCTACCTCCTGGGATAATCGATGCTCATCGAAATCACCGATGCGGAGATGCGCGCGCTCGAATACGAGATCGCTGACCCCGCCTTCCTCTACACCTCGCAGATCCAGGGCCGCGCCAAGGCGCTCGCCGACCAGATCGTCGCGCTTGAGGTCGACCGCTGCCGCAAGAACGGCATCGCGATCCCGTCGAGCGACGAGGCGATCGTCGTTCAGGCATACGAGGCCGGCACCGTGAAGACAGCCGAGCGGCGCCTTGCCGACGAGCTCGCCACGCAGCCGCCCATCGACGCGCCGGCCGAGCCTGGCACCCTCAAGGCGATCTCGCGCAAGCAGTTCGCGCTCGCGGTCTGCCAGGACGGGGTGATCAGCTTCGACGAGGCGCTCGCATGGGCGACTGTCGGCACGCTGCCGAAGATCCTGGCCGGCGTCCTCGACATGATCCCGGACGACCAGGTGCGCCAGGAGGCGATCATGCACCTGGCCGCGTCCACGCAGTTCGAGCGTTCGCACCCGCTCACTCCCTTCGTCGCCTACCTCCTGTCGAGCGACGAGAAGACCTACGACAGCGCCGCGCTCGATGAGCTGTGGGCGCGCGCTGCCACCCTCTGACCACAGCCACCGAAAGGAAATCACCATGGCCGACACCCCGAAGATGAACATCGCCAACTTCGCAGCCGACACCCTCAACGACCGCGTGACCGTCACGGTCATCAGCGAAGGGTCGGGCGGGCATAACCTCGCGATCTACGCGCCCTTCGCCGAGAGCGCCAAGGGCAGCGTCAAGGAGCAGGTGAAGGCGTCCGCGCTCGCCTATCTCGACCAGGTGCGCGCCGTCATCGCTGCCGCCTGATGAGCGTCTACACCGAGCCAGGTCTCCGGCTCGATTTCTTCGACGGGCAGGGGAGGGACGCCAAGCTCCTCGAGCCCATCGAATACGAGCGGGAGCACAAGGGATCGGGCCGATGGGTCATCGTCCCGGTCGGCTTCGTCACCGACGGCGCCACGGTCCCGCGCTGCCTGTGGTGGTTCCTGCCGCCGTGGGGCACGAGGGAGTCGAAGGCCGCGGTCGTCCACGACTTCCTTCTGTCGATGGGCGTCGAGTGGCGCGAGGCGGCGAGGGAGCTGCGCACGGCGCTGATCGCGATCGGCGTCAGTCCGGTGCGCGCGGAGATCGTCTATCGGGGCGTCCTCGCCAAGCGTCACATCGACGTATGGGTATCGTTCGCCTCCCGCTTCTGTTAGGATAAGTAATTGCTTACTTACCTGCTGGAAGGTCTCTCTAAATGTCGGTTCCCAAGGAAGGCTTCGCGCTCGCTCCGCGGCACCTGACGTATGCAGCGACCCTGATCGGTCTGTTCCTCGCGTTCTGGAACGGCACTGGATACCTGTCGAACCTCGAATACCGCGTCGCGACCGCCGAGAAGGAGATCGTGACGCTCAAGGCGGACAACAAGGAACTCCGCGTCGACATCGCCGGCAAGGTTGAGAAGCTCTCCACCCAGATTCACGGGCTCACGATCGCCATCACCGGCCTCGAAGCCCGTCAGCCGGAGAAGCGCTGATGTTCCGTTCCACCAAGCCTTTCCGGACGAGCGACGAGATCGTTCGTCCGGCCATCATGGCATTCTGCTCCTTCGTCCTGATCCTGACGGCCCAGCATCTTGGGCACCAACTCGCCGGTGCAGCGCAAGCCGCTCCAGAGCCGCATTCGCTCGCGCTGGCGTCTAAGTAAGAGGTTACTTTTTCACCATGAAGACCGTAGACCAGATGATCGCCGACATCATCCGTCGGGAAGGCGGATACGTCGACGACAAGAACGACAACGGCGGGGCGACCAATCACGGCGTCTCGCTGCGCTATGCCAAGGGCAAGCCCGAGCTGGACCTCAACGGCGACGGCGTGATCGACGCCAAGGACATCCGGCTCGTCACGCCCGAGATCGCAGCGGAGCTCTACAAGCAGGACTTCTTCGTCCAGCCGAACATTCACCGTCTGCCGCTGAAGCTTCAGCCGCAGGTGTTCGACATGAGCGTGAACGCCGGCGCCAAGCGCGCGGTGATCCTCCTCCAGAACACGATCTCGCAGCTCGGCATCCGCATCAACATCGACGGCGCGATCGGTCCCGTGACGATCCGGCTCGCAGAGCAGGCGATCGCCCGCTTCGGCTTCAAGCGCGTCAACAACGGCTACGTCACCAACCGGATCGCCTTCTACGAGCGCCTGGTCGCGAACGACGCCAAGCAGGGTCGCTTCCTCAAGGGCTGGAAGAACCGAGCCAACGAGTTCCGCCTGTGAGCCAGAAGCCGCGGGCCGGAGACGACAACTGGACGATCAGGCGACGGGTCATGCTCGTCGTCCTCGGCTGGCTGCTCGGCAACGCCCAATACATCATCCTTTGGGGCAACGAGAGCGCGCTGCACGAGCAGGCATTCCTCGCCCTCATGGGTGTCATCGTGTCGATCGTCGGCTGCTACGTCTTCGGAGCCGCCTACGACGACAATTCCAAGCGCAAGCATCGCCGCCCGTTCCCGCGATCGCCCTTCGGCGACGACGACGAGCCGCGTCTTGCCCGTCCTCGAGTGGATCCCGAATTTTGACCGTCGTTCTCACCTGGTTGGCCGGGAAGCTTCGCAAGCTCCCCGGTCGAGTCATTTTCACCCTCCTGTTCGTCGTAGCGCTCTGCCTGGGCGCGTTCGTCGGTGCGATGCACCTGCGCGACCTGAAAGCGACGATCGCGCGTCAGGCGGCTTCTCTGGCCGTCGAGCGCATCGCCAAGGATCTCGCCGAGCAGGCGAACAAGGAGCTCGAGCTCCTGATCGAGGACCAGACCTGGCGCCTCGAGAAGCTCCAGGACGCCAACCGCACCATCACGGAAGGCATGGGTCCGCTGAAGAAGCAGATCGAGGAGCTCACCCGCAAGCCGGCGCCGGTCCCGACCAACCGCCCCAACACCCCGACCCAGACCGAAAGCGCGCCCGATGCGAACCGCAGCCTTCCTGACCGCCTCAATGCTCTGCATGGCGACCTTAACCGGATGCTTAAGCAGTCGAGCCGGTAACGAACCCCTGGCGCGTCCGCGCGCCGAGCTCTTCCACCCGGCTCTCCCCGATCCGGTGGATCTGTCGATCGAGCGCTACGAGCTCTGCCCGCACGAAGACCCGGACGAGTTCGTCTGCCAGACCCCGGAGAACGCGCAGACCGCGCTCCGGAACAAGGCGGAACTGCTCCGGCACATGCAGCAGAGCCGCGCGCTGATCGACTACTACCAGACCGCAAGACCCACGAACTAAAAGCCTTCGATCTACATTAGAACTAAACAATATATCTTAGATATAAGCTCTAATGTAGATCGACGGATCTTCCGGCTCGAAACCACGATCCCCCGCATAGCTGACCGGCTCGCACGAATTTTTCCGTCTTGCGTCGTTCTAGGCGCCATGCAAGATAAATAAGCGCTTACTCTGTCGCTATGTTTCACCCATCGACTACCCAACGCATCTGGAGCCCTACGATGCCCAAGCTCAACGCCACCCGGAACCGTCAGCAGGAACGTCGCGATCGTCGCCAGGATCGCATCCTCGCTCGCCAGGCCGCGGAGCGCGACTTCTCCATGCCCGTCCGTCCCCGCAAGCGCACCGTGACGCACGTCGCCCCGATGACCGAGGCGCAGGAGGTCTACGACGAGAACATCCGCGACGAGAGCATCGTCTTCGGCATCGGCCCTGCCGGCACCGGCAAGACCTGGTTCGCCGCGATGCGCGCCGCCCAGGCGCTCGAGGCCGGCGAGATCGACAAGATCATCGTCACCCGCCCGAACGTCGAGGCCGCGGAGGACAAGCTCGGCTTCCTGCCCGGCGAGCTGGACGAGAAATATGAGCCCTACTTCCGGCCCGTGAAGGACGCCTTCGTTGAGTTCTTCGGCGAGTCCCAGGTCGAGGGCATGATCAAGAGCGGCGCGATCGAGGCCCGCCCGCTGGCGTTCCTGCGCGGCGCGACCCTCAAGAACTGCTGGGTGATCGCGGACGAGATGCAGAACGCGACCCGCAACCAGATGAAGCTCCTCCTGTCGCGCATCGGCGAGAACGCCAAGTTCATCGTCAACGGCGATCCCAACCAGCTCGACATCCCGAAGGAGTCCACGGGCCTCGTCGACGCCATGGAGCGTCTCGACGGCATCAAGGGCGTCGCGGCCGTCATGTTCGGCTACGAGGACATCGTCCGGTCGGGCCTCTGCCAGGCCATCGTGCAAGCTTACGAAAACCCTTCTGACGATCGCTATATCTACAGCGAGAACGACAACGCCGGTGTGCGAAGGTTTTTGAAAGCATCATGATCGCAGTGCAGGAACGAAACGCGATGTCGGGCCTCGAGTCCGACATCCTGGCGACCAAGCATATCCGCAAGGAGTTCATCGCGATGGAGGGGAGCCTCTTCACGCGCAAGTGGTTCTCCTACCGCCAGCTCGTTCCTGCCGAAGCGACCATGGAATACGTCGCCGCGTATTTCCGCCAGTTCCGCATCACCTTCGCCCGCAACATCGACAAGCGCACCTCGACGTTCATCAAGCCCAAGTTCCTCAAGGAGGGCTACGAGAGCGTCGAGGAGTTCGCGGAAGCGTTCGAGGATCCGAGCGCCAAGAAGAAGCTCGTGTCCTGCTGGCGCGGCCGTCAGGTCGCCGACGCGCTCGGAATGCCCTACGACGTCTACATCGACCTCGTGATGGGCTTCCGCCTTCGCTACTGGACGCACAGCTACTTGCCCCAGCCGCAGCACCTCTTCGGGCCGGAGGACGTCGAGAAGACGGCCGAGCGCTGGGAGGAGATGCAGAAGGGGCGCATCTACGTCTGCGACGAGCCCGCCTATCACAACGAGAACTACGTCGGCGCCGCCTACCAGAACGACCATCACGAATGGCTCTTCAAGCAGGCGTTCATGCGACAGAACCCCGTCGCCTACCTGACCGACTTCGTGGGCCAGAACCTCATTCCGATGGAGAAGGTCGCAGCGCGTCTATCCGCGCGGGATCGACAAGCCCTCAACGACAACGTGTCGATACCCAACGCTTAGTCGCGTATATCTGCAAGCGAGAAGAGCGCGCTTTGACGCGCATTTTTTAGCGCTTCGTGGATAAGTAAACGCTTATTTTCGTAGAAGGAACGGACGCTCGATGTCAGCCGCAGCCGCAGCCCAGGTCGAACCCGAAGAAGACGAGACCGAAGGCGGACCCGCGTTCGAGTTTGACGACGCCTTCCAGCGCAAGGTGCTGGCGCTCCTGATGCGCGAGCCGAACTTCGCGTTGAAGGCCCGCGATCTCATCAAGCCCGGCTACTTCACCGAGGCCGCGAACTCGGTGCTCGCGCAGATCAGCCTCACCTACATCGAGCAGTATCGCGGCGCGCCCGGCGTCTCGCTCTTCCCGGCGCTCCTCAAGGATGCGATCGCCAAGAAGAAGATCCGCTCGGACATGATCGACGAGGTCAAGGACGCCTTCCGCGCGATCCTCAAGACCGATCTCTCCGGCCCGGACTACGTGCTCGACAAGGTGATCGAGTTCGCCAAGCATCAGGCGATCCAGAACGCGATGGTCGATGCGATCGGCGCGCTCGGCAAGCACGACTTCTCCACGATCGAGAAGCTCCTCTCGAGCGCCTTCCGTGTCGGTGCGATCGTCGACCGCGGCGAATACGACTTCTGGGAGGAGAGCGCCAACCGCACGCAGATCCGCGAGGACTTCAACGCCGGCAAGATCGTCGCCAACGGCATCACGACCGGGCTTCCCTCGCTCGACGCCTACCTGCACCACAACGGATGGGGCCGCAAAGAGCTCTCCCTCATCATGGGCGCCGCGAAGGAAGGCAAGTCCGCCCTCCTGATCCAGTTCGGCATGGCCGCGTCGCTCGCCGGCTACAACGTCATCCACTTCACGCTCGAGAACTCCGCGCAGATCACGGCCGACCGTATCGACGCGAACGTCACCGAGACGGCGATCCGCAAGCTCAAGGACGATCCGCAGACCGTCCAGGCTAAGCTCGACAAGGCGCGCGCCAAGGCCGGGCACTTCAAGATCCGCGAATACGCGACCGGCACGCTGCGCCCGTCGGAAATCCGGCGCGTCCTCGAGGACTACCGCCAGGACGGCATCATCTTCGACATGATCGTCGTCGACTACGCCGACATCATGATGCCGGAGCGCTGGACCGACTCCAACGTCGACAACTCCAAATCGATCTACGTGGACCTGCGCTCGATCTCCTTCGACTACGACGCGGCCGTGCTCACCGCGACGCAGACCAACCGTGACGGCGCCAAGGCGCACACGGCCAAGGCCACCGACGTCGCCGAGGACTTCAACCGCATCCGCATCGCCGACATCGTGCTCGGGATCAACACGACGGAGCAGGAACGCATCGACGGCAAGGCGCGCCTGCACTTCGTCGCGGCCCGAAACTCCGAGGACGGCTTCTCGCTCGAGGTCAACCAGGAGCGCGACAAGATGAAATTCATCTCCAAGGTGATCGGGAGGGCCTGAATGGACATCGCCGAGATCAAGAAGGAGCTGGAGCTCGACTACTTCCTCGAGCGCGAGAGCATTCCGTTCAAGCGCTCGCGCGGGCGCTCCGGGATGCAGCTCAACGTCCAGCGCTGCCCGGCCTGCGACGACGATCGCTACCGGGTCTACCTCAACGAGGATACCGGGGTCGGCAACTGCTTCGTCTGCAACGAGCCCTTCAACAAGCTGACCTTCATCGCCCACGCTCTCGATCTCGGCGACAACTGGCGCGACATCATCGCGACCTGCAAGGAGATCCTGACCGAACAGGGCTGGCGCCCGCCGCGCACCGTCACGGCCGCGGTCGAGGTGCCCGTCAACGTCAAGCTGCCGCTCTCGCTCCAGCTCCCGACCAAGGACGATCAGAACCTCGCCTACCTCGAGAACCGCGGCATCAACGGCGACATCGCCGGCTACTTCCACCTGCGCTACTGCCAGGCGGGCTGGTGGAATTTCACCAAGGAGGACGGCACCACCGGCGGGCAGGATTTCGGCGAGCGCGTCATCATCCCGGTCTTCGATCTCGACGGCGAGCTCGTGACGTTCCAGGGCCGCGACATCACCGGCACCAAGAACGAGCAGAAATACCTCTTCCCAAAGATGCTGCCGGGCACCGGGCGCTATCTCCTGAACGGTCAGAACGTCCAGCTCACCAGCCGCGTCGCGATGGGGGAGGGGGCTTTCGACATCATGGCGATGAAGATCGCCTTCGACGAGGCCGTCGACCTGCGCGACGTCGTGTCGGTCGCATCCTTCGGCAAGCACCTCTCCTACGGCGCGGTGGACGGCAACGACCAGCTCGGCTGCTTCCTCAAGCTGAAGGCTCGAGGCGTGCGCGAGGTGACAATCATGTGGGACGGCTCCACGGACGCCCTCAACTCCGGGCTCGACGCTGCGCGGCTTCTGGTCGGCATCGGCCTCAAGGTCCGGATCGCGCTTCTGCCCAAGGGCCGCGACCCGAACGAAGTCCCGGCCGACGTCGTGCGCGAGTGCTTCTACAAGGCCCAGGTCTACACGCCGAGCCTCGACGTCCGGCTGCGACTGCGTTCGCCTTACGCCTGATCTATCCAGTAAGCGCTTACTGAAAACCGATGTGCGCGCTGCTATAAAGAACTCACACAACGAGACACGCGAGGACGCATGAAACAGCTACGTTTCGAGCGGATCACTCTCGACCACAAGAGCGGGACGAAGGACTACCACGTCTATTCGATCTGCTGTGCCGAGACGAAACGCTCCATCCTGATCAAGCGCTGGGGCAAGGTCGGCGCCTTCGGGCAGATCGATGTCCAGACCTTCGACACCAACGAGGGTGCGGTCAACGAGTTCTGGAAGGTCGTGCGCTCCAAGACGACGCCCCGCAAGGGCTACGAGGAGGGCGCCAAGAAGGACGATCTCGGCGACGCCGACATGGTCAAGACCTTCCTCGGGATCGGCGTCTTCACGTCGATCGGCGCCGACGCGCTCGATCACCTCAAGGCCGGCATCGACACGACCGGGTGCAAGCGCGGCGCCAAGCCCGCGAACCGTGACGACGACGGCAACTGGATCGGCGACCCGCCGCCCAAGCTCGTCGAGGTCGACGAAGCTGCGATCGAGCGCGAGCGCATCAGCCGCGAGACGGCCGCGAACGCCGAAAACCCCAACTTCGGGATCTTCTGACCATGAAGCCGATCGACTCCTTCAAGACGCTTTCCGACCAGAACCAGTTCACGTTCACCTGTCCGATCTTCGACGCCACGACGCGCATGGTCTCCTGCATGAACCTGCGCGAGCTCGTCTGGTCCGGACGCCGCCCGGAGAAGCGCCAGGGGTGCCAGGCCGCGCTGTGCGCCGGCAAGTGCCCGATCAACAACATCATCAAGCGCCTGGGCGTCGGCGACTACGGCGATCCCTACGGCTCGTTCGAGCCCAAGCACGGATCGCTGCGCCGCGAGGATCTTCAGCGCATCCGGCCCGTCATCTGCGACGAGCGGGACATGAAGAAATACGAGGTCTCGGCGCGCGAGCGGGAGCTCATCGCCACGGCCAACGACCGCATCGACGCGGCCATGAAGTCGGCCCCGCGCACCAAGGGCGCGATCCACATCGAACACGACGAGATGCCCGCGCCTCGTCGCAAGCCTTCCGCGCCGAAGGCCGCAGCACCAGCCAAGGCTGGGCCGGTCGCCGGCAACGATCTCACCACCGCCATCAACAACGCAGTCAAGGAAGCCGCATAATGGGCCATATCGCACCCTCCCTCGAGTCGTTCCTCAGCCAGGCGCTCGGCCTCGATCCCGCCGAGGTCCAGATTCGCGAGGTCCATGTCCGTCCGGGCGAGGGCATCCAGGACGCCGTCGATCGTTCGATCGAGGAGTTCCGGATCGAGCAGAAGCACGACGCGCAGATTGCCGAGAACCAGATCCCGTCGACCCCTGCGGTCGATCCCGCGATCGAGGCGCAGCTCCGCGAGGACATGCTCGACGACCTCTACGAGCAGGCGTGCGCAGAGCGCACCGCGGAGCGTCAGCGTCTCAATCTGAACGAGCCGCCCGAGGAAGATTTCTCGCGCGCCGGCATCGCCCGCACCTGGCTCAAGCAGCGCGGCGCCATGCGCAAGATCGAGCGCTTCGAGCACCGCGCCAAGGTCGGTCTCGAGCGCGAGGCGAAGGCCAAGCGTGACCGTCTCGCCGCCTCGCTCGCCGAGTTCGCGCCCTTCCGCGGCGTGCCCGCGGCCGAGGTCGAGCGCATCGCCGACATCATCCTTTCGGTAAAGTAAGAGGTTACGGATCTTGTTCAGCAATCTCGAACAGGTGGTCGACGAGCTCGACCGCATCGCTGCCGAAAGCGGCCGCAACGAAAAGGAGCGCCTCCTCAAGGCGGCGCTCCAGGACGAGCTCTTCCGCAAGGTCGTCGTCTACGCCTACGACCCGTTCATCACCTTCGGCATCACGCCGCCCGAGAGCGGTGACGTGCGCTTCGGCAAGGGCGATGGTGACATGCGCCGGGTCGAGCCGATGCTGCTCAACCTGTCGTCGCGCAAGCTCACCGGCTCGGAAGCGGCCACCGAGGTCGAGAAGGTGTTCGGCACGCTCTCCTATCGCGCTGGCGAGGCTCTCCGGCGCATCATGAAGAAGGATCTGCGCGCCGGCATCAACACGTCCACGATCAACAAGGCGCGCGAGGGCACGATCCCGGTTTTCGCGATCATGCGGGCGCACGTCTTCGAGGAGAAGCGGATCAAGAGCTGGCCGGTCGCGGTCGAGCCCAAGGTGGACGGCTTCCGCGGCGTCCACATGGCGAAGGGGCAGAAGCCGCAGTTCTACACCCGCTCGGGCCAGGAGATGACGTCGGCGAACGACCTCGCCGCGGAGATCTATGCCGCGCTCCCGAAGACGAGCTATGACCGTGACGCCATCGCGATCGACGGCGAGGTGAAGTCCGGATCATTCAACCAGACGAGCGGCGACCTGCGTCGCAAGTCGGTCCAGGCTGACGAGGCGATCTTCTACGTGTTCGACGTTTTCCCGTCGGCCGTGTTCGAGGGCGAGAAGCCCGCGAGCTATCAGGTGCGGCGCCAGAACGTCGAGAAGCTCGTCAAGGAACTCCATGCCGCAGGCGTCACGCGCGTCCAGCAGCTCCCGCGCTACTTCGCCAACTCGCACGAGGAGATTTACAACCTCTTCGACAAGTTCGTCGCCCAAGGCCACGAGGGCGCGATGGTGAAGATCCAGAGCGGCACCTACAAGCGCTCGAAGTCGCACGACTGGCTGAAGGTGAAGCCGAGCGACACGGAAGACCTGCCGATCGTCGGCTTCTTCAACGGCGAGCCCGGCACCAAGAACGCCGACGGCTTCGGTGGCTTCATCCTCGATCGCGACGGCGTCCATGTGCGCGTCGGCGGCGGGTTCTCGGACGAGCTGCGCAAGGAGCTCTTCGACGACTGGTGCGAGGACGCCAAGCGGCTCGGCATCGACCCGATGGTCGGCTTCAAGCCCGGCTTCACGGTCGATCCCTCGATCTCGACGGTCGGGTTCAAGCTGCTCGGCCGTCTCTCCGAGGTCGAGTTCCACGAGGTCACACCCGACGGCTCGCTGCGCCATCCGCGTCATCTGCGGTTCCGCGACGACAAGGCGGACGAGCAGAGCGTGCCGCTGGCCGCATAGCTTTCCGGAAATCCAGAAATCCAGACGGGCGGGCTCACGGGCTCGCCCGTTTTCGCGTGCGCAGCCGTTCGACCTCGAGCGGAAGCTTGATGCGTCCTTCGGCGATCATGCGGATATAGGCGCGCAGGTAGCCTCCAGGATTTCGAATGCGCCCGGCGCCCGATCGCTGGTCATCCTCCGCGGCCTGGACGACCAGGAACACCGCGACGGCCGTCCTCCACGGCCCGATCGCCGCGACACCCTCCGTCCAGACGCTCGCGTTCGCCCCAATCACCCCGCGCAGCTTCGCCGCGGCTGCGATCGCCTCACTCCGGTTGGTCACGGGCTCTATCAGGAAGGCGTTCGCGTCGGGCGCGGCCGTCAGGAGGTCCGAGACGGAAACGTCCGCACCAGGCTTCTCCTCGAAGCCCTTGTTACAAGAATGCTGGTTTCCATCGTTGTTTGTCTCAATGAGGCGGCAAGGATTGCCGGCATTGCCCGTCTCATAGAAGGCACGAAGGACGTCTTCCTTGAGGGTCATCCACAGGTCGCGCACGTCGGCAGGCACCAGCCCACGCTTCGGAGTGACCGCTTCGGCGTCTCGAAATCTGGAAATCGCGAAATCTAGGCGACGAGGATCGCTCTCCAGCGCTTCCAGCACTGTCCGGCGTGCGATTGTGACCTCCTCACGCAAACGCTTGTCAGCGGCCTTCTGTGCGCGTTTGCGCTCGATCAGGAGCTTGAAGTCCTCGAGCCGTTGCACGAGCGGGGCGAGATCGAAGCCAAAGGCATCGATGATCTGGCCCGAGCTCGAGCGGATCGCGAAGCGCTTCCCGTTGGCCGAGTCCTTCGAGGCGATGAGCTTGGCCTGGATGAGGTCGCGCAGCGCATAGCGGATCGAGCGCTCGGACAGACCCGTCCGCTCGCCGAGCACCTCGTTGGACGGCCAAACCAGCGCGCGGCCGGCGATGACCTCTCGAAAGAACCCGCAGAGCTGCTGGAGCACGGCGCGAGCGGCCGGTCGCAGGTCCAGGGCGAACGACGCATCCCGCGCCGCTCGATAGATCTCCTCCTTGGTGATCGCCAGGTTGAACGCGATCATCTCGGGCGCTGGCGCGAGGGCGCGCCATCCCGTTCTCTGTCCCATCGGATCCTTTCCGTGGGCGCAAAGGCTCTCAATCGCGCCTAGGAGGCGCGTTGACACGTCTGATTCGCCATGTCAGAAGAGATCAACCGGCCGCGAAACTGGTGATTCTTCCTGAAAGGCCCTTGGAGTTTCCAGCTCCGGGGCCTTTTGCCTTTGGGCCTACATTTCTTCGCTCTCGTTTACGGTTGATTCTGATTCTGGTGCGAAGCGCGCACCAAATCGCACCCCGCACGATTCCAGTTTCAGAGTCAAAGATTCGGGGCTTGCCGGGGGAGAGAATCAGTGCCATGTTGCAGACATCCACCAAAAATCAGCGCTGGGCCGCCCCTTCAACCAGGGGAAACCGGATTTGTGGCATAATTCGTATTATGGAACATAAGTCGAGGCTTACGCCTGCCGAGCGCTGGAGGTGAAATCCCAGGCCCGGCTTAGCATTGCGCCCATCATAGATTCGCCAACCTGCTTGTCCAGCGGTGTCATCCAGACTGACGCACAGGCTCATAAACCTGTCGCCAACCTGTCATGGACGCAAAAATGTCAAGGAAACTGGCGAAAAACCTCGTTCACAGCCCCTATACACCTTGTTGACCCGCTTGACTGCGACGCCAATTCGTCGTCAGTAAGCGCTTATCGAATTCCGAT